>CAZQCP010000055.1:0-17260 GCA_964592115.1 uncultured Ilumatobacteraceae bacterium
GTGGCGGCGACGTCCAATCCATATGACCGTGCTGTATCGCAAGTTGGCGCCGCTCACGCTGGCGTGCTGTCTCGTACTCGGTGCGTGTGGCTCAGACGGGTCGGCGCCAGCGGGATCGCAACCTCCCGACAACACGAGTGGAACGCCGCCCGTGAGCGCACCTGGCACGATCCAGCCCCAAGTCGTCGAGATCGTCGGCGTGTTCGAAGGGGTGGGCTTCTACCCGGCGTGTGGCAACGAGCCGCTCCTGCACGACGGCACCTGGTGGTATCCGATCGTCCGGTCGCCTCACGACCCGATCGACGAGCACCTGCAGGATCGCATCGACGAAGCCCTCGCCGCTGAGCGCGAGCCATCGCCGGTCGTCGGCGCGCAGGGCTTCGCCCGCGTCGCCCCACCGGGACCCGGCGACGACCTCGGCACGCTCGTGGTGTGGGACGACGGAGTCGCACGCTGGGTCGCCGACAGCGGCACGCTCGACGTGTTGATGATCGACGAGGAGATCACCTACAACTGGGTCTGTTGACGCGTCGACGCCGGAGCTCCGCCCGCGATGGCGGCCACCCGCTCGAACACGGGTCGCCGATGAGATCCTGTCGCACCTGCCGCGCAAGAACCTCACTGGTGCCCGGGGGTGTTGGCGGTCCACGCCGACTTGATCACGTCGCGGATCTGTACCGGTCGCGCACGGGTGGGGACCGGCGCGAGCGGCGCGCGCCGGGCCGCATCAGTCGGCGCCCATCACGCGAGGCGGGCGATGGCGGCGGCGAAGGGAGTGTGGGCGAGGGCGTCGCTGAGCCGGGTGCGGGCCGACGGCGACAACGCGCCCGCGGACGCGTCGTCGGCACACGCGGTCAGCGCGTCGGCGAGGCCGGGATACGCGCCGTCCACGTCGCGTTCGACGACACGCGCCGCACACGCCCGCAGCCCATCGGCGTCGAGCGACTCGACGCACACGACGGCCCGCTCGATCGTGAACACGATCTCTCGTCGGCGCAGCCCGGCGCGCCAGCGCGGCGACTCGACAGACGCCTGGCGCTCGGCGCCCTCCCACGGGCCGGGCAGCACGTCGCGGCGACCGACCAACTCCTCGGTCAAGGTCGCCAGCACGTCGCGGGTGACCTCGGGCTCCGGATCGCACGACGGATCGACGGCGGCGACGAGGCTGGCGACGCGCCACTCGTCCCACTCGCCCGCGGCCGCGCCGCGTTCCACGAGGTCGAGCCATGTCGCGCCTGGCTCGTCGAGACAGCGACGGAGCGCGACCGTCAACGACTCACGCAACCGCTCGACGTCGTGGCGTTCGGTCGGGCCGGCGGTCTCGAACGTCGACGCCAGCAAGGCGACGAGCGGCCGCGACAGCTCGGTCACGCGTCGTCGCCCCAGTACCGCTGTTCGCGGAACGGGTCGCCGTGTTCGTGGTACCCGTTGTGCTCCCAGAAGCCGAGCACGTCGGGGTCACGCCACAGCTCGATGCGCCGCAGCCACTTGACCGACTTCCAGAAGTACAGGTGGGGAACGACGAGCCGCAGCGGGGCACCGTGGTCGGGTTCGAGCGGCTCGCCGTCGACGGCCCACGCCACCAGCGCGACGTTCGCGAGCAGCTCCGCGTACGGCAGGTTCGCCGAATAGCCGTCGCCGTCCCAGGCGAGCAACGTCGTCGCGTCGGGGAGCGGTCCGGCTGGCGCGAGCACGTCGGCGAGTGCCACGCCCTGCCACGCCATGTCGAACTTCGACCACTTCGTGACGCAGTGGATGTCGACCGTCACCTCGCTCGGCGGCAGCGCCTTCAGGTCGTCCCACGTGTACGTGACCGGTTGGGTGATCGCGTCGCCCCCGATCGTCAGCCTCCACGTCGCCAGGTCGACGTCGGGCACCGCGCCGAGGTGGAGCACGGGGAACCGGTCGGTGGCGTATTGCCCGGGTGGCAGGCGGGTCGGGTCGATGCCGCGAGCCGCCAGCTCAGCGCGCTTGCGCGCCATGAACGACGTCATCGCGGCACCGCTGCCACCCCGCTCGGCCGAGCATTGCATCCAGGGTCAGACACCAGATGCAACGACGCACCAACGCCAGGCCGGCCAACGTCGTGTGAGCTGTTGCATCTGGTGTCTGACCCCGGATGCAATGCGGTCAGCTCCACATGGCGAGCGTGTGAGCTGTTGCATCTGGTGTCTGACCCTGGATGCAATGCGGTCAGCTCCACGTGGTGAGCGTGTCGAAGTCGGCGAACCTCGACGCGAGCGGGTCGCCGGTGAACTCGCCGACCCAGCCGTCCTCGTTGAGGAAGAAGCGGATCGCGGCGAAGTTCGGTGACGTGCCCATGTCGAACCAGTGGGTGGTGAGCGCGGGCACGGACAGCAGATCACCGGCCTCGCAGCGCACGGCGTGGACGTGGCCGTCGATGTGCAGGTAGAAGACGCCCGACCCGCGTACGAAGAAGCGAACCTCGTCTTCGCCGTGGGTGTGCTCTTCGAGGAACTTGGCACGAGCGCCGGCGGCGATGTCGGGCCACGACGGGTCGTCCGACGGCTGCAGCTGGGCGACATCGACGACGGTGAACCCGTGTTCGTCGATCAGCCTGTCGACCTCATCGCGGTAGGCGGCGAGCACGTCGTCGGTCGACGCGCCGGGCGCGAGGTCGGCGGTCGCTTCCCACTGGTCGAAGGCGATGCCGATCTTGTCGAGCTGGCGGGCGATCTCGTCGGTGTCGGTGGTCTGGACGAGCGGGGTGTCGGGGTCGGTGTCGGCCCACGTGACGAGCAGGGTCATGGCGTCTCCTTGTGGTTCGGTGCCGGGTCGGTGGCGAGTGCGTACGACAGCAGCCACTCGATCGACTCGGTGTGATGGCGGGCCTGGACGAGGTCGGCACCCCACACGTACAGGCCGTGATCGGCGACGACGACGGCTGGAACGGCGGGGTCGTGTGCGGCGGCGAAGCGGTCGCCGAGCTCGACCATGTCCTGGCTGTTGGTGATGACGGGCACGACGACTTCATCGTCGTGGGCGGCGCGACCGATCCCTTTCAGCATCTCGATGTCGCGCAATGCGATGCCGCGCGGCCAGCGGTTACCGGCGACGACGGCGCTCAGCGCGTGCACGTGGACGACGGCGCCCGCTCCCGTGACCGCCGCGATGCGGGCGTGCAGCGCGGCTTCGGCCGAGGGCCGGCGCGGTTCGAGTCCGGGCACGTCGACGACGGCGCCGGACGCGTCGACGACGACGACATCGGCGTCGGTCAGCTCGCCCTTGTCGACGCCGCTCGACGTGACGGCGAGTGCGAGTGGCTCACGTCCGAGCACCTCGGACAGGTTGCCCGACGTGCCGCGCATCCAGCCGTTGCCGGCGAGGCGCGCCGACTCGGCAGCGAGCCGCGCCCCGGCGGCTCGGACCACATCGGCGGACAGTTGGGCCATCACACGGGTGTCTCCAGGTCGATCGAATCGAAGCCGGCGACGACCCGGTGGTCGCCGAAATCGGCACCGGCGTTCGGTTCGCCAGGTCGGCGAACCCCAACAGTCTGCCAACCAGCGGCCGCCGCCGCATCCAGCTCCTCGGCGACGTCGGACAGGAACAGCAGCTCGCCGGCGCTGCACGACCAACGCGCCGTGAGGTCGGCGGCGATCGTCTCGTACGAAGCGGCCTGGCGCTTGTTGCCAGCGTTGACGGTGTCGAAGTAGCCGTCGATCCGTCCGCTGATGTCTCCGGGCAGCCCGTTGGCGAACCACGGCCGCTGCACCGTGACCGAACCGGACGAGAACACGGCGAGCGCGATGCCGCCGTCGATCCAGCGACGCAGCGCGGGCTCGACGTCGGCGAAGAAGTGCGGTTCCAGCGCTCCGGCGGCGAAACCTGCAGCCCAGATCTGTCCCTGCACGGTCTTCAGCGGCGTGGCCTTCACGTCGCCGTCCATCCAAGCGTGCATCACGGCGGCGACGTCGGCGGGTGTGGCGTCGGCTGCCAGACCGGCGTCGGCGATCGTTGCCGCGATCGCGTCGCTGATCTCGGCGTCGTCGGCGTGGTCGCGCAACCAGCCTTCGATTCGCGGCCTGGCGAAGTCGTAGAGGCCGACGTGGACGGATTCGGTCGCGCTCGTCGTGCCCTCGATGTCCACGACCACGCCACACACGCCGCGGAAGCTCACCCGGTCCGGCGCGGCACTCATCCCTCGACCAGCCGTCGGGCCCGGGCGACGACGTCGCCGCGCGCCGCCGCTTCGTCGATCGTCGTGCAGTTGCCGTCAGCGACGACCTGGCGGCCGCCGACCCACACGTCGCGCACCGAGCCCGGCGACCCGGCCCACACGAATCGCTCGATGTACTGCTCGGCGTCGAGCACCGGCTCGAAGGCCGACGCGGTCACATCGGTGCGCACGAAGTCCGCCCGGGCGCCGGCGGTGAGACGGCCGACGTCGTGCCGCCCGAGCACGTCACCCGCGGCGCTCGTGGCCATCGCCAACGCGAGGCGCGCCGGCATCGCTGACGCGTCCATCGCCTGCAGGCGGGCGTACCACGTGGCGGCGCGCATGTTGGCGAACAGGTCGAGCCGGTCGTGCGACGCCGGACCGTCGGTGCCGAGGCCGACGGTGATCCCGGCATCGAGCATCTGCAGCACCGGGGCGATGCCGCTGGCATGACGCCCGTTCGAGCACGGGCAGTGGGCGACCTTCACGTCGCGGCTGGCGAACAGTTCGATGTCGTCGCGCGACAGCCACACGCAATGGGCGGCGACCGTGCGCGGACCGAGCAGACCGAGCTCGTCGAGGTAGGCGGGCACGCTGAGCCCGGTCGCCGCCAACACGCCGTCGCCTTCGCTCGGCTGCTCGGCGACGTGGATGTGCAGCACCATCGGATCGGCGGCCACGAACTGGGCGACCTTCGTCAGCGCGTCACGCGACAGGCTGTACGCGGCATGGGGGCCGATGCCCACCTCGATCAGCGGATGGTCGGCCCACTTCGCCCGCATGTCGGACGTGCGGGCGAGCTGGTCGTCGACGCTGCCGAACTTGGCGAAGTCGTCGGCCTCGATGACCGGAGCGGTGACGGTGCAGCGCAGCCCGACCTCGGCGGCGGCGGTCGCCACCTCGTCACCGTAGAAGTACATCTCGTTCGTCGTCGTGATGCCGTTGACGAGCATCTCAGCGGCGCCCAGGCGCATCGCCGCGCTGACGTCGTCGCCGACGAGGCGACCCTCGCGCGGCCACATCACCTCGGTCAGCCAGCGGTCGGTCGGCAGCCCTTCGCCGGTGCCGCGCAGCAGGAGCATCGGCGTGTGGCAGTGCGTGTTGACGAGCCCGGGGGTGACGAGCCCGGCGAGCTGTGCGGTCGGTCCGTCGTGGGCGGGCGCGTCCGCGGCGGCGCCGGACCACACGACACGTCCGTCGGCGACGTCGACGACACCGGGCGACACCACGGGCGCGTCGGCGGTGGTGACGAGGTGATCGGCGACGAAGCGCTGGGTCACGTCTTCTCCTTCACTCATGCGTTTGCCGCCGTGAGGTCGTTGAGGCGCACGAAGCGACGGCGGGCGGCGACGAGGGCGACGAGCGTGACGACCCACGGCAGCGCGTCGGTGACCTGCACCGCCATGCCGTTGCCCTGCAGTCGGAACCCGACGGCTTCGGCGCCACCGAACAGCAGGCAGGCACCGAGCACGCCGAACGGGTGGGCCCGGCCGAGCAGGACCGCGACGACGGCGATCCAGCCGCGCCCGGCGGTCATGTTCTCGGCGAACTGCACGACGTTGCCGAGCGAGAGCTGGGCGCCGGCGAGGCCCGCCATGCCCCCGGAGAAGGCGACGGCGCAGTACTGATAGGCGGTCACGGGCACGCCCATCGTCTGGGCGGCGACGCGCCGCTCGCCGACACCGCGCAGGCGCAGCCCGAGCGGGGTGCGGAACAGCACCACCCACAGGACCGGCACGGCGATGAACGCGAGGTAGCCGGGCAGTGTCAGCTGGAACAGCGCCGGACCGATGACCGGGATGTCGCTCAGCAGTGGGATCTCGAAGCGTCCGAGCCCGGCGATCGCAGGATCGCGGAACACGCCGCGCACGTCGAACAGCTGCGGCAGCAGGAATCCGGTGAGCCCGAGCGCGAACAGGTTCACGGCGACGCCGATCACGATCGGATCACCGCCGCGGGTGACGTTGCCGAAGGCGAGGAACATCGACGTGACCGTGCCGGCGACGATCGCCGCCAGCACGCCGACGTAGGCATTGCCCGAGGCGTAGGACATGGCGACGCCGGTGAACGCGCCGAGCAGCATCATGCCTTCGAGGGAGATCTGGAACACGCCGGCGCGCTCGCACACGAGCCCGCCGATCGCGGCGAGCAAGATCGGGATGCTCGCCCGCAGGATCGAGGCAAGGAGCGCGGCGTCGAACATCTGGTCGAACATCAGCGCTCCCCCGGTTCGTCGGCCAGCACGCCGTGCGGCTGTGGCGTGCCCATCAACACCGCCGCCGCTTCGGTCAGCGCGCCGCTGCCGATGTCGGGATCGGTCTCGTCGGTCTCCACGGACGTTCGACGGCGGAACAGCACGAGCCGCAACGCCAACGCGAGGATGACGGCAGCTTGCAGCACCTGGGCGAGCTGCCACGACACGTTGGCGGAGCGCTGCATCGCGAGACCGCCGACCTGGAGCCCGGCGAAGAACACACCAGCGGCGAGGATCGGCCAAGGTCGATGCAACGCGAGCAGCGTCACGAGCAACCCGGTCCACGCGAAGCCGGTGCCGGCGAGGTCGTTGTCGACGAACCGGAACGCCTGGCCGAGCACGAGGTGGGCGCCCACGGCACCAGCGATCGCACCGCCCGAGACCATGCCGAGCACGGTCTGGCGGGCCACGTCGACGCCGCCATATCGCGAGAAGCGCAAGTTGATCCCCGACACGTGGCTCTCGTAACCGGGCACCGTGCGGCCGTTGACGAGCCACATGATGGTCACGAGGATGACGACGAAGATCGACGTGATGCTGGCGTCGCCGAGCCAGTCGGGCGTCGGGATGTGCGTCTCGGGCGGGATCGGTACGGTCGCCGTCGACGTGGCGGTCGGGTCGCCGAAGTAGTACTTCACGAGGTAGCTGGCGAGCGCCTTCGCGGGCGCGTTCAGGAGCAGGCTCGTGATGAGGATCGGCAGCGCGAGCTTGACCTGACCGAGTGCGGGCAGCAGCGACCAGGCCATGCCGGTGACCGCGCCGGCGGCGAAGGCGACCACGATCACGAACGGGCCCGGCCCGGGCAGGTGGATCGCGACGAGCGTGGCGGCGAGCCCGCCGAGCACCATCTGGCCCTCGGCACCGAGGTTGATGATCCCCATCCGGAACGGGATGGAGATGGCGAGCGCCATGCCGACGATCGGGATGGCGCGGTTGACGACCGTCTTCGGTCCCGACCCCGACGTGGCACCGCTCCACATCTCGGAGTAGGCGGTGAACGGGTTCGTGCCGGACACGGCGATGATCAGCCCGACGACGACGAAGGCGATCACGAGTGACGACACGAGCGGGCTGGCCACGGCGTCGGCGGCGCGGGTGCGCACCCTGTGGAAAAGAAGCAACGGCTGGGGCCCGTCCCCAACCGTTGCTTGGGTCGGCGCAGGGCGGGGTGGAGTGCGGTCAGCCACCGGCGGCTCCCGTGCCGCTGTTCGCGATCTGGGCCATGTCGTCGTGGGCACCCGTCATGTAGAGCCCGATCTCGGCTTCGTCGGTGGCGTGCGGGTCGAGCTCGGCGACGATGCGACCGCTGAACATCACCAGCACACGGCTCGACAGGGCAAGGATCTCCCACAGCTCGGTCGAGATCAACACGACCGCCCGGCCGGCATCGCGCTGTTCGACGATGCGGCCGTGGATGAACTCGATGGCGCCGACGTCGACACCGCGCGTCGGTTGCTCCACGACGAGCAGCGGCGTGTCGTGGCTCATCTCGCGGGCGACGACGACCTTTTGCAGGTTGCCGCCGGAGAGCTGACGCACGTGCTGATCGATGCCCGACACCTTGATGTCGAACGCGTCGACGAGCTCGCGGGCGTGTTCGTCGACGGCCGACCTGCGCAGCCAGCGGCGGCGCTGGAAGCGCTCCTTCCACTGGTAGCCCATCAACAAGTTGTCGGCGGTCGAGGCGCCACCGGCGGAACCGACGCGCTGGCGGTCCTCGGGCACGTACGACACGCCAGCGTCGCGGCGAGCGCGCACGCCGAGCGGTCCGAGGTCGGTGGCGAGCAGGCGCAGCGTGCCGCTGGTGGCGCGGCGCAGCCCGACGAGCGCCTCGACGAGCTCGTTCTGGCCGCTGCCGGTCACGCCGGCGATGCCGACGATCTCGCCGGCGTCGACGTGCAGCGACACGTCACTCACGCGGCGCACGCCGGTCACGTCGTCGACGTCGAGGTGGTCGACGGTGAGCACGCGTGCCCCGGCCGGATGCTCGTGGTGGCGCCGCGACGTGTCGACGTCGCGGCCCGTCATCGCGTGCGACAGGGCCGCCGGTGTCGTGTCGGCCACGAGGTGCTCGTCGACCACGCGGCCCCGCCGGAGCACGGTCACCCGGTCGCTCGTGGCCATCACCTCGTTGAGCTTGTGGGTGATGAACACGATCGTGCGGCCCGAGGCGCGCAGCTGGGCGATCACCTCGAACAGCGCGTCACGTTCTTGCGGGGTGAGCACTGCGGTCGGCTCGTCGAGGATGAGCACGCTGGCGTCGCGGAAGAGGAGCTTCAGGATCTCGACGCGCTGCAGCGCGCCGACGCCGAGGTCTTCGACGCGGGCGTCGACGTCGACGCCGAGCCCGAACCGGTCGGCGAGCTCGCTGACGCGCCGGCGGGCGACGCCGCGATCGATGAGCAGCCCGCGCCGCGGTTCGGCGCCGTAGACGACGTTCTCGGCGACCGTCATCGTGGGGAACAGCTGGAACGCCTGGTGGACCATGCCGAGGCCGGCGTGGATGGCGTCGAGCGGCGACTTGAAGTGCACCGGCTCGCCCCGGACGAGGATCTCGCCCTCGTCCGGGGTGGTGAGCCCGTACAGGATGGACATGAGCGTCGACTTGCCGGCCCCGTTCTCGCCCACGATGGCGTGGACCTCACCGGCGTGCACCGAGAGATCGATGCCGTCGTTGGCGACGATCCCTGGGTAGCGCTTGGTGATCGAGCGGAGCTCGAGCTCGACGGTCATGGATACGACTGGCTGGTCAGTGCTCGACGTGACCCGACGGGCGTCAGCCCGCCGTGAGCGGATCGGGGATCTCGAGCTCGCCGGCGACGATCTGGTCGTGTGCGGCTTGCACGAGCTCGATCACGTCAGGGTGGTCGGCGATGACGCAGCCGCTGTCGGCGAGGTCGTCGCTCAGGGCGATGACGCCCATCGCTCCTTCGGCCAGGCCGAACGACACGACCGGACCGGCCGAACCGTCGAGGACGGCATCGACGAGCTGCTCGACGACCGCGTTGACGAGCTTCAAGTTGTTGTCGACGACGTGGCCGGGCGCTGCCGGGCACTCGTTGATGTCGACCCCGTAAGCGAAGAAGTCCTGCTCAGCGGCCGCTTCGAACACGCCACCGTTCGAGCCCGAGCCAACGGCGAACACGTGGTCGACGTCTTGGGCAGCGAGGGCGAGCGCCTGCTCCTTGGCCCGGGCGGGATCCGTGAACGGGCTGTCGCCACCGATGAACAGCTGCGAGTCGCTGACGTCGGGGTTCACCGACTGGGCGCCGAGGGCGAAGCTGTCGGAGTAGCGGTGGATGAACGGGATGTCGAGCGCTCCCACCGACCCGACCTTGCCGGTCTCGGTGAGCGAGCCGGCCATGATGCCGAGGAGGTAGGCACCCTCGTACTCGCGGAACACGCCGCAGTGCAGGTTGGCCGGCGGCGCTTCGGGGCACGAGTCGATGAGGATGAACTCCTGGTCGGGCGTCGACGTGGCGAACTCGAGGGCGAGGTCGGTGAAGTCGAACGTGTTCATCACGACGATCGCCGGCGCCTCTTCGATGGCTGCTTCGAGGTTCGCCCGACGGCTGTTGAGGTCGGTCGACTCGAACATCTTCGCCCCGCCACCGTGGGCCGCGGCTGCCGCCTGGGTGCCCTGCCAGCCGAGCTCGAGGAACGGGTTGCCACCGATCGGTGTCGGCGGGAGGTAGATGAGGTCGGCGCCCTCGCCGGAGGGCGCGTCCGTGGTGTCGTCGCTGCCGGCGACGGAGTCGTCGGTGGTGCCCGAGTCGCCCGAGTCGTCGTCGGAGCCGCAGCCCGCGGCAACGAGGCCGGCGACGGCGACGAGGCCGACGAGCGACCTGACCGTGCGGTTGGTGGTGATGTTCATCGCTGCTCCTGTTGGTACTGGTGTCGAGCCGGAGGTGGTCAGGTGACCGCGCCGGTGTGTTGGGGGGTGTCCGTGCCGGTGTGTTGGGCGGGGTCGGTGACGGGCTCCCGGACCGTCTGACCTTCGCCGAAGCGCACGACCCGCGTGTCGGTGACGAGCGCGTCGATCAACTCGACGGGCGTCACGTCGAACGCGGGGTTGATGGCGCGCGTGCCCGGTGGGCACAGCGCCACTCCTCGGATCGCGGCGACCTCGTCGGTGCCGCGGTCTTCGATCTCGATGTCGTCGCCGCTCGCGGTGTCGACGTCGACGGTCGACTCGGGGGCGACGATCACGAACGGCACACCGGCGTGACGCGCCGCGAGCGCGAGTGCGAACGTGCCGATCTTGTTCGCCGTGTCGCCGTTCGCGGCGACGCGGTCGGCGCCGGCCACGACGGCATCGGCGTACCCGCGGGCGAGCAGCGACGCCGCCGCCGAATCGACGATCAGCCGGAACGGGGCACCCATGCGGGCGAGTTCCCACGTGGTGAGGCGTCCGCCCTGCAACAGCGGTCGGGTCTCGAGCGGGACGGCTTCGGCGAGCTTGCCGCGCTCGTGCAGCGTCTGGATGACGGCGAGCGCGGTGCCCCGCTCGACGGTGGCGAGGCCGCCGGTGTTGCAGATCGTCATGACGCGCAGCGGCCGATCGCCGCACAGTTCGATCAAGAGGTCGGCGCCGAGCTCACCCATCGCGAACGATGCCGCGAGCTCCTCGGCACGGATCGCGTCGGCGGTGGCGAGCGCGGTTTCGACCGACGTCGCCGTGGCGGCGGTGCGGGCGACCATGCGGGCGAGGTTGACGGCGGTCGGCCGTGCGGTGGCGAGGCGATCCACGTCGGCGGCGAACTCGGCGGGTGCGGCGGCCGGATCGTTGGCCGTCGCCGCGAGCACCACGCCGTACGCACCGGCGACACCGATCGCCGGGGCGCCGCGCACGGCGAGGCGTTGGATCGCGTCGACCACGTCGTCGACCGACGTGCAGCGCAACACGATCTCGTCGTGGGGCAGGCGTGTCTGGTCGATCAGTTCGAGCGCGCCGTCGACCCACGCGATCGTGGGCGCGTCGAAGGCGGTGCCGACAGGGTCCGCGTTGTCAGACATCTCGACGCACAGTAACGCAGTTATCGCACGCGGACGATGCTGAACTGGAAGCGGCCCTCGATGAACCACGTCTTGGAGTAGGCGACGCCGCGGTTGGCGTCGTCGAAGTGGGCCTGTTCGAGCAGCTCGTAGAGCGTGCCGTCGGGGAGCCCTCCCCAGCTCACCTCGCGGCCGAGGGAAGCGTGGATCGTGGCGATCGACGATCGGGCCACCACACCGTGGCTTTCGAGCAGCGCGAACATCGAGCCGTCGACCGTGCGGACGTCGAAGTCGGCGGGCAGGATCGACAGCGGGATCGCGTCGTGGGAGAAGGCGACGCCCTCGCCGTCGGCGAAGATCTCGCGCTGCATGAACAGCACGGGCGCACCGGCCGGGATCCCCAGCGCCGTCGCCTCCTCGTCGGTGGACTCGCGGATGGCGATCGTGCGGAACGTGCTGCTCGGCGTGCGGCCCATGCGCACGATGGTCTGCGAGATCGATTCGAGGCGCTGGAGGTCGGCGGCCACGACCTGGCCGACGGCGGTGACGAACGTGCCGACGCCGTGGTTCGTCATCGTGAGGCCCTGGCGGTCGAGCTCGTGCAGCGCCGTGCGGATCGTGGCCCGCGACACGCCGTAGTGGTCGGCGAGCTCGAACTCGGTGGGGAGCTTCTCGTTGACGGCCCATTCGCCGCGGCCGAGCCGGTCGCGCAGGTCGTCGGCGACGTGCGCCGACAGCTTGCCCGCACGCCGAGGCGGTCGCTTCGGCTCGGCCACGTCGACGTCCATCGCGGGCCAATGTAGCCCTTTGACTGTTGTCTGGCCCGTGGTTACGTTGTCAGACAACCAGCCCATCGAGGGCTGGCATGCGAGGAGGCTGTGTGATCGAGATCGACCTCAGCGGTCAGGTGGTGGCCGTGACCGGTGCCGCCAAGGGCATCGGGGCGGGCATCGCCGCCAGGTTCGCTGCCGCTGGCGCGTCGCTCGTGTTGCAGTACCGGTCCGACGAGCCGCCGACGTTCGACGTCCCGACGGCCACGGTGCGCCTCGACGTCGTCGATCCCGGCGCCGCCGATGCGCTCGTCGACGCCGCGGTCGCCGCGTTCGGCCGGCTCGACGCCGTCGTCAACAACGCCGCCACCCAGACCCACGCCGGCATCGTCGACATGAGCGAAGGCGAGTGGGCGACGATGATGGACACGAACGTCACCGCCTGCCACCGCATCACGCAGGCGTTCGCGCGGCACACGATCGAGCGCGGTGGTGGCGGGTCGGTCGTGCACATCTCGTCGATCGAAGGGACCCAGCCGGCGGTCGGGCACGGCCACTACGGCATCTCGAAGGCGGCGTTGCTGATGCACGCGAAGGTGGCCGCCCTCGAGCTCGGCGAGCACGGCATCCGAGTGAACGCGGTGTCACCTGGGTTGATCGACCGGCCCGGTCTCGCCGACGACTGGCCCGAAGGCGTCGGGCGCTGGATGGACAAAGTGCCGCTCGGCCGGCTCGGCGCGGCGACCGACGTCGGCGATGCCTGCGTGTTCCTGTGCTCGCCGATGGCACAGTGGATCACCGGCGCCAACCTCGTCGTCGACGGCGGGATCTCCGCCCGCTCGACCTGGTGACCGCGGCACAGTAGACCGCCGCACGGTAGAGAAGTGTCTGAACCACGAGGAGTGTGACATGGCATTGCAGGATCGGGTCTATGTCGTGACCGGCGCCGCCGGCGGCATGGGGGGTGGGATCACCGAGATCCTCCTCGAACAGGGTGCGAACGTCGTGATGACCGACGTCGACGGCGACGGACTCCTGGCCGCGCAGACGCGTCTCGACGGAGACGGCGAGCGCACCGCGACCGTCGTCGCCGACCTCCGATCGTCCGACACGCCCGCCGCACTCGTGGCCGCCGCGCTCGATCGCTTCGGTCGCCTCGACGGGTTGGTCAACAACGCCGGCGTGATCGCGATGGACGCCGCGTTCGACGCCACGACCGACGCGTGGACCGACCATCTGGCGGTCAACCTCACGGCGCCGTTCGCGATGGCCAAGGCGGTCGGCGCCCACCTGCGCGAGCACGGCGGCGGGCGCATCGTGAACGTGTCGTCGAACTGCGGCAAGGTCGGCTACCAGAACATGGCTGCCTACAACGCCTCCAAGGCCGGTGTCATCAGCCTGACGCGGTCGCTGGCCGCCGAGTGGGCGCCGTTCGACATCAACGTGAACGCCGTGTGCCCAGGTGCGGTCGACACGCCGATGTTGCAGTACTGCGCCGACTGGATGGCGCCGGGCATCGGCATCCCGCCAGCGGAGGTGCTCGACGGGATGAAGGTCGAACAGCTCGGGCGACGCATCCAGCCGGTCGAGGTCGGCCGCGTGATCGCCTTCTTGCTGTCGGACGCGGCGACGATCATCCGCGGGCAGGCGATCAGCGTCGACGGCGGGGACTCGCCCTACTGATGGCCGAACGCTGGGACCCCGCGGCGCTGGCGCCCGGCGCCGACGCGGTCGACGAGCTCGTGGTGGCGTCGCGGTTGCTCGGCGCCGACCCGTCGCTCGTGTTGCACGGCGGCGGGAACACGTCGGTCAAGGCGCCGTGGCACGACATCACCGGCGCCGAGATCGACGCCATCTACGTGAAGGGGTCGGGGTGGGACCTGGCAACGATCGAACGGCCCGGATTCGCTCCGATGCCGCTGGCGCGCCTGCGGGCGCTCACCGACCTCGACACCTTGTCCGATCCCGACATGATGCGCGAGCTGTCCGCGGCACGGCTCGACCCGGGCGCACCGCAGCCGTCGGTCGAGGCGCTGTTGCACGCGTTCTTGCCGCAGCGGGCGGTGCTGCACAGCCACGCCGACCTCGTGCTGACGATCACGAACGTGCCGGGCGGCGACGAGCTGGCTCGCCAGGTGTTCGGCGACGACGTCGTGTACGTGCCGTACGTGATGCCCGGGTTCGACCTGGCCCGCGCGGTCCGCGAAGCGTGGGCGGCGCAGGCGCACGCCGGCACGATCGGGTTGGTGCTCCTCGCCCACGGCCTGTTCACGATGGGCGACACGTGTGAGGAGGCGTACACGCGCCACCTCGACCTGATCGACCGGGCGGCGGCACACGTGGCGACACTGCCGGCGGCCGCGCTACGCGAGGCGCAGGCCGCGCCGCACGTGTGTGCCGCCGACCTCGCCGAGCTCCGTCGCCAGATGTCGCTCGCCGCGGGGCGGCCACTGGTCGTCACGCGCCACACCGACGAGCCGGTGATGCGGTTCGTCGCCCGCGACGACCTCGCCGACGTGGCGACGCGCGGGCCGGTCACGCCGGACCACGTGATCCGCACGAAGCGGGTGCCGCTCGTGGGGCGCGACGTCGACCGGTTCGTCGCCGAGTACGCGGCCTACTTCGCCGCGCACGAGTCGCGCTCGCGCGGGCCGGTGACGATGCTCGATCCGGCGCCGCGGGTCGTGCTCGATCCCGAGCTGGGGATGCTGGCGGCGGGCGTGCAGGCGAAGGACGCGTCCATCGCCGCCGACATCTATCACCACACGATCGACGTGATCTCCACGTGCGAGGACCGCCTCGGTGGCTGGGTACCGCTGGACCAGGGCCACCTGTTCGACCTCGAGTACTGGGACCTCGAGCAGGCCAAGCTGCGCCTCGGTGGCGCACCGCCGCCGCTGGCCGGCCAGGTCGCCGTGGTCACCGGCGCCGCGTCGGGCATCGGCCGGGCGTGCGCGGCGGCCCTGCTCGACGCCGGCGCGGCGGTCGTCGGGCTCGATCGATCCGAGTCGGTCGTCGATACGTTCAGCGGTCCCGCGTGGTTCGGCCAGGCGCTCGACATCACCGACGCCGACACGCACGAGACAGCCATCGAGCGCGGGGTCGAGCGGTTCGGTGGCGTCGACGTCGCCGTGCTGGCCGCCGGTGTGTTCGGCGCGTCGGCGACGATCGCCGACCTCGACACGGCGACGTGGTCGAGCGTGATGGCGATCAACCTCGACGCGGTGGCCGCAGGGATGCGGCTGCTGCACCCGATGCTGTCGCGCTCGCCCGTCGGCGGTCGGGTCGTGATCATCGGATCGAAGAACGTGCCGGCGCCGGGCACCGGAGCGGCCGCCTATTCGGCGTCGAAGGCTGCCGTCACCCAGCTCGCCCGCGTCGCCGCGCTCGAATGGGCGCCCGATCGCATCCGGGTGAACACGGTGCACCCCGACGCCGTGTTCGACACCGGGCTGTGGACCGACGAGCTCCTCGCCCAGCGCGCCGAGAAGTACGGGCTGACCGTCGAGCAGTACAAGCGGCGCAACCTGCTCGGCGCCGAGGTGACGTCGTCGCTCGTCGCCGACGCCGTGCTCACCCTCGTCGGCCCGGCGTTCGCCGCCACGACCGGCGCCCAGATCGCCATCGACGGTGGCAGCGACCGCACCATCTGACACCGTCACACAGGTGCCAGGCACGAATGTGACATCTCGCCACCCGATCCGCCAGGAGGACCCATGAACGCGACACCCGACGACACGATGCTCCCGAACATGCGCGTCCGCGCCGGCGACGTGCCCGAACGGATCCTCGTCGTCGGCGACCCGAACCGGGCGGCGCGCGTGGCCGGGCTGCTCGACGGCGCCCGCGAGATCTCGAACAACCGGGAGTACGTGCTCTATGGCGGCTCACACAACGGCGAGTGGGTCGGCGTGGCGTCGCACGGCGTCGGCTCGGCGGGCGCGGCGGTGTGCTTCGAGGAACTGTGCCGCGGCGGCGCCAAGCGGTTGGTGCGCGCCGGTACGACGGGCGGCCTGCAGCCCGACGTCGTCGACGGCGACCTCGTGATCGCCCGTGCCGCCGTGCGCGACGAGGGACTGACGTCGAAGATCGTGCCGCTCGGGTTCCCGGCGGTCGCCAGCGTCGAGGTGATCGAGTCGCTGCGCGCCGGCACCGCGGCACGGGGCGCCCGCACGACGGAGGGCATCGTGTTGACGAGCGACATCTTCTACCCGTACCCGGTGCTCGGCGATGACTTGGCGATGTGGGCCAAGGCCGGGTGCGTCGCCGTGGAGATGGAGTGCTCGGCGCTGTTCGTGATCGCCGCGATGCACGGCATCGAGACCGGCGCGATCTTGACCGTCGACGGAAACCCGCTGGCGGAGCACACGGGCGACATGTCCGACTACGACCCGCACCGCCCGATCGTCGACGAGGCGGTGGCGACGATGCTCGAAGTCGGCCTCGACGCGGTGGCGGCGCCGCTGTGAGCTACTCCCGTGAGGATGGTGAGCGGATCATCGAGCTGCTCGACCTGCAGCCGATCCCGGTGGAGGGCGGGCTGTTCCACCAGACGTGGCGGCTGACCGCCGAGGATGACATCCCCGCGGGCACCGTGCTCGGCACCGTCATCTACGCCGCGCTGACCGACGACCAAGATTCGTTCTCGGCGATGCACAAGCTCACCGAGGTCGAGGTCTGGCACTTCTACACCGGTGATCCGGTCGAGTTGACGCTCCTCCACCCCGACGGCTCGATCGAGTTGCCCGTCCTCGGACCGGACGTGTTGAGCGGGCAGCGACCGCAGGTGATCGTGCCGATCGGCACGTGGATGGGCGGCGCGCTCGCGCCCGGCGGCACGTTCGCGCTGTTCGGCACCACGATGACGCCCGGCTTCACGACCTCGTCGTTCACGACCGGCGGGCGCGAGGAGTTGATCGCCGGTTGGCCCGACGCCGCCGACCGGATCACCCGCCTCACCCGCCCCGGCGCACCACTCCACATGCCGCCGGACTGAGTCGGAGGTCCGCCTACCCGGTGATCGCGGCTCGGGGGATGGACCTCGATGACCCCCGTGAGGCC
>CAZQCP010000056.1:0-4274 GCA_964592115.1 uncultured Ilumatobacteraceae bacterium
CGGTTCTACGACCTCGTCGTCGAGGGCGCCCTGATCCGCCCCGGTCCGATCCAGGGCGGATCGGTGCATCCGTACATCCGACGTCGCAACGGCCAAGAGCCGATCACCTACCTCCATCCGCTGCTCGAGAACTCGCTCGGCAAGACGCTCGGCGTGCCGCTGTTCCAGGAGCAGTTGATGCAGATGGCGATCGACGTCGCCGGGTTCACGCCGGCGGAGTCCGACGAGCTGCGCCAGGCGATGGGATCGAAGCGTTCGGCGGCGCGGATGGAGCGCCTGCGCGAGCGGCTCTACGCGGGGATGGCCGAGCGGGGGATCACCGGCGACATCGCCGACGAGCTGTTCACGAAGATGAAGGCGTTCGCCAACTACGGCTTCCCCGAGTCGCATTCGGTCAGCTTCGCCTACCTGGTGTACTCGTCGTCGTGGATCAAGTACCACGAGCCGGCGGCGTTCTGTGCGGCGTTGCTCAACGCCCAGCCGATGGGGTTCTGGTCGCCGCACACGCTCGTCCGCGACGCTCGCCGTCACGGGGTCGTGGTGCGCTCGCCCGACCTCAACGCCTCGCTGGCGGCGGCGACGTTGGAGCCGTGTGCGGATTCACCCGGTGACGTGGCGGTGCGCCTCGGGTTGGGGTCGGTGCGCGGGATCGGCGCCGACCTCGCCGCCGAGATCGAAGCTCGCCGGGAATCCGGCGGGTCGTACACCGACACCGAAGACCTCGTGCGGCGGGTGCCGGAGTTGTCGCTCGTGCAGTTGGAAGCGATGGCGACGGCGGGCGTGTTCGGCGAGTGCTTCGGGCTCGAGCGGCGGATGGCGCTGTGGACGGTCGGGGCGACCGCCCAGTCGCGTCCCGGCCGCCTCGCCGGTGTGGTCACCGGATCGGACGCGCCGCGGCTGCCGGGGATGACCCCGGTCGAGGAATCGATCGCCGACCTCTGGGCGACGGGCGTGTCACCGGACGGACACCCGACGACCTTCGTCCGCGACGAACTGGACCGGATGGGTGTGCTGACATCGGACCAGCTGCGCTCGCCGCGGCCGGGGACGACCGTCCACGTGGCCGGTGTGGTGACCCATCGCCAACGCCCGATGACCGCGCAGGGGGTCACGTTCATCAACCTGGAAGACGAGACCGGCCTGATCAACATCGTCGTGTCACAAGGGTGTTGGGCGCGCTTCCGGCGCGTCGCCCGCGAGGCGCCGGCGATGATCGTGCGCGGGCGCTTGGAGCGTGCCGAAGGTGTCGTCAACGTCGTTGCCGAACACCTGGCCCCGTTGCCGATGCCGGCCGCCACGACATCGCGCGACTTTCGCTGACCACTCACTCCGAGAGGACCTTCGGCCCTACGCGGGCGGGCGTTCAGGACCGGACACTGTGCTCGTGACCGGAGATGCCACGCAGGTTCGAACCCACGACCGCCCTGGACGCGGGTCCCCCTGGCGCCGTCTCGGTGCGCTGACTGCCCTCGCCCTCGCCGGTGTGGCCCTCGTCGGGTGTGGCGACGACGGCGACGGTGGCGACCGCAGCCTCGCCGGTGTCGTCCGTGAACCTGCCCTCGAGGTTGCGTCGGTGTCGATGCCGACGGCGACCGCCGGCTCGGAGATGGCGATGCGTGCCGACCCGGGCGAGTTGCTCGTGGTGTACTTCGGCTACACGTCGTGTCCCGACATCTGCCCGACGACGATGAGCGACCTCAGCATCGCCATCAACGACCTTCCCGACGACCTCGCCGACCGGGTCACGGTGGCATTCGCGACGGTCGATCCCGATCGTGACACCGTCGACGTCGTCGCGGGGTACCTCGGCCACTTCTTCGACGGCGGCATCGCACTGCGGACAGAGGACTCCGCCCAGCTCGACGCGGCGGCGACCGCGTTCGGAGTCCAGTTCGAAGTCGCCGAGCACGAACCGGGCGACGAGCTCTACGACGTCGCCCACACCGCGGTCACCTACGTCGTCGACGACACCGGCACCGTCGCCGTCGAGTGGCCGTTCGGTTTCACCCCCGACGACATGGCCGCCGACCTGGACACCCTGCTCACCACTGCACCGAACAAGGAGACGACATGACCCTCTCGACAACCTCAGCTCGTACGACTGCCCGCACCCACCGCCGTGCCAGCTCCTGGCTGGCCGTGGTCGCGCTCGCCATGGGCGGCTTGCTCGCCGCCTGCGGCAGCGACAGCGACGACGGGAGCGCCGGCGACGACAGCACCGGCGCCGTGATCGACGTGAGTGATGCGTGGGCGCGCACGTCGCCGATGATGGCGACCGCCGGTGCCGCGTACATGACGATCGCCAACACGGGCGATGCCGACGATGCCGTCCTGGCGGCGTCGGTCGACGAGTCGATCGCCGGTCGGGTCGAGTTGCACGAGACCCGCATGGTCGACGACAGCGACATGGTCGACACCAGCGACATGGGCGACGACATGGACGGCGGCGACATGGGCGACGACGTCGCCACGACGGCGCCGATGATGGAGATGGTGCACATCGATCGCATCGAGGTGCCCGCCGGCGGCGTCGTGAAGCTCGAGCCGGGTGGCCTGCACGTGATGATGTTCGACGTCGTCGAGCCGCTCGAGCCGGGTGAGGAGCTCGAAGTGACGTTGACGTTCGAAGTGAGTGGCGACCACATCGTGACGGCGATCGTCGGCGACGAGGCACCGTGAACCGTTCGTCCGTGCTCCGGTGGACCGTCGTGATGGCGACGGTCGCGTTGGTCGCCGCGGCGACGCTGGCTGCATGCGACGACAGTGTCCCCGAGCCGACCACCTTCGAGGTGGTCGTGCCGGCGGGGACCCAGCAGTACATGGACGCGGGCGGCGAGGTGGACATCATGCCGACGCGCATCGAGCTGCGGGTGGGGGACACGCTCCTGATCCGCAACGAGGATTCAGTCGGCCAGTCGGTCGGCCCGTACCAGGTCGCCGCCGGCGCCGAGTTGCGGTTCACCTACGGAGCGCCCGGGCGTTACGAGGGCTACTGCCCCCTGAGCGTGGGCGACCGCTACGAGATCATCGTGGAGGACTGATGCGCCGCTCGCTGCATGTCGTCATGGTCGCCGTCGTCGCGACCGCGCTCGCGCTGAGCGCCGGTTGCGGTGGCTCGGGATCGGCCGGCTACGCCGTGGAGGACCTGATGACCGGTGAGGCGGTGTCCGTCGAAGAGCTCGCCGGTTCGCCGGCGCTGCTCGTCTCGTGGGCGACATGGTGCCGCGAGTGCGACGAGGAGCTGGCCGGATTGCAGGCGTTCGCCTCATCGGAGATCTCCGACGGCGTGCAGATCGTCGCCGTCAACCTCGATGCCGCCGACGTCGACGACGAGATCCAAGCCAAGATCGACCGTCACCAGCTGAGCGTCGACGTGTGGCGCGACCGCCGCAACGAGTTCCGCGGCGCCTTCGGTGCGCTCGGTGTGCCGACAACGGTCGTGCTCGACGCGGACGGCGAAGTGGTGGGCACGTTCCCTGGCGCGGTCGACTTCGACGACGAAGCCGTGCTGGCGGCGCTCGCGGAGGCGCAGGGACGATGAACATGTTCGCGGCGCTCGTCGCCGACACCGATCAGGTGGCCGACGGCGCGCTGATCGTCGCCTTGGCCATCGCCTTCGCCGCCGGCGTGTTGTCGTTCCTCTCGCCGTGCGTGTTGCCGCTGGTGCCCGCCTACCTGTCGTTCATCACCGGACTCTCCGCCGCCGACCTGTCGGCGACCACGACGCCGGATGGACCATCGGGAGCAGCACCCGCCTCGTCGGGATCCGCCTCGGGTCCTGCACCCGGTCCGTCGCCGTCGACGCCGTCAACACTCGCCCCATCGGCGACCGCGACCGCGACCTCGACCGCGATCTCGCCGACCGCGGCCGCGCCGGCAGATGCCCCGATGGCCCGTTCGCGGGTGCGGCGGCGGGTGGTCGTCGGCTCGCTCGGGTTCGTGCTCGGTACGTCCGTCGTGTTCGTCGCCTTCGGTGCGCTGTTCGGCAGTTTCGGCGAGGCACTGCGGACCCACGCCGTCGGGCTGGCGCAGATCTTCGGTGTCGTCACGATCCTGCTCGGTCTGCTGATGGCCGGGGCGTTCGACCGGTTCTCGGCCCTCCAGAACGATGTCCGCATCCACCGCGTCCCCGGTCGTGGACTGCTCGCCGCGCCGGTGCTCGGGTTCACGTTCGCGCTGGGCTGGACGCCGTGCATCGGTCCCACGCTCGGTACGGTGCTCGGGCTGTCGGCGTCGACCGAGTACAGCAGGATGTTCGCGTCGACCAGCGTCAA
>CAZQCP010000056.1:4284-17253 GCA_964592115.1 uncultured Ilumatobacteraceae bacterium
GGCTGTCGGCGTCGACCGACGGGACGACGGCTGCCCGTGGCGCGATGCTGTCGGTCGCCTACTGCATCGGGCTCGGCTTGCCGCTGCTGCTCAGCGGGTTGGCGTTCACCAGGGCGATGAGCGCGTTCGCCGTCGTCAAGCGTCACTACCGGACGCTGATGATCGTCGGCGGCGCGAGCCTGGTGGTGCTCGGCGTGCTCCAGGTCACCGGCACGTGGACGGCGTGGACGAATGAGCTTCAGACTCGCTTCGGCAGCTGGGACCTCCCACTCTGAGCTCGCCGCGCTGAGCGCCGCGGTGCTGGACTCGGCGCTCTGAACACATGGTGGTCGCTTCCGCTTTCGGTCGGTGGTCGCCCACTGGATCGGTGTGTTCGGGAGGTGCAGTATCGTCGCCGTCGTGCGGTGGAGCCTGGGGGCGCTGATCGCGGGCGGTCTGGTCGTTGTCGCGTGCTCCGGTGGCGGTGACGATCCGGTCGGGTCGACCGCGCCGACGTCGGTGGTGGAGACGACGGCGTCGGCGGTGGCGACGACCGATCCCGTGGTCACCGATCCGCAGGCAACCGAGCCGCCGCCGACATCCGAGGTGGCACCGGCGACGACGGAACAGTCGACCGAAGCCCTGATCGCCGAGATCGAAGCCGACCTGAACGAAGGCGAGCAGGCCTTGTTTGCGGCGGGGGCCGACCCAGCCAACCCCGAGCTTCGAGCCGAACTTGAGCGTTACATGTCAGGAACTGCGCTGAACACCGTCAATGACTTTCTGGACTCGCTAGTTGCGGATGGATTTCTGGCCAGGCCGAGCCATGACGTGTTCAACAGCGTGACCGTGTTTCGAATTGACTCGGTGGGGGGCGCTCCCGCGAGCGAAGCAGTCGTGGAGTTATGCCGAGTCGATGCGACCGTCGTCTACCGACCGTCGAGTACTGGTGAGATCATCATCAACGACGAAGTCGCGGCAGGCTTGTCGCGCAGCCGAGTCAATCTCAGCCAAGGCACTTGGCGAGTGGACGGTGGGAGCCGTCTCGACCCGAGTGCTGCAACGGAGCCATGCGTCGTCGACATGTGATCGCGATCGCGTTGTCGACCTTGTGTGTCGGCGGACGCGCCGAGGCGGCCGGCACCGACTTCTACGTCGACCCGCGCGACGGCACCATTGGCGTCGGCGCCGAGTCGTCGCCGGTGCTGCGGGTTGGTGGGCGGAGTGGGCCGGTGTGTTCGTGGGTGCCGTTGCGGTTGGATCGCGATCCAGAGACGGAGGACTTCACGGAGGAGGACATTCCGTTCTCGCCCGCGGGTCATGGCCCCGAGGTGGTGTTCGACACCGCCGACGGGGCGACGCTCAAGTTGTTCCGGGTGACGTGCCCCGATGGGAGTGTCACCGAGCGGGTGGTGCGGATCGACGTCACGGTGGCGGACCTGATTCCGGGTGTGCGGGATCGGGCGAGCGCGTTGGTGCCGTTGCCGGCGCCGGCGATGAACCCGGCGGCGGACGTCGGGGGGATCGTCAATGTCGGGTTGTGGTTGGCGGTCGACGAGCAGGTGATGCCGTCGCTGACGGCCGAGGCCGGATTGGCGTGGATCACGGTGTCGCCACGGCTGGCCTCGACGCGCTACGACTTCGGGAACGGAGACGGCGTGACCTGCGAGGGCGTGGGCGTGCCGATCGAGGATGTCCATCCCGATCTCGATGTCGTCGAGGAGTCGCCGTGGTGCGGCTACACGTATCGGCGGTCGTCGCCCGATGATGCTCCGTACCGGTTGACGGTGACGACGGTGTGGGAGCTGGCGTACGTGTCGTCCGAGGGAGCGGGGACGATCCCGTCGCTGGAACGATCGGTGACCGTCGACTACGACGTCGACGAGATCCAGACCGTCGGCGTGTCGAACTGAGCAACGTTCGGGACTCGTCCCCAACCGTCGTGCGCGCCGTCGCGCGTGGGTCAGTCCTTCGGCGTGTCGGGGAGATCGCCGTTGAAGGACTTGTACATCGAGTAGATGTTCTTGCACTGCTCGCAGACCGGCAGCTGCTTGGGATCGCGCGATGGCACCCAGACGAAGCCGCACAACGCCTCGATCGGCGTGCCCATGATCCGCGCCTCGAGCACCACCGCGGCGGCGTTCTCGCCGCGCTTGGTCTTGACGATGTGCGCCGACGTCGGTTCGCCCGTCTCGGTTGTCTCGACCGGATCCAGATCGACGTCGGCTGGAAGCGTCTCGAGATCGGTCATGGGTCCAGTGAACCACACGATCCGGCCCGCCGGCAGACCTGCACGAGGATCACGGCGCGAGGTGCGCTAAGGTCGCCAGCGTGCTCATCGCCATCGTGCTCATTGCCGCCATTGCGGCAGCAGGCGCAGCGGTAGCAGCACGCGGCCCCGCTCCCGTACTCATTCCGGTACGGGTCAGGCGGGGGAGCCGAGCGCAGCGATAGCTGCGACCTCGACGAACTCGCCCGACCAGCCGGAACCGGCGGCGGGCTCCGCTGCCGGACTTCGGTACCAACCACCTCGCACTGCGACGACCCGAAGGACCGACATGAACACCAGCACGACATCCGACACCACATCTGTCGAACCGACGAACGGCTCCGACACGGTCGACGTGGCGACGACGACGATCCCCGACTCGATCGAGGTGACCGATCCGTACGCCGACGATCCGGCCTTCGAGTTCCACCAGGGTGGCAAGCTCTCGATCGCTGCCCGGTGCGCGGTCGACTGCGCCGAGCACCTCTCGCTCGCCTATACCCCCGGTGTCGGTCGCGTCTCGCAGGCCGTTGCCGACGAGCCGCACCGCGTGTGGTCGCTGACCGGCCGCTCGAACGCCGTCGCCGTGCTCACCAACGGAACGGCGGTCCTCGGCCTGGGCAACATCGGGCCCGAAGCCGCCCTGCCCGTCATGGAAGGCAAGGCGATCCTGTTCAAACAATTCGGCGGCGTCGACGCCTATCCGGTGTGTGTCGACGCGCTCACGATCGACGAGGTCGTCGCCGTCGGCAAGGCCATCGCCCCGACGTTCGGCGGAATCAACCTCGAGGACATCAAGGCGCCGGAGTGCTTCGAGATCGAGCGGCGTCTGCAGGAGGAACTCGACATCCCGGTGTTCCACGACGACCAGCACGGCACCGCGATCGTCGCCCTCGCCGCCCTGATCAACGCGGCCAAGGTCCTCGACAAGCGGGTCGGTGACCTGCGGGTCGTCGTCGTCGGAACCGGCGCCGCCGGCGTCGCCGTCGCCGAACTGCTCTACGACGCTGGTGCGGGACGTGACGAGACGGGCGACATCATTGGCGTCGACAGCGCCGGCATCTTGCACCGCGAGCGCGAGGGGCTGACGCCGACGAAGCAGTGGTTCGTCGACCACGGCAACTGCGACGACCGCCGCGGTGGGGTGCGCGAGGCGTTGCAGGGCGCCGACGTCCTCCTCGGGCTGTCGGGGCCCGGCATCATCGAAGCGGAGTGGCTCGCCGAGATGGCCGACGACGCGATCGTGTTCGTCATGGCGAACCCGACCCCCGAGGTGATGCCCGAACTGATGCCGGCCAACGTGTCGGTGATCGCCACCGGACGCAGCGACTACCCGAACCAGATCAACAACGTGCTCGCGTTCCCCGGCGTGTTCCGCGGCATGCTCGACGTGCAGGCCACCCGCTGCACCATCGAGATGAAGCGCGCCGCGGCAGATGCGCTCGCCTCGATGGTCGAGCAGCCGACCCCGGAGCGCATCATCCCGGGTGCGTTCGAGGTCGGGGTTGCTGAACGTGTGGCCGATGCGGTCCGGGCGACCGCACTCGAGCTCGGGCACGTGCGTTCCGCCGGCTGATCGTCCGTGTCCCAGCTTCTGGGGCAGGACGCTTCTGGGTCAGGATCGTTCCGGAAAGCGGAACGAATCTGCCCCAGATGCGGACGCCAGAGGGTGTGGGTCGCCGGAGCGCTGGCTTCGGTCAGCGCAGCGAGGCCAGCTCGGCGGCCATGTTGGCGCGGGCGTGCGCTTCCCAGCGCTCCCGGCCGGTGGGAGTGGTGAAGACCTCATCGCGTGCCAAGAAGCCGTCGAGCACCGCGGCACGTCCGGCGCGCCAGGCGTCGTCGTCGACGTGGGCGTACTCCTGGCGCACACCCGCGACGTACGCCGAGTACGCCGCAGGATCGGCGCCGAGCACCGCGAGGTCGGCGTCGAGCAGCACGGCGGTATCGACGTCAGCCGGAGCAGTATCCGGGGCCGCGCCGACGTGTGCGGTTGCCTCGATCATCGCTGCCACTCGCGCCACTCGGTCTGTGGCCCAGCCGAGCTCGCCCAAGTCGCGCCGTGCCAGCTCGGCACTGACGTGTTCGTTGTCCGCGCGGGCAGGGTCGTAGATGGCGTCGTGATAGAACGCGGCGGCCACGACGTCGGCGTGGTGATCGACCGGTTCGATCGCGGCGAGCGAATCGACATGGCGCAGCACCCACCGGACGTGCTTGGCGGTGTGGTAATGCCGGTGCGGCTCCCGGTAGCGCGCCAGCAGCCGCTCGAGCGTCGAGGTGCGGCGATCGATCCACTGCTGCCAGGCGACCACCAGCTCCGGCTCGGGCGCGCTCACCGAACCAGTGTTGCACCGCACGGCGAGCTCACGGTCACGCCGTTCGGCAGGGCGGACCGCGACACGTGGCATGGTGGAGCGCGTGACGATCCTGATCGACGAGGCGCGCTGGTGGTGGCGGGGCCGGAAGTGGTGTCACCTCGTGAGTGACACGTCGTACGACGAACTGCACGACTTCGCCGACCGGGTCGACATCCCGCGTCGAGCGTTCCAGGGTGATCACTACGACATCCCAGCGGAGTACCGCGACCGGATGATCGCCGCGGGAGCGGAGGTGGTCGAGAGTCGTGAGCTGCTGCGCCGCCTGCGCGGGGCCGGCCTGCGACTGTCGCCTGCCGAGCGCCGCGCCCGCGGCGGAACGGCTCATTGACGCCACCGCGACTCGGACCAGCGCGGCGGTTCGCCGAACAGGTCGCGTGGACACTCGACGCCGTGCTCGGACACGACGTACCACTCGACGAGCTCGATGCCTGCGTCGTCGAGGATGTCGGACGTCTCGATCCAACGGTCGACATCGCCGGCTTCGACCGGGTACGACGGGCGCGACGACACGAGCACCACGGCAGCGCACTCGGGCGGACCCATGCGGGACACCGCGTCGGCGACGACCAACACCGCATCCGGCGTGGTCGTGCCGGCGACCTGCAGCACCGACAGGCCGCGTCGCTGATCGTCCAGCATGACGACGAGCACCTCGTCGACGAGTGGGGCTGGGCAGAGCAGCTCGACGAACGAGCGCGCCGTCGAGTCGGATGTGATCGGGTCGACACCCGCACGGGGGATGCGGCCGGGGCCGGGACTGAAGTCGGGGCTGGAAACGGACATGCGAACTCCTCTCGCGGGCGCCGCCGGGCGCACGCGGTTGCACTTGCACTTGCAGGAGGAGTCGGTAGGAACAAAGTTACGCAGGGGGTGTGACGCAGTTGTCTGACGCGTGCGGGCCCCGCCCGCGACGCCGAGCGTCAGGCCGCTCGGGTCTGCATCAGAATGCGCCCGTGAGGTCGATGCCGCCCTGCTTACCCTGACGTGCGTGCACCTCATACCCGACCGGGCGCTGGCCGATGTCGTGGACGACGATGTTGTTGGCCTGCGCAAACGCCTTGGCCCTCGCCGGCGCGCCAACGGTCGCCGCGTGGGCGGCGGGCTGTAGGTACATCGCGGCGACGTCGGTGGCGAGATCCATCGTGCCGTAGATGTGGACCTCGGCATCCATGTTCGTCAGCACCACCTTGCCGACGTTGCGGTAGTCGGCGATCATCGCATCGACGTAGTCCCACATCGACAGCCGAATCATGTCGGCGAGCAGGAAGCACATGTCGGTCCGCTCGATGCGGCGACCCTGCACACTCACCATGCCGCGGGCGATGAACGTCGATCGCGGGCGTACCTCGTCACGCAACAAGAAGTGGACGTCGCCGTAGTAGTTCTTGCCGTAGTCGATGCCGATGTACTTCTGGACGTTCCGATCCCACTCGGCCATGTTGGCGTTGCCGCCCTTGGTGTGGTGGAAGTTCGGGTTCATCGCTCCGAAGGCCGGCAGCTCGTCGGCGCTGAGCCCGTGGTAGCCCGTCTCGCGCTCGTCCTTGTCGCGCCGCCAGCGCATGTAGTTCGCTCCCCGCGACGTCGTGAACGTCGGATCCGGCGAACCCATCGCCATCGCCTTGGCGTCGTGGCCGGGCTTCCCGATCGTGGCGCCGATGTCCACCTGCTGCTGCATGCGTGCCGGCTCCGACTTGTACACCGACCCGTACTTGGGCTCCGCGGCGCCATCGGCTCGGTCGGCAAAAAGACTGTTCAAGTCGTTCGTCAGTGTCAACGGTACGGTCAGCAGCGCCGACACGACGGCATCGACAGCGAGCGCGGCCTTCGTGGCGTCGATCTGATATCGGGTCTTCAGCTTGTCGATGCAATACGCGCGCGGTGACTTCTGCATTCCCTCGTAGTCCGCGGCTGCCGCGGTCTCCTCGCCTCGAAGGCGGTGGAAGTGCTCGCTCTGTTTGGCTGTGAGGTCTGCCCCGCTCTTCAGCTGTTCCGCCGCAAGATCGCTCGCCCCGAGGCTGACCCGGGCGAGGGTCGGATCCGATACCGCCGTCTCCAACGCCCCGAGCTTCGCCGCGGCCGCCGCCTTCATGCTGAGGGCATCCCCCGACCATGCCGGCAGCTTGTCCCGGGCGCCCTTCTTCGTGCGCACGTAGTCCTCGACCACGTCGTTCCACGTGCTCAACGACAGCTCACCGATGAGGTCTCGTAACTCGAAGCTCGCGTTGCCGGTGACCGCCGCGCCGGTCGCATTGACGGTGGTGATCGTGTCCTTCTTGCGCTCACCCGCTGTGACCTGGTTCTCCGTCAGCGACCCCATCTGCATCGTGAAGCGGTCCTTCAAGATGTTGAACATCTCGTGGGCGAAGAGCTTGCCCCGATCGGCCATCTCGCGGATGCGCCAGGCGGCATCCTCCTTCTGGACCTTCCCGGTCATGAACAGCATCAGCGGATCGTCGCTGGTGATCGCCGTGGCGATCTCGATCGCTCGGTCGGTCCGGGTCACCCGACCGCCGTTGTCCGTCGGCTTACCGAGCGCTGCTTTCAGCTCGGCGGCGTAGGCGACCGATACCTCCGAGGCGATGCGCCCTTTCAGCGTGGGGTCGCCGATCGACATCGCCAGCGCGCCCGCCGTCGCGTCGACGACGGTGGCGATGCGGATCGCCTCGTTGATCACTTCGCCAGCCTTCGAACGCCGCCGCAGGTGCGCATCGAACAGCTTCAGCTCCGTCGCCACCCGTTGCTCGAGCGTCGGACCTTGCGCCGTCTGCTTGGCCAGCTCCGTCTGGATGATCGGGATCGTCTTCAGCCCGGTCAGCGCCGACTTCGAGTCGACCTTGCGATCACCGCCCTTGCGCCGGATCACGAGCTCGGACGGCGGCGGTCGCCGGAGCTCGGGTGTGATCGTCGGGATGGCCGTCGAGCGCTGGACCCGCGTGTCGTTACGGCCTGGGAGCGCGGGCGCAGACACCGTCGCCCGGGCCACGATCAGTCCGGCATCGCCGATGCCGCCGGGTGCCGTCGCGCGAGCGGCGGAGATCGGCTCGGGCCGCGGAGTCACCGGCTCCGATGCCGGCGTCTCACGCTCGGCCCGAGTCTCGTGCCCCACCGCCGCGAGCGTACTCTCCGCACCTTGTCGACAACCGATGAGAACACTGTGCCGATCAGCTCGTAATCTCGGAGGTGATGCCTGACGCGACGATCTACCACAACCCCAACTGCAGCTCTTCGGTACACGCAGTCGGGGTTGCGGCGGACATCGACCTCGACGTCGAGATCATCCAGTACCTCAAGCACCCGCTCGACGAAGCCGCACTGCGCAAGATCGTGGAGATCTTCGACGGCGACATCGCCGACCTCGTGCGCCGCGACAACACGTGGAAGGCACTCGGCCTGACCGACGCCGACGTGGCCAGCGCCGACCAGGTCGTGGCCGTGCTCGCTGCCAACCCGAAGCTCCTCCAACGCCCCCTGATCGTCACCGCCGATCGAGCATTCATCGGACGCCCGAAGGACGAGGTGAGAGCGATGCTCGGCGCGCTCAGCGCGTGAGCCGCACCGACTCCATGCCCGAGACCATCTCGCCTGACCCCGACGAGCGGCCGCCGTCGCGCTGGCGACTCTTGTCGTCGACGCTGAGGGCACAGCGACGCAACCTCATCATCGGGTCGCTGATCGGTCTCTTGTGGATGATCGGCAAGATCTCCGTGCCGATCCTCGTGCGCTACGGCATCGACCGCGGGATCGAGCACGGCGACAAGCTGCTCCTCTGGTCGCTCCTGATCGCGCTCGCCGGCGTCGCCGTCGGCACGTTCACCGCGCTACGCCGCTACTACGCGTTCCGCGAGGCGCGCTGGACCGAGACACGGCTCCGCGAGCGCCTGTTCGACCACATCATGTCGCTGCACATCGGCTATCACGACCGTGCCCAGACCGGCCAGCTGATGAGCCGCGCGTCGAGCGACCTCAACCAGATCCAGTCGTTCGTGGTGATGATCCCGATCACACTGTCGAACCTGGCGATGATCGTCGCCGCGGCGATCATCCTCTTCGCCACCGACCCACTCCTGGCGCTGATCGCCCTCGCGCCGCTCCCGCTCGTGAACGTCGCCGGACGGCGCTTCTCGCAGTCGATCCACACGGCGGTGATGCAGGTCCAAGCCGAGCAGGCCGAACTGGCCACGGTCGTCGAGGAATCGGTCGGCGGCGTCCGCGTCGTGAAGGGGTTCGGCGCCGAAGAGGTGCAGTCGGCTCGCCTGCGCAAGGAGGCCGACGACATCCAAGGCGTGTCGATCCGCGCCGCCAAGATCCGCGCCAAGTACCTCCCGGCGATCGACCTGCTCCCCCAACTCGGCCTGATCGCCGTGCTCGGCGTCGGCGGTCTGCGGGTGATCGACGGGGCCATGTCGGTCGGTCAGCTCGTGCAGTTCAACCTCTACGTGGCGCTCCTCGTGTCACCGTTGCGGATGATCGGCATGACGATCGCGTGGGCCCAGCGCGCCGGCGCCGCGCTCGAGCGCGTGAACGAGGTGTTGGAGACGGCACCGGCCGTCGTCGACCCCGAGGTGCTCAAGGTGTTGCCGTCAGGCGATCGGCGGGGTGCGGTGCGCTTCCGTGCGGTGCGCTTCGGCTACGACCCCACGGCACCCGTGCTCGCCGGGTTCGAGCTCGACCTCGCCGCCGGCGACTCGGTCGCGCTCGTCGGTGCGACCGGATCGGGCAAATCGACCGTCGCCCGGCTGCTCTCGCGCTTCTACGACGTCGACGAGGGCAGGATCGAGATCGACGGGATCGACGTGCGCGATCTCGCCGTGCACGACCTGCGCCGCGCCGTCGGCATCGTGTTCGAGGACACGCTCCTCTTCCACGACTCCGTCGCCGCCAACATCGCGTTCGCTCAGCCGGATGCGAGCAATGAGCAGATCGAGCAGGCAGCGCGGCTCGCCGGCGCGGCCGAGTTCATCGGTCGGCTGCCCGACGGGTACGACACGATGCTCGGCGAGCGCGGCTACAGCCTGTCGGGCGGCCAGCGCCAGCGCATCGCCATCGCCCGGGCGATCCTGTCCGACCCGCGGGTCCTGATCCTCGACGACGCGACATCCGCGGTCGACCCGTCGAAGGAGCACGAGATCCGCTCTGCCATGTCGACGGTGATGGAGGGGCGCACCACGATCGTGATCGCCCATCGCCCCGGCACGATCGCCCTCGCCGACCGTGTCGTGCTGCTCGACGAGGGCCGCGTCGTTGCGGCCGGCCCGCACGAGCTGCTGCTCGCCGAGGAACCCCGCTACCGCGAGGTGCTCGCGGCGATGGCGGCTGCGGACGACGAGGAGCGCGAGCAGGTCGAACGAGAGTCGCAGTCGTCGTCGGTAGGTGGTGACTGATGGGTTGGATGATGGGTGCCGTCGCCGAGGAGGACATGCTCGACGCCGACGAGGCGAAGCAGGTCTTGCGCAGAGCCGCGCGGATGGCGTCACCGTTCAAGCGGACGATCGCCGGCGCGCTCGCGTTCACCGCGCTGTCCACGCTCGGCGTCGTGCTCGGCCCGGTGATCCTGCGATGGGGCATCGATCACGGCATCACCCCAGGTGACAAGGGAGTCCTGCGCAATGCGGTGATCGTGTTCATCGCCATCACCGCCGTCGCCTACGTCGCCGCGCGCCAACAGTTCATCCTCATCAACCGCGCCGGCGAGGGCTTCTTGCGGCTCCTCCGGGTCCGCGTGTTCGACCACCTGCAAAAGCAGTCGCTGGCGTTCTTCGACCGCAACAAGTCCGGCGTGCTCGTGGCTCGCATGACCGCCGACATCGAGTCGATGGCCGAGCTCGTGCAGTGGGGGCTCTTGCAGTTCGTGTCGGCGATCCTGCTCGTCGGCTTCGCCCTCGTGCTGGTGTTCGCGATGTCGTGGCAGCTGGCACTCGTCGGCATGCTCGTGATGCCGGTGATCATCGTGGCCTCGCGCAAGTTCCAGCGCGACTCGAACGCCGCCTACCTCGACGTGCGCGAGCAGATCGGCCAGACGCTGTCGGGTCTGCAAGAGGGCATCGCCGGCGTCCGCGTGATCCAGGCGTACGCCCGTGAGCCAGAGCAGCGACGCCGCTTCAAGAAGTCCAACCGGACCCTCTACGACGCCCACGTCCACAGCGTGCGCGTGTCGACCTGGTACTTCGGGCTGGTCGAGGCGGCCGGTGTGGTCGCGACCGCGCTGATCGTCGGCGTCGGCGGCTGGCTGTACACGCGCGACATGGTGTCGGTCGGCACGATCATCGCCACAGTGCTCCTGTTCGCCCAACTCTTCGAGCCGGTGCAGCAGCTCTCGCAGCTCTACAACACCGTGCAGTCATCGGCCGCGTCGCTGCACAAGCTGTTCGGGATCCTCGACACCGAACCCGACGTGCTCGACGGCGACCTCGACCTGCCGGCCTCCGGTGCTCTCGTCGTCGACGGCATCGGGTTCCGCTACCCCGAGACCGTGACCCCGGTGCTGTCCGACGTGTCGATCACCGTCGCCGACGGCGAGCGGTTGGCACTGGTCGGCCCGACCGGCGCCGGCAAGTCGACGCTCGCCAAGCTGATGGCACGGCTCTACGACCCGACATCGGGCACGATCACCTTCGGTGGAGTCGATCTGCGCGACGCGACGCTGGCATCGCTGCGCAATCGGGTCGTCGTGGTGCCGCAGGAAGGGTTCTTGTTCGGTGGGACGATCGCCGACAACGTGCGCATCGCTCGATGGGAGGCGACCGACGACGAGGTGCGGGCCGCATTCGATGCGATCGGTGCGCTGGAACGTTTCGACGAGTTCCCCGAAGGGATCCACACCGAGGTGCGCGAGCGCGGCTCACGACTGTCGGCAGGCGAGCGCCAACTCGTGTCGTTGGCCCGCGCCGCGCTCGTCGACCCGGCCGTGCTCGTGCTCGACGAGGCCACGAGCAATCTCGACCCGGGTACCGAGTACATCGTCGAGCGCGCCCTGGACAAGCTGATGACCGGTCGCACCACGATCGTCGTCGCCCACCGCCTGTCGACGATCCAGCGAGCCGATCGCATCGCCGTGATCGATCGCGGTCGGCTCGTCGAATTGGGCGACCACGCCGAGTTGGTCGCCCTCGGCGGTCGGTACTCCGCCCTCGCCGACGCGTGGGCGCGGAGCCAGCCGACCGTCTGAATGCACCCGGATTGCACCCGGATTGCACCCGGGGTCAGACACCAAATGCAACGGCGAACGAGCTGGGTGCCGTGCTCGGGCGTGGTGCTGGTTGCATTTGGTGTCTGACCCCGGGTGCAATCGCGGCGCGGTCAGCGCTCGAAGACCAACACGAACTCGACGAGGCCGTGGTCCTCGGTCGTGACACCGGGTACGGACGGATTGGCGATGCCGTAATCGGCGAACACGACCGGGATCGAACCGAGCACGCCGATGCGCCCACCGGTCGTCTGCGCGGTGACGTCGAAGGTGACCTCGTTCGTCACGCCACGCAACGTCAGCTCTCCTGTCGCCGCCGCCGTCGTGGTCTCGTCGCCCGTCGGGATCGCATCGAGCACGATCGGCTCGGTGAGCACGAACGTCGCCGTCGGGAACTCGTCGGTGCTCATCACGCGGCCGCGGAACTGGCCGTCGCGGCGCCCCTCGTCGCTCGTGATCGAAGCGACGTCCACTTCGACATCGACGGCGGTCACGCTGGTCCCGTCGACGGTCAACGTGCCCTCGATCTGGTTGCTCCGACCGACCGCTGTCGTGTTCACACCTGCCAGCACCTCTTCGACCCGATAGCCGAACTCGGAGGCATCCGTCGCCACCCAATCGCCGTCGAAGTCTTCGACGCCGGCCTCGTCACCGGTCGTCGGTGACGCCGGATCGGAGGCCGGTGGGGTGGTGACGTCGATGTCGCCAGCTGGGTCTGTGGCTGCCGGGTCCTCGGTGGGATCGACGGCCAGCGCTGCTCCGAGGTCTGCCTCGTCGAGCGCGTCGGGCGAGTCCTTGAGGACCTCGGTGTAGAAGAAGATCGCCCCGTAGAACAGCGCCACGACGGCGACGACGCCGATGACGACCCACGTCAGGATGCGGGCGCGAGACTTCGGCGCGGCGGGTGTGTCGTCGGGGATCTCGTCGTTCACGGCGTCATCGTTGCACACGCAACCGATCCGGTTCTGTCGCGTCTGGAGGCGACCAACGAACGTTGGGACCCGTCCCCATCGTTCGTTACAGGATCTGCGACAGAAAGAGCTTCGTGCGGGCTTCTCGGGGATTCTGGAAGAAGTGCTCGGGGGTGCCGACCTCGACGATCTGCCCGTCGGCCATGAAGACGACGCGATCGGCGACCTCGCGGGCGAACCCCATCTCGTGGG
>CAZQCP010000057.1:0-16560 GCA_964592115.1 uncultured Ilumatobacteraceae bacterium
ATCTGCCTGGCGTGGATCCCGGTCGGCTGAGCAGGCTGTGGAAAAGAAGCAACGGCTGGGGCCCGTCCCCAACCGTTGCTTGGCGTGCCGACGGAGAGACTCGAACTCTCACTGACGGCGACCTAAACGCCGTGCCTCTGCCAATTGGGCTACGTCGGCCGGTACCGCTGACGTTAGCGAGCGCCGTGCCGTGCCACATCAGGCCTGGCGCGGTGTGACACATTGGGGCGTGCGGTCGAGGCGGATGCGGGCGATGGCGTGTGTAGCGGCATGGGGAGTGGCGTGGGCGGTCGTCGCCGTGTGCGCGATGGTCATGGTCACCCAGGCGTTCGGATGGGACGGCGTGACGATGCTCGTACCGATCGCCCAGGTGTTCACGCCACACCTCGGGGTGGCGTCGGCCCTCGTTGCGGCTGTCGCGCTGTGGAGGCAGCGGTTCACGCTCGCCACGCTCGCCACCGTCACGGGGATGTCGGTACTGCTGCTCGGCGCCCCGGCCGTGTTTCCGGGAACCCAACCAGAGCCGGTGCCCGATGCGGTCGGGCTGCGCGTCGCAGCGGTGAACCTGCTCTATCGGAACACGCGCATCGACGCCGTCGCCGCCGAGCTGGCGACGCTCGACGCCGACGTGCTCGCGCTCAGCGAGTACACGGCGGACCACCGAGACGGGCTCATGGCGGCCGGGCTCGCCGAGACGTACCCCTACCGTCTCGAGCTCCCCCACAGCGGGCCGATCGGTATCGCCGTGTGGAGCCGCTTCCCGATCTCCGACGACGTGCCGCCCGACACCTACACCGAGAGCATCGACGCCACGATCCACGGGCCCGACGGACCGATCCGACTGGTCGCCGTGCATCTCGAGTCACCAGTCTCCAACGCCGCGCTGTGGCGCCGCGAGCACGCACTCGTCGAAGAGCTGATCGCCACGATCGACGGGCCGACGCTGATCGCCGGCGACTTCAACAGCAGCTACTGGCACCCGCCGTTCCGCCGGCTCCTCGATGCGGGGGTCACCGACGCGCACATCGCGCTCGGTGCGGGCCTGTCGGCGTCGTGGCCCGCGCATGTGGTCGTGCCGCCGTTCGTGCGCCTCGACCACGCCCTCGTCGGCGGCGGGCTCGTGGCGACCGACGTCGACGATGTCGACGCCGCCGGCAGCGATCACCGCGGCGTGATCGTCACCGTCGCTCCAACTGGCTGAGCAGCGCCCGAAACGCCCGTCCGCGGTGTGAGATCGAGTGCTTCGCGTCCGGTCCCATCTCGGCGAACGTCAGTCCGGCGCCACCGTCTGGTGCGAAGATCGCGTCGTAACCGAAACCCACGTCTCCCCGCTCGGTCTCGGTGATCACGCCGGGGCACACCCCGTCGACCGACAACTCGGAGCCGTCGGGCCAGCGCACCAGGGCGACAGTGCGGAACGCGGCACTGCGGTCCGACGCCCCGTCGAGGTCGGCGAGCAGCTTCGCTCGATTGTCCGCGTACGAGCAGCCCTCCCCCGCGTACCGAGCGCTGTACACGCCGGGCGCCCCACCGAGTGCGGTGACCTCGAGCCCGGTGTCATCGGCCACCGCCGGGAGACCGGTGGCGTCCACGATCGCCACTGCCTTCAGGCGGGCGTTCCCCTCCAGCGTGTCGGCGTCTTCGACGACGTCGGGGACGCCTGCGGGGCGCGGCACCAGGTCGACGATCCCGTCGAGGAGCGCGGCGATCTCGCTCACCTTGTCCGGGTTGTTCGAGGCACAGACGAGCTGGAGCATCTCAGCGCTCGGAGCGGGTCGCCGGAGGAGTCGCGATCGTCTCCGCTTGCTTTGCGGCGATCTGGCCAAGGCCACCCTCAGCCAAGGCGAGCAACGCGTCCAACTCGGCGCGGCTGAACGCGGCGCCCTCGGCCGTGCCCTGCACCTCGACGAACGTCGGGTCACCGCCGGTGATCGGGGCCAGCATGACGACGTTCATGTCGACGTCGGCGCTGCTGTCTTCGACGTAGGGCAGATCGAGCACCGGCGCCCCGCCGACGATGCCGACGCTGATCGCCGTGCAGAACGAGTGCAGCGGATTCGCCGTGACGTCACCACGCTGGACGAGCCGCTCCAGCGCATCGTGGAGGGCGACGAAGCCCCCGCAGATGCTCGCCGTGCGCGTCCCTCCGTCGGCCTGGAGCACGTCGCAGTCGACGACCACCTGGCGCTCGCCGAGCGCCCGCATGTCGCACGCGGCGCGCAGCGCCCGACCGATCAAGCGCTGGATCTCGACGGTGCGACCGCTCTGCTTGCCTCGCGCCGCCTCGCGATCGATGCGCTCGGGGGAGGCTCCCGGAAGCATCGAGTACTCGGCGGTGACCCAGCCCTTGCCGGAGTTGCGCATCCACCGCGGCACGTCGTCGTCGATCGATGCGGTGCACAGCACGCGGGTCCGGCCGAAGGTGACGAGGCACGATCCATCGGCCATCTCGGTGAAGTCGCGCTGGAAGCTGATCGGGCGCAACTCGTCGGCGGCGCGACCATCGGGACGGGTCATCATGTCTCCTGGTGGTGGGTGGGGTGCGGGTGGATGCGGATTCGAGGGTGGACGGGCACGACGGTACCGGCTGCTCCCTGAACCCGGATGCGGCTCAGTCCGCGGCCGACGGCAACCAGTGCTCGGTGTGGTCCAGCTCGGGGCCGAGCAGGCGCGACCCGAGCTCGCGGAACGTGTCGATGTCCCCGCTCGACACGAAGCGGTGACGACCACGTCGATCACCGTTGCCGAGCACGCCGAGTGCGCCGAGGCGTTCGCGGACCGCGAATGCGGTCTCGTCGGCGGAGCTGACGAGCGTGACGCCAGCGCCCATCACGTCGCTGATCGTGCGCGCCAGGAACGGGTAGTGGGTGCAGCCGAGGAGCAGCGCATCGACGTCGGCTTCGCGTATCGGTGCCAGCAGGCGCTCGGCGAGGACGGTCACCTCGTCACCTGTCGTCTGGCCGCGTTCGACGAACTCGACGAAGCCGGGACACGCCGCCGAGTGCAACGACACCGGGGCGCCGGTCGCCGCGACGGCGCGGACGTACGCGCCCGACGCGATCGTGCCGACGGTGCCGATGACGCCGACACGCCCCGTCGCCGTGGCGCTGACGAGCGCCTGGGCGCCCGGTGCGATGACGTCGACGATGGGCACCGGGAGCTCGAGGCGGAGGTCGTCGAGCCCGGCCGCGGTCGCCGTGTTGCAGGCGACCACGATCGCTTTGGCGTCGTAGTCCTTGACGAGGCTCCAGGCGAGTTCACGGGCATAGCCGCGCACCTCGTCGAGCGGCTTGGACCCGTACGGATAGCGCCCGGTGTCACCGATGTAGACGAGATCTTCGTTGGGCAACAGGTCGATCGTGGCGCGGGCGACCGTGAGGCCACCGAACCCCGAGTCGAACATCCCGATCGGCCGATCCACGATCGGCCAGGTTACGACTCCGCGGCCACCGCTCGGTGCTCGTCCCTCGCCAATGCCGGTTGGGTCGTCAGTCGGTCGGGTGGTCAGTCGGTCGGTTCGGGTCAGGGTGCGAGGGCGACGGGGATGAGCACCGTGTCGATCACGTGGATCACGCCGTTGGCCGCGATCACGTCGGTGACCAGGAACTGTGCCCCACCGATGCGCGGCGGACTGGATGCCGCATCGACGGCGTGCGGACCCGGTTCCACGACTTCCAGCTCCGGCAACGCGGCGATGTCTGCCATCGACAGCGCGCTGCCCTCCACGAGGTGGGTGTTCACGAGCAGCAGCAGGTTCGCCGTGTTGTCGAAGTCGATCGTGCCGGCCGGCGGACCGTGGATGGTCCTGGCGTTGTCGATCGCGGTGTTGCTCGGCGCCAGCAACGTCAGCGTCTCTGCCGGATCGGCGAACTGCGCTTCGAGCCCGGCATCTTGGATCCACGCCATGATCCCGGACAGATCCGGATTGGCCACGATGACGTCCCACAGCGTCGCTGTCGGTTGCGGCGGCACGGTGATCGTCGGTGGAGGGAGCGGCACGGTCGTCGTGGTCTCCGCCACGGTGGTCGTGGTCGTCTCCGGGACCGCCGTTGTCTCGACGACGGTGTCGGCGACGGTCGAGTCGACCGTCGTGGTGTCGACGACGCTGGGCGGGGAGCTCACGAGTGCGCACGTCACAGCGTCGCCGAGGCGGAACTCGTAGTTCGGGAACGTGTAGGAGGCGAGACGGTCGACCGCCTGATCGCTTCCGTCGAGGGCGACGCTCATCGCCACGATCGAGTCGTCGGCGCCGTCGCGCTGGAGGATGCACTGCACGTTCGGACCAGGCGCACTCCAGCCGGCCGGGATCGTCTCGACGAGCGACACGGTCGCCGTCCACGCGGCGAGGTCGGTCACGATCTCCTCGTCGACCTCCCACTCGAAGTCGATCCGTCCGTCGGTTCCGGTCGGTCCACCGGCGATCGGTCCGTCGGCGGTGTCGGCCGGGCGCAACCACACGAAGTCGGTCTCGCTGCCCGGAGGGCCCACGACATTGGCGATCATGCCGCGATCGACGGGTTGGCCGATCTCGTCGTGGATCTCGACGATCAGGCGACTCGACGTCGCCGACGCCTCGTCGTCATCGCCGCCGCGCAGGAGCAGCCAGGCGATCAGCGCGGCGATCAACAACAGCGAGAACACGATCACGGCGATGCCCGCGGGCTGCTTCCACCAGGGCTTCGGCTCGTCGGCGGGGTCGTACGGCTCGACGGGGTCGTACTCGTAGGGATACCCGGATCCACCGAGGTCCGTCGGAGCCATGGCCGTCGGCGGCAGTGCTGGCATCTGCGTCGTCGGCTCGAACGTCGGCTCCGGCTCGATGACGGGCTCCGGCGTCGCCGGCACGATCAGCGGCGCCTCGCTCGGCGGCGTCGGCTCGGTTGGACCTGGCGGTGGCGGCGGCGGTGGCGGTGGCGGTTGCGGTGTTCCCTCTCCGGGTGTTCCGTCCCCGGGTGGCGTGGAGTCCGAGTCGCTCATCGACACAGTGTCGCAGAGCACTCCGATCTCGGTCGGGATCTTCCCGGATTGGGGGCACATTCCGACCGAGATCGTCGCGGACGTCGATCGCCCTGGCAGGATCAACACCGATGCGCGGGGAAGGGACGAGCACCGCCGCCACGGTCGGGGTCGATGTCGGTGGCACGTCGACGAGGGTCGGCGTGGTCGACACGGCGGGCGACGTGGTCGCGCTCAACACCACGCCCACGCCCCGCGGGCCGAACGAGGTCGCGCGGCACCTCGCTGCCGAGGTCGAGTCGATCATCGAGCGCGCCGCGCTTCGCGTGGCCGGCGTTGGCGTCGGCATCCCCGGACGTGTCGACCCGCGCCGCGGCGACGTGTCGATGGCGGTCAACGTCGGCATCGGCACCTCGATACCGCTCGGCACGATGCTCACGACCGCGGTCGGCCTGCCCGTCGCGGTCGGCAACGACGTCGACCTCGCCGCGCTCGGCGCCGACCGACACCTGCGCGCGGGCGGCGCCGACCCGACGAGCCTCGTCTACCTGAGCGTCGGGACCGGCTTCGCCGTCGGCCTCGTCGTTGCCGGGCGATTGCACACCGGCCAGCACGGTGCCGGCGAGATCGGTCACGTCCCGATCCCGGGGGTGCACGAGCGGTGCCCGTGCGGTCAGATCGGCTGCGCCGAGACCGTCGCCTCCGGGGCGGCGATGCTGCGGGCATGGGACCGGGCCGCCGACGTGAGTGCGTTGTGGGATGCGGCCGACGCCGGCGACGAACGAGCGATCGCCGTCCGAGAGCGTGCCATCGAGGCGATGGCGTGGACACTGCAGACGGTGTCGTTCGTGTTCGATCCCGAGACGATCGTCATCGGTGGCGGCGTCAGCAAGCTCGGTGGCCGCCTCGTCAGCTCGCTCGCCGACACGCTCACGCGTCGCGGCGCGTCGTCGCCGTTGATCGCCTCGTACGACATCACCCGACGGCTCGAGATCGCACCGGTCGATGCGCAGTTCGGCGTGGTCGGCGCCGCCCTGCACGCTCGCGCCATGCTCGCCGATGGAGGCCCGGGGTGACGGGCACGATCCGCTTCGCCGGAGGCACTGTGGTCGTCGACGGCAGCCTCGAACAGCTCGACGTCGTCGTCGCCGACGGCCGCATCACCGCCCTCGAACCCCCCACCCGCCCCTCCACCCACCCCCTCACCCGCCCGCCAGGTGCGATCTGGGTCGGATTTTCCTCGGATTCCGAGAGTATTCCGACCGAGATCGGTGAGGACGTGATCGTGGATTGCGCGGACACCGTGATCGCGCCCGGGTTCATCGACCTGCAGTGCAACGGCGCGGGCGGGGTCGACATCACCACGACGCCCGAGCGGCTCGCCGACGTCGGACGCGAGCTGACTCGCTTCGGGGTGACGGCCTACCTCCCGACGGTGGTGACCGCACCGCCGCGGACGCGCCAGCGGGCGATCGCCGCGATGGCGGCGCTCGCCGACGAGGAGTGGGGTCCGGGCGACGGCGCCGTCGCGCTCGGCCTGCACTTCGAGGGCCCGGCGATCTCACCCCAACACGTCGGCGCGCATCCCGCGCATCTCGTCGCCGTGCCTGACCGCGACGAGGTGGGTACGTGGATCGACTCGGGCGTGGTCCGCCTCGTCACGGTGGCGCCCGAGGTCGACGGAGTCCTGCCGCTGATCGCCCAGCTGGCCGAGGCCGGGGTCACGGTGTCGGCGGGCCACACGGCGATGTCCCCCGGTGTGTTCGTGGAGGCCCGGCGCGTTGGCGTGACCTACGTGACCCACCTCTACAACGCGATGCAGGCGTTCTCGCACCGCGCTCCCGGACCGATCGGTGCCGTGCTCGCCGACGACGACGTGACCGTGGGCGTGATCTGCGACGGGATCCACATCGACCCGGTGGCGGTGAAGGTGGCGTGGCATGCGCTCGGTCCGCGACGGCTGTCGCTCGTGTCGGACGCCGCGCCGCCACTCGGTGGCGAGTTCGGCACCTACGTGCTGGGCGGATTCGAGGTGGTGTACGACGACTCGGGTGTGCGCACCCGCGACGGCGTGCTCGCGGGCAGCGCGCTGGCACTCGACCGCGCGGTGCGCAATCTCGTCGAGTACACGGGGTGCTCGCTCCCCGACGCCCTCGCCACCGTCACGTCCACACCGGCTGACCTGCTCGGGCTCGCCGATCGCGGTCGTGTCGCCGTCGGCAACCGCGCCGACCTGACGATCCTCGACCACGTCGGTCATCTGCGGGCAACGGTCGTCGCCGGTTCGATCGAATGGGCGGGTACGCCCGGGAGCCGTTGACGTGGCGATCGCGCTCGCCCACGCACACCGCGTGGATCGGCGGACAGATCCGTGGAGGAGATGGTGGAGCAGATCGTCGAGCAGATCGTGGAGGGGAACGTGGAGCTGACAGGCACCTACCACCGCCGACCGAGCGCGGACATCGGCGCTGACACGGCGTGGTACGGGACGATGGATCTCGAGCTCGGACCGCTCGACGACGAGACCTTCCTCGCGGGCTCACAGCTGGCGGTGTGGTCCCAGGTGGTGCTCTCACCCGGGCCCGGCACGAATGCACGCGTGACGGAACGCCTCACCGGCCACGTCGTGCTCGCGCCGATCGACGTCGTACCGATCGCCGAGGAGCGACGCTGGAGGCTCGACGGCCTGCGCTGTCGCTACCCCGCACGTCACGCCAACGACGGCCCCGAGGCGGCGTACGTGATCCGACCGGACGGCACCACGATCACCGTTGCGGTGCACCCGGTCGTCACGTCGCATGTCGACGATCGAGACGCCGGCCCGACTCCAGAGCGGCCGACAGGGTCGCTTCCCCGTGAGGATCTTCCAGCCCTCGTCCCGATGCCGCGCCACGTCGACGTGGCCGATCGAGCGACATCCGCTCCCGCTCGCCTGTCGACGAACTCGCCGCTGGGTGCACCGGTCGTGGCGCTCGCCGATCGGCTCGGCGTCGACGTGTTCGCCGCAGATGGCGCCGCTGAGGTGCCGGACGACGGCGAGACGGTCGATGTCGACGTGCGCCTCGATTCGACCCTGGCCACGCCCGGTCGGTACACGGTCGCGTGCCGCGACGGCCGATGCGAGATCATCGCCGCGGACGACTCCGCCGCTCGCCACGGTCTCGTCACGCTCGCGCAACTCGCGGCGGGCGGTGGACCACTCGACGGCACGGAGATCGACGACGCGCCGGCGATGGTGTTCCGCGGTGTCCACCTCGATCTTGCCCGGAGGTGGTACGAGCCCGACGTCGTCGGACGTCTGATCGACCTCGCCGCGTGGCGCAAGCTCAGCCATGTCCACCTCCACCTGACCGACGACGAGGCGTGGCGCTTCCCGGTGCCCGAGTACCCGACGCTGGCCACGATCGGAGGCACCCGCGGCCACGGCCTTCCGGTCCCGCCGGTCTGCGCTTCGGGCGCCGGCCCATACGGTCGGGCCTACACCGCCGACGAGATCGGTGCATGGGTGGCACGCGCCGACGCACTCGGAGTCGTACTCGTGCCCGAGGTCGACGTGCCCGGACACTGCTTCGCGGCGCTCGCCGCCGTCCCGGCGTTGCGCGATCCCGACGACACGTCGGGTGCGATCAGCGTGCAGGGATTCACGGACAACGTCCTCGTGCCGGGCCATCCGCAGACCGAACCGTTCCTGCGCGCCGTGTTCGGGGCGCTCGCCGCGCTGTTCCCGTCGTCGCCGGTGATCCACATCGGCGGCGACGAGGTGCCCGCGGGCGCGTGGCAAGGCTCGCCACTCGCCCACGCGTACGCCCGCGACCGCGGCCTCACGACGACTGCCGAGATCGAGGCGCAGTTCCACCGCGAACTGATCGCGATGATCCGCGACACGACCGGGCGCGACGTCGCGGCGTGGGAAGAGGTCGGGCTCAGCGGTGTCGAACCGGGGGCCTACGCCGTGGCGTGGACGTCGGCCGCTGCGGGACAGCGGCTGGCCAGTGCCGGCCACCGCGTGGTGATGGCACCTGGCCAGGCGTACTACCTCGACATGGCGTTCGACCGGGCGTTCGAGTCGCCCGGGGCAGTGTGGGCCGGCACGGTGCCGCTCCCGACGACCTGCGCGTTCGATCCGCACATCGACGGGGGCGAGGATCTGCCCGGTGAGCTGATCGGCGTGCAAGCGTGCATCTGGGGCGAACACATCTCCTCGATCGCCGTCCTCGATCAACTCGTGTTCCCACGGCTCGACGCGATCGCCGAGCGGGGGTGGCGCGGCGACGTCGCCGGCGGACCTGCCTCGCTCGCCCGCCGGGCCTCTGGTCTCCCCCGCTTCGCGACCGCCAGCGAGTGACGCGCGACACATCGCGGCCTGGCATGATCGCGCCATGCCAACCATCGCCGCCAACGACATCGACATCTGCTTCGAGAGCTTCGGACCCGAGGACGCGCCGCCGGTCCTGCTCGTGATGGGGCTCGGCGCGCAGATGATCGCCTGGCCGACCGGGTTCATCTCGGAGCTCCTCGAGCGCGGCTTTCGCGTCGTGCGGTTCGACAACCGCGATTCGGGGCTGTCGACGCGGTCAGCGGGCGAGCCGCCCGATGTGCTGGCGATGTACGCCAAGTTCGGGGCGGGCGAGCCGGTCGAGGCGCCGTACACCCTGTCGCTGCTCGCCGCCGACGCCGCCGGCCTGCTCGACGCGCTCGACATCCCCGCGGCGCACGTGGTCGGCGCATCGATGGGCGGGATGATCGTGCAGACGATGGCGATCGAGCACCCGGTCAAGGTCCTGTCGCTGACGAGCATCATGTCCACGACCGGCGACCCGACCGTCGGCCAGGCGTCGCCCGACGCGATCGGTGCGCTCCTCGCGCCGACGCCGACATCGCGCGACGAGGCCATCGACCTGGGCGTCAAATCGTCGCAGGTCATCAGTGGGTCGCTCTTCGACGAGGACCTGGCGCGTGCCCGCGCGGCGGAGGCGTTCGACCGGGCGAACAATCCCGATGGCTTCCGGTTCCAGCTCGCGGCGATCGCCGCGTCGGGCGACCGGACCGAGAAGCTGCGTGAGCTCGATGTGCCGACCCTCGTCGTGCACGGGCGCGAGGACGCGCTCGTGACCCTCTCGGGCGGCGAGGCCACAGCAGCCGCGATCCCGGGCGCCGATCTGTTGGTGTTCGGCCAGATGGGTCACGATCTGCCGGAGAAGTACTGGCCACAGCTCGCCGATGCGGTCTTCAACGTCGCCGCGCTCGGGGAGAGCATCTGATGGCGAACGTCGACGCGCCGGCGGCGCCGGGGCCTGACGTGCAGAACGACCAGCGACTCGACCCGCGGGTGAAGCGGGCGCTGCGCAACGTGCCGTTCCGGCCAGTGACCGACATCGACAGCCGCGAGCGACTCGTCGAGATCTCCAACCGCGAGTCCGCGCTGGAGCAGGCGGCACAGCTCGAAGCGCTCTACGCACGCTTCGACACCGCCGATGTCGCCCCGTTCGACGGTCTGACGATCGAGACCCGCGAGTTCACGTCGTCGCCCGACGGCAACACGATCAAGGTGCAGTTCATCCGTCCGGAAGGCGACGATGTGCTGCCCGGCGTGGTGTACCTCCACGGCGGTGGCATGCAGACCGGATCGTGCTTCAACGCGATGTACCGCATGTGGGGACGGGTGCTCGCCCACCAAGGCGTGGCGGTGGCGATGATCGACTTCCGCAACTGCCTCACGCCATCGTCGGCGCCCGAGATCGAGCCGTTCCCGGCCGGGCTGAACGACTGCGTGTCGGGCGTGCGCTGGGTCGTGGAACACGCCGGCGAGCTCGGCATCGACCACGAGCGGGTGATCGTCGCCGGTGAGAGCGGCGGTGGAAACCTGACGCTGGCGACCGGCCTGCAGCTGCTGCGCGACGGCGACGCGAGCCTCGTGCGCGGGCTGTACGCGTTGTGCCCGTACATCGCCGGGCGGTGGCCGCAGGAACGGTTCCCGTCGTCGATCGACAACGAGGGCATCCTGCTCAACTTGCACCACAACCGCGGTGCGATGGCGTACGGGATCGAGCAGCTCGACGCCGGCAACCCGCTGGCGTGGCCGTCGTTCGCCACCGAGGACGACGTCACCGGACTGCCCCCGACGTTCATCAGCGTCAACGAAGCCGACCCGCTGCGCGACGAAGGGGTCGACTTCTACCGCTTGTTGCTGCGGGCAGGGGTGGCCGCCCAGTGCCGCGTCGTGATGGGAACGTCGCACGGCATGGACGTGTTCAGCGCCGTCCTCCCCGACGTGTCCGCCCAGACCGCGGCGAGCATCGCCCACTTCGCCCGGCAATGAGTAACGCTGGGGCCTGGCCCCAGCGTTACTCAATCAGAAGTAGATGATCGACTCGGCCTTGGCTTCGGCTTCGTCGAGGTCGTCGGTGTAGGCGCCGGTCGACAGGTACTTCCACCCGCCGACGGCGACGACGAACACGATGGTCCCCTCGTCGATCTCGGTCGCCACCTTGGCCGCCCCGGCAAGTGCCGCACCAGCGGAGATTCCCGCGAACACGCCGCACTCGTTGACGAGCCGGCGGGTCCACTCCAGCGACTCGCGGGGGCGCACGACACGCTTGCGGTCGAGGATCTCGTAGCCGTTCCACTCCTCGAACACCGGCGGGATGTAGCCCTCGCCGATGTTGCGCAACCCCTCGACGCGCTCGCCGAGTGGAGGCTCGATGGCGACCACCTGGGTCTCCGGGCGATGGTCCTTCAGATAGCGGCCGATGCCCATCAGCGTGCCGCTCGTGCCGAGACCGGCAACGAAGTGCGTGATGTCGGGCACGTCGCGCAAGATCTCGGGCCCCGTGCCCTCGTAGTGGGCGCGCGGGTTGGCGTCGTTGCCGTACTGATACGGGAAGTACCACTCAGGGTGCTCCTCGGCCAGCTTCAGCGCACGGGCGACGGCGCCGTTCGAACCCTCCTCCCCCGGCGTGAGGATGAGCTCGGCACCGAACACCTCGAGCATCTGGCGCCGTTCGATCGACACGCTCGTGGGCATCAGGATCTTGATCGGGTAGCCCTTCAGGCCGGCGATGGCCGCCAGCGCGATGCCGGTGTTGCCCGACGACGGCTCGAGGATCGTCTGACCAGGTCGGAGTCGCCCGTCACGCTCGGCCGCTTCGATCATCGCCTTGGCGATGCGGTCCTTGACCGAGCCGAACGGGTTCTGCGACTCGAGCTTGGCGACGATGCGCGCACGTGGGTTCGGCGAGAGCTGAGAGACGTCGACGGTCGGCGTGTTGCCAATCATGTCGAGCACGCTGGCGTGGACCCGGCCCGCCGCGGGAGTGGACAATTCCGACATACGTGGTCGGGAATCTAGCGGCACGTCGGGAACGAGCGAACGTTGGGGACAGGCCCCGACGTTCGTTACTCGACGACGACGAGCGGTTCTTCGGTGACTTCGCCGTCGATGATGCGGAAGCTGCGCGCCTCGGGCACCTCCCGCTTGAGCGTCACGATCACGTAGTGCCACGTCGGGTCGGGCGCGGCAGCGATGTCGGTCGGGCTCGGATACGCCTCGGAATGCGTGTGACTGTGCACGACACCGTTGATCTCGTGATCGTTGTCGTCGGCGTCCATCTCGGCGCGCAGGTGGTCCTTCGGATCGATCGTGTACACCCGCGCCGATCCGGCGATGTTCGTGCAGGGGTAGAAGGTCGCGCCGCGGTCGATCGCTGGCTCGTTCCGACCGGCACCATCGCCATCGATCCCATCACCATCGATGCCATCACCTGCCGATGGGGGGCCGGCGAGGAGTCCACACGCTTCGAGCGGGTACTCGTCGAGCGCCAACTGGACGAGCGCGTCGTAGGCCACTCGGGAGATCTCCAACACGACGGCGAGCGTAGCGATGCGGTCGTGGGCCAACGCGAGTGCAACCGCGTGCGCCGCGCCTCGCGGGCGACCACCTCGTGTGACACTACGATCACCGACCGTGCGGATCCGGCGGGGAGTGGCCATCATCGCGGCGCTGGTATTGGCGGTGTCAGGCTGCAGCGACGATTCGACGTCGTCCGCACCGGCGACGTCATCGGCGACACCTGCTGGCGATCCCACGACCGACCCATCGCCTGCACGTACGGACCCTGCACCGCCGCCTCCGACGACCACCCAGCTACCGGAACCACCCGCGATCGATGAGGCGCTGGTCCGCCTCGGCGAGTTGTTCGACGAGGAGGGCCGGATGCCCGTCGAGAACGCGCTCGCGGTCTACGCCGCGCTCGTCGCGCCGCTGCCGGGCATCGAGCCGATCGCCGGCGCAGGCGACCTGCCGCACGAAGCGGCCACCATCGCCAGCCGAGCGCTCACCGGGGCGTTCCGCGAACTCGACCCCGAAGTTGCCGCGGTGATCGAGGAGGACCTTGTCGCCCGCGGCGACGAGCCCGACGACATCGTCGTCGAGCCCGGGCGCCGCGCGCATCGCGACTTCGAGCCGGGTGCCGGCGCCGGGAGCGGTGACGTCCCGACGCGGGACGAGCTCGCCGCGACGATCGCCGGCATCGTCGCCAACCTCGAGTCCCGCAGCAGCCACGAGATGCGCATCCCGGTCCGCGCCCGGATCGTCGACTTCGCCGCCGGTTGGTCAGCCGATGCCAACGCGGTCGAAGGGTCGAGCGGGCGGCCGTCGAGTTGTGTGATCAGGATCCAGCGGCGGCTGTTCGGCGACGACGAGTTGTCGGTCACGAGCACCCTGGCGCACGAGGTGTGGCATTGCTTCCAGGCCGACACACACGCCGAGGCGTTCTGGACCGGCCCGCTGTGGATCATCGAGGGACAGGCCGAGTGGGCGGGTGAGGCGTACGTCGGAGGTTCGTCGAGCAGCGCTTCGTCGTGGAACAACTGGCTGCTGCGGCCTGACCTGGCACTGATCCGGCGGGCCTACGACGCGATCGGGATCTACGCCGTCGCCGGTAGCCACGGCGCCGATCCCTGGACGACGATGTTGCCCATGCTCGGCCGAGCGACGCCGCGGGCGGTGTCGACGCTGTTCGCCGGGATCGAGACGGTCCCCGCCATCGGTCGCGTCGCGACCGCTGTCACCAGGGTGCCCGAGTACGGGAGCGAGTGGGAGTCGACCGGGCCAGGCATCACCGGCGCCACCGCCGCCCGCGTGATGAGCGTGCCCACCGAGGGATTCGACGAAGCGAGCGCGACCGTCGGACGCTTCGGCACGATGCCGCTCGTGCTGGCGATCACCGCCGGCGGCGAGGTCTTGCGGATCGAGGTGTCCGGCGGTTCGAGTGGTTCGGCAGCGCTCCCGGGCGTGGGCACGGTGTCGATCGCACCGGGCGGTCACGCCGACTTCTGCATGCGTCCGGAGGGGTGTACCTGTCCGGATGGATCGAACCCGGGAGGCGGCGGCGAGCTCCCCTCCGCAGGACCTGGCGAAGGTGCCGCCGCGGTCGGCGCGACCGACGGTGGCCGCGTGAGCGTGCGCGCCGGGAGGCTGTCGCTCGACGATGTCTGCTCGCCCGGGCTCGTCGGTCAGTGGGCCACGACGGTGCAGGCGGTGTTCGCCGAGCTGACACGGCCCTACGGTGAAGGCCCGGCGTGCGAGGGCCCGTTCCGCGCCGAGTTCACCGAGGACGGGCACTTCAGCTCCGGCTTCCAGGCGACATGTGTCGTCGGCGATCAGTCGGCGACCGGGGTCGCTCAGTTCGCGGGCACCTACACGACGGCCGACGTCGACGGCCAGTCGACGTTCAGCGTCGACAACATCAGCGGCGAGGGCACGATGACGATCATGGGCACGACGATGCCGCTGCCGATCATCGACGGGTACCGACAGAGCCTGTCGGGACCGGTGCCCTACACGATCGTCGGCGACCAGCTGACGTACTGGTTCACGGCGCCCGACGGCAACACGTTCACGTTCGTGCTCACCCGCGTGGGGTGAGTCAGGCGAGGCGGTCGAGGAAGTCGACGACGGCCTCGCGGAACGCGCCGCGGGAGGCGAGCTCGTCGTGGATGAGGTGGCCTGCGCCGTCGACGACGCGGACCTCGGTCGTCGGCGACAGCGCGGCGAACCCGTGCGCGAGGCCCGGGTCGCCGACGGCGTCGGGCTTCGACGGGTCGGCGCAGATGATCAGCGACGGCACACCGAAACCGACCGACGAGTCGAGGAAGGGCTCGATGTCGCCCGTGAGCACCGGGTCGAGGACGCTGGCGTCGACGCCGAGCAACGACCCGGCCATCTGATCGATGCCGTCGGGATGGAGCAGCTCGCCGAACGTGCCGCCTGACGCCGACGGCGCTGCGCTGAGGATGCCCACCAGCACCTCGCGTGTGACCCCCGATTGCTGGAGCTGCGGGATGGACTCACGCATCAGCGCGAACGCGTCGAGCAGCGAGTTCCCCTCCAGCGGACGCCCCTCCCGCTCACCGAGACCGAGCGGTGGGTCCTCCATCACCGCCGCGCGCAGGAGGCTCGCGTGGCGCTGGGCGAGCGCCGCGGCGGTTGCCCCACCGAGGCTGTGGCCCATCACGATCACCGGCGACCCGACCGCTTCGCACACGGCAACGGCGTCGCCGACGTAGCCGCTCGACGTGTACTGGCCGGGAGCGCGGTCGGACTCGCCGTGTCCGCGGAAGTCGAGCCGGAGCACGCGGAAGCGCTCCGCGAGCTCGGGCACGAACCACTGCCACGTGCCGGCGTGCGACGTGATGCCGTGCAGCAAGAGGAGGGGCGGCGCCGACGGGTCACCGTCCTCGACAACGTTGAGCTCGACGGATCCGTTGCGCACCTTCATGCAGCGAACCGTACCCACCGCTCCGAGGCCGCCGAGACCTGGGCGTGCCCTGCAATCGCAGCGGAGCGCGGTCGGCGCGCTCGGTAGGGTGCTCCCCCTCACCGAACGCAGCCGAACACCGTGTCGGCACGTGCGCGGTGGGATCGACACGATGGCGAAGAAGAAGCCCAAGAAGCAGGCGACCGGCGACGGGACGCAGCTCATCGCGTCATACAAGCGCGCCCATCGCGACTACGAGATCCTCGACACCTTCGAAGCCGGCATGGTCCTCACTGGCAGCGAGGTGAAGAGCCTGCGCGACGGCGGCAACGCACAGATCGCCGAGGGCTACGCGCGGGTGCAGCGCGGCGAGGTGTGGCTGGAAGGCGCACACATCCCGCCGTACACGAACGCCATCGGTTTCGGCGCCCACGACCCCGACCGCTCACGCAAGCTGCTCCTCAACCGCGCCGAGATCGACAAGCTCGACATGCGCATCGCGCAGGGCGGGCTCACGCTGGTACCGCTCCGCCTCTACTGGAAGGGCGGCCGCGCCAAGGTGGAGCTCGGCCTCGCCAAGGGGCGCACGAAGGGCGACAAGCGCCAGCGCCTCGCCGAGCGCGACGCCGACCGCGAGATGCAGACGGCCTTCAACCGGGCGCAGAAGTACGGCACAGACTGAACCTCACGGCAAACCCGTGAACGAGTGGCGCCTCTCGAGCGACATTTGTTCACGCGTTCAACCCCGACGGTGCCGCGGGTCACCAGTTGGCGGCGAGCGTGAGGCAGAACGGGTGACCGCTCGGGTCGAGCAGCACGCGCCACGTCTCGCCAGGCTGATCGTCGG
>CAZQCP010000058.1:0-16486 GCA_964592115.1 uncultured Ilumatobacteraceae bacterium
GGTCAGCATCGTTCGTGCCGTTGCATTTGGTGTCTGACCCCGGATGCAATCTGACCCCGGATGCAATCTGACGCAATGTTCACGGCGTGCAGGCGTCGAACAAGCGGCGCTTGAACGCCGCTTCGTCGACCTTCCACACGACCCTCGTGTTGGCCGCCATCCGGCCGTAGCGCCGGTCGGGGATCGTGCAGCCGCGCGTCGGCCCGTCGAGTCCGACGACCAACCAGTCGTCGGTCGCTTCCACCACGATCGAGTCGTCGAGCGCCACGGCCATCGCCACAGGGTCGGGCAGGTCGAACCCGGCGAGGCCGGTCGCGAGGCAGTACTGCTCGACGTCGCCGTTGATGTCGATGCAGAACCTCCCGAGTGGACCCACCGCGGCGAGCGCGGCCTGCTCGTCGTCGTCGAGCACGGCGTAGGTGCGCGAGATGTTCCAGCCGATCATCGTCTTCGCTCCGGACGCGGCGAACACCGCGCTGGCCGCTTCGGGATCGGCCCACACGTTGTACTCCCCGAGCGCGTCGACGTTGCCGACGCCGTCGGGTGATCCCGCCATGAGGTACGTGTGCCCGAACTTCGTGAGCAGGTCGGGGTCGCGTTCGAGCGCCGCGGCGATGTTCGTCAGCGGGCCGAGCGTGACGAGATCGTGGAGGCCGGGCTCGTCCGCGGCGATCGCGAGCAATACGTCGACAGCATCGCCGACGTCGGCCTCGCGGGAGGGCGCGGGGAGCGTCGCGCCGCCCATGCCGTCCGCGCCGTGCACGAACTGAGCGGTGTCGAGTTGCCGGGAGAGCGGCCGGTCACGCCCGGCATAGACAGGGATGTCGGTGCCGTCGCAGACGTCGAGCGTGACGATCGCGTTGCGCACCGCGAGGTCGAGCGGCACGTTGCCCGCCACGACGGTCACCGCCCGAACGTCGACCGACGGCTCACGCACCGCCAGGATCAAGGCGACCGCGTCATCCGATGCCGTGTCCGTGTCGATCACGATGCTGCGCCGTGCCATGCGCGGCAGTCTGCCCGTCGCCGATCACCCGCCCCAACCCCGAACGCGACGATGCCCCCGTTGCTCGCGCTCCGGGGGCACCATCTCGCAAGTTCCGGCTCAGCCAACCATTTCTTCAGTCGTTGGTCAGCTGAGACGGGATCGGATCGTCCGCTCGCAAGGCGCGCAGCGACGACGCTGACGTCGGTCAGCGAGGAGCCTGCGCAACGCCGCGAGCGGGCGATCCGGCCCGTCTCAGTCGAGGCGTTCGATGATGGTGGCGTTGGCCATGCCGCCGCCTTCGCACATCACCTGCAGGCCGTAGCGGCCGCCGGTGCGCTCGAGCTCGTTGAGCAGCGTCGCCATCAGCTTCGTGCCCGAGCAACCGAGCGGGTGACCGAGGGCGATCGCGCCGCCGTTGACGTTGACCTTGTTGATGTCGGCGCCGGTCTCCTTCTGCCAGGCGAGCACGACGGAGGCGAAGGCCTCGTTGACCTCGAACAGGTCGATGTCGTCGATCGTCATGCCGGCCTTCTCGAGCACCTTCTTCGTCGCCGGGATCGGGCCCTTGAGCATCGTCACCGGGTCGGCGCCGGCGACGGCGAACGCGTGGAAGCGAGCGCGGGGCTTCATGCCCAGCTCCTCGGCCTTCTCCTTGCTCATGATGAGCACGGCCGACGCGCCGTCGCTGATCTGCGACGAGTTGCCGGCGGTGATGACGCCATCCTCCTTGAAGGCGGGCTTGAGCTTGGCGAGCGTCTCGGCGGTCGTGCCCTCGCGGATGCCCTCGTCGGTGGTCAGCACCTCGGCCTGGCCGTCGATCTCGACGGGCACGGGCACGATCTCGTTGTCGAAGCGGCCCTCGTCACGTGCGGTGGCCGCACGCTGCTGGCTGAGGGCGCCGAACTCGTCGAGGTCCTCGCGGGTGATTCCGTACTCGCTGGCGATCATGTCGGCGCCGATGCCCTGGGGCGGCAGCCCGGTCTCGGCGTAGCGGTCGAGCTGCTCCTTCGGGAACGGGAAGCCCATCCCCTGCACGATCGACGCGCCCATCGGCGTGCGGGTCATGACCTCGACGCCGGCGGCAACGACGACGTCGTACGCGCCGGCGATGACGCCCTGCGCGCCGAAGTGCATCGACTGCTGGCTGGAGCCGCATTGGCGATCGACGGTCGTGGAGGGGACCTCTTCGGGCCATCCGGCAGCGAGCACGGCGTTGCGGCCGATGTTCAGCGACTGCTCGCCGACCTGCATCACGCAACCCATGATCACGTCGTCGACGTCGGCCGGGTTCAGACCGTTGCGCTCCTCGAGTGCCTTGAGCACATGGGCAGCGAGGGATGCCGGGTGCCAGTCCTTGAGCTTGCCGTTGCGCTTGCCGCCGGGGGTGCGGATGGCGTCGACGATGACTGCTTCGGTCATGGTGTTTCTCCTGTGGTGGTGGTGGTTCGAACGGGTGGGACGGACGGGCGCGATGAGCGGGCGGGCCGAGGGACGGACTGTTTGCTCATCGCGGCGCGGGGATCGGGCGCTCTGGGGGGATCGGGGGGCAGTTGGCGATCGCCGCGCCGAGGTTCTGCTGGAGGCGGGTCATCACCCACGCCAGCGCCTGGCGCTCCTCGCGGCCGATGCCCCGGCGGAGCTCGGCGCGCAGGACCTCGTCGACTTCGGCGATGCGCGCCGCGAGGTCACGTCCGGCGTCGGTGATCGACACGAGCCAGACCCGGCGGTCGTCGGGGTTGGGTCGACGCTCGACGAGGCCACGTGCTTCGAGGCGGTCGATCACGGCGCCGATCGCCGCCCGCCCGATGCCGAGGTGGTCGGCGAGGTCGGTCTGGGTGGTGGCGCCGAACTCGCAGACATAGCCGAGGAGACTCGCTTGGGTGAGGTTGAGATCGAGCGGCGCGAGCCGGGCGTCGAAGGCGACGCGCACGAGGCGTGCCGTGGACATCAACGTCGACTCGACGCGCAACCACGGCGGCGAGTCGAGCTCGTGAGGGGTGAGATGGGCGGTCATGGTGACTCGGACATGAGGTCGGTGACGGAAGCTCCGTCTGGACACATATTGTACGACGACATACAATATTGCAACTCACGGCCGGCAGGTAGCCCGCTGCCGCCACCCGACATCGCATCTCCTGTCCCGTTCCACCACCTCGACCACCACCTCGACCCCACCACCTCGACCAGCCGAGCGACGCTCGGGGTCGAACCGAAAGGATCCACCGATGACCGACACCGCAACTGCGACCGACGCCAGCCTCAGCGCCGAGGAAGCCGCCGCCTTCCGCCAGACGTGCGTCGAGTTCATGGAGGCCAACAGCGCCGGCACCAACCCGACGCTCGAGCAACAAAAGGCGTTCCTCGGCGCCGCCGCGGCAGCCGGGCTCGCCGGTCTGCCGATCGCCGCGGAGTACGGCGGCGGCGGTAAGACGCTCGCCCACGAGAAGATCTGGCGCGAGGTGAAGGGCAACTACCCGATGCCCGACGGCGAGTTCATCATCTCCCACGGCATGTGCATGCCGATGCTCGCCGAGTACGGCACCCATGAGCAGAAGAAGCGCTTCCTCGCCGACAACATCGCCGGGCGCACGATGTGGTGCCAAATGTTCTCCGAGCCTGGCGCCGGCTCCGACGTTGCCAGCTTGCAGACGAAGGCCGAGCTCGACGGCGACGAGTGGGTCATCAACGGCCAGAAGGTGTGGACGACGCTCGCCCACAAGTCCGACTACGGGCTCGTCGTCGCCCGCACCGATCCCGACCAGGTGAAGCACGCCGGCATCTCGATGTTCATCCTCGACATGCGCGCCCCCGGTGTCGAGATCCGCCCGATCCACCAGATCGACGGCGGTTCGCACTTCAACGAGGTGTTCTTCACCGACCTCCGCATCCCCAAGGACTGGCTCGTCGGCGACCTGAACAACGGCTGGAACCTGGCGACGGCGATGCTCATGTACGAGCGCGTCGCCATTGGCTCGACCGGAGCCGGCAAGATCAATCAGCCGAACTTCAAGCTGCTGCGCAAGGCCGCCGAGGCGACGGGCAAGATCGACGATCCGGTCGTGCGCGACCAGATGATGCGCATCTGGTCGATGGAGACCACCAAGGCGCTCGTGGCGATGAAGACCCGCGACGAGCTGAAGGCCGGCAAGACGCCTGGCCCCGGCGGTTCGCTGGGCAAGCTGTTCGGCTCCAACATCGCCTGGCGCGTGCGGGAGATGGCGTTGGAATTCGCCGGCCCGGGTTCGATCGCGTGGGATCCGGCCGATCCTGAGGGTGCCGAGCTCCAGCGCATCGTGCTGAACAGCTTCCAGTCGAGCATCGCCGGTGGCACCGACGAGATCCAGCGCAACATCATCGGCGACCGCGTCCTCGGTTTGCCGCGCGAGCCGGCCGTCGACCGTGGCGTTCCCTTCCGCGAGCTCAAGGTCGGCACCCAGACGAACTGACCGCCCCCGTTTCGTGATCTTGTGCGGCAACTGTTCGCGCACGAGATCACGAAATGCGGTGGGACGATCGATACGACTTGACTTCGAGTTCGGTTGAGGTCCTACGGTCGGCCCGATGTCGGCCATCCGAAACAGCGCGAACACGACACCGTGAACACAGCACCATGAGCGCGGAACCGGCGCGCGACGGGCGCGGTGCGTTGCGCGTCGGGCTCGTCGCGGTCGTCACGCTCGTCGCGTTCGAATCGCTCGCCGTCACCACGATCCTGCCCGAGATCGAGGCCGATCTCGGCGGACTCGCCTGGTACGGCTGGGTCACCACGGCCTTCTTCCTCGGCACGATGATCGGCATCGTGTTCGCCGGCGATCAGGCGGACCGACGAGGCGCCGGCCCGCCGTACGTGCTCGGTCTCACGTTGTTCGCCATCGGTCTGCTCGTCGGCGGCTTCGCGCCGAGCATGCCGGTGCTCGTCGCCGGCCGATTCATCCAGGGGTTCGGCGCCGGCGTGGTGCCGGCGATCGGCTACATCGCCATCGGGCGAGCGTTCGCCGTGGCCGAACGGCCGCGCATGTTCGCCATCTTGTCGACCGCTTGGGTCGTGCCCGGCCTCGTCGGCCCGGTCCTCGCCGAGCGGATCGCCCACGGGATCGGGTGGCGCTACGTCTTCCTCGGCCTCGTGCCGTTCGTAGTGGTCGCCGGGACGTTGGTCGTCCCCGCCGTGATGCGGCTCGGGGCGGTCGCCGGCGGCGAGTCGGCGCCGGTGCCGTGGACGCGCCTGCGCCTCGTGGAAGCGGTGCGCGTGGCCGGTGGAGCGGCGCTCGTCGTGGCCGCGTTCACCGCGCAACGGTGGCTCGCTGCGCCGCTGCTCGCCGGTGGTCTGTTCGTCGGGCTCGCGCCGCTGCGTCGGCTCACGCCGCCGGGCACGCTGCGCGGGCGGGCCGGGCTCCCCGCGGTCATCGCCTCACGCGGCATCCTGACGTGCGCGTTCTTCGCCACCGACGCGTTCGTGCCGTTCGCGCTCACGAACGGGCGCGGGCGCTCGGCGCTCGCCGGCAGCATCGCCGTCACGGTCGCCACCGTCAGCTGGACGGCGGCGACGTGGATCCAGGACCGTTGGATCGGTCGGCTCGGAGAGGCGAGGTTCGTGCGCGCCGGCTACGTCGTCCTGCTGACCGGCGTGGTCGTCGTGGCGCTCGGTTCGATCCCCGACGGTCTGCCGTTCTGGACGATCCACATCGGCGCCACCGCCGCCGGCTTCGGCATGGGCCTCGCGTATTCCGCCCACGCACAGCTCGCGCTGCGCAGCGTCGACGAACGCCACGTCGGCTCCACCACGGCGTCGTTGCAGCTCACCGACAACCTCGGCATCGCCATCGGCAGCGGCACCGTCGGGGCGATCGTCACGCTCGGAGTGGACGTCGGTTGGTCCTCCGGAGGATCGGTCGCCGTCGCACTGGCCGTGCCGATCGTGGTCGCCGCCATCGGGATCGCCCTGTCGCGACGATTGCCACGCACGCGATTCATCGACATCGCCGGCGGAACCGACACGGGCGACAGCACCGCGGCCGAGCTCCCACTCACCTGACACGACGGTTCCCGCGTGAGCAGCGGCGCTGGGTACGTTGGGCGCCGACCACGAAGGGGGCCAACGTTGATCCAGTCGTTTCCCGCCAGGCTCGCCGCACTCGCCGACGCTCGACCCGATGCGCCGGCGATCACGTGTGCAGGCACCACCCTCACGCGCCGCGAGCTCGACTCGCGCGCCAACCGCCTCGCCCGCGAGCTGCAGTCCCACGGAGTCGCCCACGGCTCGTTCGTGACGGTCGCCGTGCCGAACTCGGTCGACTGGTTCATCGCCTACGTGGCGACGTGGAAGCTCGGCGCGATCCCGCAACCCGTGTCGGCCAAGTTGCCCGGTCGCGAGCTCGGCGCGATCGTCGAGTTGGCGGGGTCGAGGGTCGTGGTCGGCGCCCCCGACTCGGCGTTCGCCGAGTTGCCCGCCGACGTCGTCCACATCCCGTTCGGCCATGTGCCGGGACCGGAGTTCAGCGACGACCCGTTGCCTGACGCCACGTCGCCGGCGTGGAAGGCACCGACGTCGGGTGGGTCGACGGGACGCCCCAAGCTGATCGTGTCGGGTGACCCGGCCGTGATCGACACCGATGCTCCTGGACCGCTCGGTACGCAACCCGGCGGCTGCATGCTCGTGCCCGGCCCGCTCTACCACAACGGTCCCGCGGTGTGGTCGTGCCAGGCCCTCCTCCAGGGCAACCACGTCGTCGTGCAGGAGCGATTCGACGCCGAAGGCGTGCTCGCGTCGATCGAGCAACACGGCGTCGACGTCGTGTACCTCGTGCCGACGATGATGAAGCGCATCTCGCGCCTCGACGACGAGGTGCGCCTCAGCTACGACCTCTCGTCGCTGCGCATCGCGTGGCACCTCGCCGAGCCGTGCCCCGCGTGGTTGAAGGAGGCGTGGATCGACTGGCTCGGACCGGAGCGCATCTGGGAGTTGTACGCGGGAACGGAGGGCCAGGCGGTCTGCATCATCACCGGCACCGAGTGGCTGACCCACCGGGGATCGGTCGGTCGCGTCAGTTCGGGCGAGATGAAGGTGTGCGACGCCGACGGCAACGAGCTGCCGCCGGGCGAGCAGGGCGAGGTGTGGATGCGCTCGGGGCGCGACACGCCGACCTACCGCTACGTCGGCGCCGAGGCCAAGACACTCGACGGAGGGTGGGAGTCGCTCGGCGACATGGGTTGGTTCGACGAGGACGGCTACCTGTACCTCGGAGATCGTGTGCAGGACATGATCTTGTCCGGCGGGGCCAACATCTACCCGGCAGAGATCGAAGCGGCGCTCAACGAGCATCCGGCGGTGCACTCCTGCGCGGTCATCGGGCTGCCCGACGAGGACCGCGGGAACGTCGTCCACGCCATCGTCCAAGCCGACGAGTCCGAGGTTTCGGTCGATGAGTTGCTGGCGTTCCTCGGCGAGCGTTTGACGGTCTACAAGCTGCCCCGCTCGGTCGAGTTCGTGGCCGACCCACTGCGTGACGACGCCGGCAAGGTGCGCCGCGCCGAACTGCGGGCCGCCCGCCTGAGCCCGTGACGGAACGCGACGGGCGCCGTTCCATCGTTCCATTCGGTGGCGGCGCCCGGCGGCGGGTAACGAGCACCTACGATCCCGCTCAGTGGACGAACAGGACGGGAACGGCAACCGGAACGACGAGGACGATCCGATCGCCCTGCTGCGGCGCTTCGAGCCGATCCTGCGCTTCAACGAGGGCGAGCTGTTCTTGCCCGCCGCGGTCGAGGACTACGTGCGCTGCTGCGAGCTGTTCCGCCACGATCCGGGCGGCCGCCGCGAACTGATCGCCGAGAAGGGGACCCTCACGATCGAACGTCTCGTCGAGCTCGCCGCCGGACATCCTCGGCCCGGGCAGTACCTCCGCTTCGTCGACGAGCCCTTCACCCGCACTCAGATCGCCCGCTGGCGACTGCGCAGCGAGCGCCCGCGGTTCCACAACGCCAGTCGCCTGGCGCGGGTCGGTGTGATGAGCCGCGGCATCGACGCGCTGAGCCGGGCGAGCCTGATGTTCCGCGGCAAGGTGGCGGGCGGAACGGAGGCGGCCGCCGAGGTGCAGTACCGCACCGAGATGCGCGCCGAGCACCATCCGTACTACGGCAGGGTGCTGCACGACGGCGGATACACGGTGCTCCAGTACTGGTACTTCTACGTCTTCAACGACTGGCGCAGCCGCGTGTACGGCGTCAACGACCACGAGGCCGACTGGGAGCAGATCGCGATCTACCTCACCGAGCGCGATGGCGAGTGGCGCGCGGCGTGGATCGCGTCGTCGGCGCACGACGAGGTCGGCGACGACCTTCGCCGACGCTGGGACGATCCCGACCTGACGCTGGTCGGCGACCACCCGGTGATCTTCCCGGGCCTCGGCTCGCACAGCGGCGCTTGCATCGCCGGGGAGTACCTGACCGCCTACGAGGGCGACGCGTTCGCGCCGATGTTCAAGGCATCACGCCGAGTGTCTCGCCTGCTGCTTCCGTGGACGCGCGACCAGGACCACCTGGGGCTGTCCATCCCGTACATCGACTACTCCCGCGGCGACGGCGTCGGCATCGGCAGCGGCGAGAAGCGCTCATGGGAACCGGTGCTGATCGACGAGACGACGCCGTGGGTCGTCCACTACCGAGGGCTGTGGGGCGACGACACGCAAGATCCCCTCGGCGGCGAACGTGGGCCGGCCGGGCCGCGCTACGAACGATCTGCGTTCGTGCGCACGTCGTGGGGTGACCCGGTCGGATGGGCGGGTCTGCGCAAGGTGCCACCGGGAGCGGAGTCGGGTGCGACCGCCGTGTCGCAACGCTTGGCCGAGCTCGACGAGGAGATCGTCACGCTCAGCGAGCAGATCGGTCAGCGCGAGACACGGTTGCGGGCGATCGTGGCGAGCGGCGAGCGCGTGGCAGCGCGCGACGAAGCCGAGCTGTCGGCGTTGTCCGTGGAACGGGTGACGCGTCGCGACGAGCGCCTCGTGCTGGCTGGTGCACTCGATCGAGCAGCGGTAGCGGCTGCTCCCCACGACCATCTGCGGCACCGGCGCCTGCCGCTGCCCGCCGAGTCGAAGGCCCGGCGTCGCGTATTGGCGATCTGGTCCGCGCTGAGCACGCCGTTCGTGCTCGCTGTGGCAGCGGTGTTCCTGATCGACCCCGGCTGGACGTCAGCGAGCGTCGGCATCGAGGTCGTGGTGGCAGTGTTCGCCATCGAGGCACTCGCCCGCGGTCAACTCGCCCGCTTCGTCATGCTCATCGCCACCGCCTTGCTCGTGCTCTGGGTGGCACTGGCGATCGCCGGAAAGCTCGTCGACGACTGGCGGCTGGCGGTCGGGATCCCGCTGATCCTCGTGGCCGCCGCGCTGACCTTCCTCAACGTCCGCGAGCTCTTGCGCGATTGAGCTCCGGTGAGCCGGCCGGTACCGTCGCGCTACGTCTTCGGCGCACGCCGGCCGCCGGCACGGACGATCGCGTCGAACTCGGCGTCGGTGATCGGGAAGACGGACAGGCGGTTGCCGCGGGCAAGGAGTCGGCACTCGGCCAGCTCGGGCATCGACTTCAGCTCGTCGAGTGGGATGAACCGCAGCTTGCGCACCGGTCCGACGGTGACCCAGTCCCAGCGGGGGTCCTCCGGGTTCGATGCCGGGTCGTAGTACTTCGACGCCGGGTCGAACTGGGTGGGATCAGGCTCGGCGCGCTTCACGATCTTGCAGATCCCGGCGGCGCCTGGCGGCTTGGCGTTGGAGTGGTAGAAGATCGCCCGGTCGCCGACCTTCATCTCGCGCATGAAGTTGCGCGCCTGGTAGTTGCGCACGCCATCCCAACCCTCTCGACCGACGCGCTCGAGGTCGTCGTACCCGAAGACATCCGGCTCGGACTTCAGCAACCAACGTGTCACCCCGCCGGACCGTAGCCGCGTTCGCGTCGGACGCCGACGTCTGCGTCAGCACTCACGCCGCGTCGAGCTTCGAAGTCGGCACACAGATCGAGGCCCGACGTCGTCGTGGCACACAACGCGATCAGGGGTGGACGGCGCTGCCGCCAGCTGCTACACCCCAGGCGATGGAGGAGCGTGCGGTCCGCGTGACCGACGAGGGGGCGGTCCGGAGGCTGACGCTGTGCCGCCCCGAGGCGTACAACACGATCACGCCACAGTTCCGCGACGAGCTCGGCGCGGCGGTCGACGCCGCGCAGCGCGACCGGCACGTGCGGGTGATCCTGCTCGACGCCGAAGGTCCGGCGTTCTGTGCCGGCTACGGGCTCGACTGGTCGACGGCCGCCCAGGCCGACGATGCCGACCGTGCGACCCGCGTCTGGGACACGCCCGCCGACCTCCACGGCATCGGCGAGTTCGCCGCGACCTGGGCGAAGCTGCACGAGTCGGTCAAACCGACGCTCGCCGCCGTACAGGGATGGTGCATCGCCGGCGGCACGAACGTCGTGTTCAACGCCCACCTCATCGTCGCCGCCGAGTCGGCGCGGTTCGGGTATCCGCCGTCGCGGGTGTGGGGCGTGCCTGAGGCGCCGTGGAACTGGGTCGCCCGGATGGGGATGCAGCGGGCGCGGCGGTACATGTTGACCGGCGACGAGTTCACGGCGGCCGAAGCGCTGGAGATGGGCGTCGTGCTCGACGTGGTTCCCGACGACGAGCTCGCCGAGCAGGCGATGGCACTCGCCCAGCGGATCGCCCGGGTGCCGGCCAACCAACTCGAGATGATCACGCTGGCGCTCAACTCGGTCGCCGACCATCAGTTCGACCCGCGGGCGTCACGCCTGCTCGGCACGATCTTCGACGGCGTCGCTCGTCACAGCCAGGAGGGCCTCGACTTCGTCCGGCGGTCGAGCGATGTCGGCTTCCGCGAGGCGGTGCGCGAGCGGGACCGCCCGTTCCAGGACTACGGCGAGCGCCCCACGCCCTCGTCGACCACCGGCGAAGTTGCCTCCAGCACAACGTCCGAGCCACCACCGCCACCAACACCGCCAGCACCAACAACAACCAGCACAGAAGGAGGGGCTTCGCCATGAGCACCCACGTCGATCCCGAGTTGTCGTACGCCTCCGGACCGACCGAGCCGCCGGTCCTCGACGAGACGCTCGGCGACCTTCTCCGCCGTGTCGCCGCGGCCGCGCCCGACCAGCTCGCGTTGTTCGGCTCGCGCGACGAGCGGCGCTGGACCTACCGCGAGCTGCTCGCCGACTGCGAGGCCGCGGCACGCGCGTTGTTGACGCGCTTCGAGCCGGGCGAACGAGTGGCGATCTGGGCGCAGAACCTCCCGGAGTGGGTGATCGCCGAGTTCGCGCTCGCCCTCGCGGGTCTGCCGATCGTGACCATCAACCCGAACCTCGGGCCGAACGAAGCGCAGTACGTGCTGCACCAGTCGGGTGCTTGCGCAGTGTTGGCGTCGACGGCGTACCGCGGGCGCGACCTCACCGCCATCGCCGAAGAGGTACGCGACGGATGTCCGGCACTGCGCGAGATCCTGCCGCTCACGACGATGGTCGACTTCGTCGAGGAGGGTCGCTCGCTCGACACTGCGCTGCCCGATCTCGACCCGAGCGACCTGGTGATGATCCAGTACACGTCGGGCACCACCGGCTTTCCGAAGGGTGCCCAGCTCCATCACCGCGGCATCGTCACGAACGGGTACCACACGATGGCACGCAACCGGATCGCAGCCGGCGACGTGCTCGTCGGTGTGATGCCGCTGTTCCACACGGGCGGGTCGGTGCTGGCGGTGCTCGGATCGGTAGCCAGCCAGGGGACACTCGTGCTCGTCGACGAGTTCGAACCGGGCCACATGCTCGACACGATCGAGACCTACGGCGGCAACGTCATGACCGGTGTGCCGACGATGCTGATCGCCGTGCTGGAGCACCCGACGTACGCCGATCGCGACCTGTCGAGCGTGAAGGTGATGACGTCGGGCGGCTCGACCGTGCCGGCTCCACTCGTCGAGCGGCTCGAGCGCGACGTCGGGGCGCCGTTCACGATCGTGTTCGGCCAGACCGAGCTGTCGCCGGTGTGCACGATGACCCGTCCCGACGACTCGATCGAGGACAAGGCGGCCACCCTCGGCACGCCGATGCCACACGTCGAGATCAAGATCATCGATGCTGCAGGCGACACGGTGCCCCACGGCGAGCCGGGTGAACTGTGCGCCCGCGGGTACCTGACGATGATCGGCTACAACGACGACCCGGGTGCGACGGCGACGACGATCGACGCCGACGGCTGGCTGCACACCGGCGACCTGTGCGCGATGGACGAGCGCGGCTACTGCACGATCGTGGGACGGTTGAAGGACATGATCATCCGCGGTGGCGAGAACATCTACCCGCGCGAGATCGAAGACGTGTTGTTCCGCCACCCGCTGGTGGCCGACGTCGCGGTCGTCGGTCTGCCCGACGACAAGTGGGGTGAGGTCGTGGCCGCGTTCGTGCGGCCGGCGGGTGATGACCTGCCGTCGGAGAACGAGCTGCGCGGATACGTACGCGATCAGCTCGCCGCGCACAAGGCACCGGTCCACTGGTTCCGTGTCGACGAGTTCCCGCTCACCGGTTCGGGCAAGATCCAGAAGTTCCGCCTCGTCGAGCGCTGGCAAGGCGACGACGTCACCCGCCTCGCCGAGTAACGAACCTTGGGGACGGGTCCCTTCGTTCGTTGCTCCGTCACGCTCGTTAGGGTGCAGGTGTGGGTGTGGGGCACGCCGTCACCAATCAGGCGCCACCGCTCGTCGATTACGACCTGTACGGGGCCGATCCCGTCCTGCGCGACGCCGTCGCCCGGGAGGGTGGTGGTTGGGCCGACGACCTCCTCCACGCGTTCGGTGCTCGCGTCGGCTCGGCCGAGGTGTACGGATGGGGCTTCGACGCCAACACGCACGAACCTGTCCTGCGCACCCACGACCGGTACGGCAACCGCGTCGACGAGGTCGAGTTCCACCCCGCCTGGCATCACCTGATGGACCTGTCGATCAGCAACGGACTGCATTCGTTGCCGTTCGAACAGCCGGCTGGTGAAGGTGGGCGGGTCGTGCGCGACGCCTTGTTCACGATGATCTCCCAGATCGAGGCGGGGCACGGCTGCCCGATCTCGATGACCACGTCCGTCGTGCCCGCGCTGCGCGCCGCACCGGATCTGTCGGCTGCCTGGGAGCCGATCATCACCAGCCGCACGTACCAGCCGGAGCTCCTCCCGGTCACCACGAAGCGAGGGGCCACGCTCGGGATGGGGATGACCGAGAAGCAGGGCGGCTCCGACGTACGCGCCAACACGAGCGCCGCGATGCCCACCGCCGACGGCACCTACCGCATCACCGGCCACAAGTGGTTCACGTCGGCGCCGATGTGCGACGCATTCTTGGTGCTCGCCCAGGCACCCGAGGGGTTGACGTGCTTCCTCCTCCCCCGCGTGCTGCCCGACGGGACCCGCAACGGACTGCGCCTGCAACGCCTCAAGGACAAGCTCGGCAACCGGTCGAACGCGTCATCGGAGATCGAGTTCGACGACGCGTTCGTCCACCGTGTCGGCGACGAAGGACGCGGTGTGGCGACGATCATCGAGATGGTCAACCACACCCGTCTCGACTGCGTCGTCGGGTCCGTCGGCCTGATGCGGCAGGCGGTCAGCCAAGCGGCATGGCACACTGCGCACCGCGCGGCATTCGGCGGGCTGCTGCTCGACAAGCCCCTCATGCAGAACGTGCTCGCCGACCTCGACGTCGAAGTCGAGGTGGCGACGCTCCTGATGATGCGGTTGTCGGGCGCGTTCGACCGCGCCGATGCTGACCCTGGCGAGCTGGCGCTGCGCCGCATCGCCACGCCGGTCGCGAAGTATTGGGTGACGAAGCGGTGCAGTGAGGTGACCCGCGAGGCGATGGAGTGCCTCGGCGGCAACGGCTACGTCGAGGAGTCGATCATGCCGCGCCTCTACCGCGAGTCGCCGGTGAACGCCATCTGGGAGGGGTCGGGAAACGTGATCGCCCTCGACGTCGTGCGAGCGATGGCGCGCGAGCCCGGCGCCGTCGACACGTTCGTCGCTGAGGTCGAGCTCGGTGCCGGCGGTGATCGACGGCTCGACGCCGCGCTCGATGCGCTGCGCGACGAGCTCCGTGACGTGACCGATCCCGAAGCTGGCGCGCGGCGGCTCGTCGAGCGGATGGCGGTCGTGTGGGCGGCGTCGCTCGCCGTGCGCTACGCCGATCCAGCTGTGGCCGACGCGTTCGTCGCCACCCGTGTCGCCGGCGATCACGGTCACCTCTACGGCACGATGCCGACCGGGCTTCCGCTCGCCGCCATCGCTCGCCGCGCCGTTCCGGCGGCGTGAGCGACCGCTCCGTCGAACGCCCAGGCAATGCGGGTCGTTGTAGCGCGACGGGGCCGCTCGATGGTCAAGTGTGTGTGAGGGTTCACGCGACGTGAGTGATCCGGAGCCGTTCGAGGCGTTCGTCGTGCGCATCGAGCCGGGGCTGCGGCGTGCGTTGCTGGGCGCGGTTGGTATCGATCGGGTCGAAGACGCTGTCGCCGAGGCGCTCGCGTACGGCTTCGAGCATTGGGCCACCGTGTCGACGATGGTGAACCCGACGGGCTATCTGTTCCGGGTCGGTCAATCTCGAACCCGCCCGCGCAAACGGGTACGGATCTTCCGGACCGCCCCGATCGTCGTGCCGGAGGTCGAGCCGAACCTCGTTGACGCGCTGGGCACATTGCCGCAGTCGCAACGGATCGCCGTATGGCTGGCGCACGGATGCGGGTGGTCGCACGGCGAGATCGCCGAGGTGCTCGAAGTGTCGACCTCGACGGTCGCGACCCACGTCAGCCGCGGCCTGGTCCGGCTCCGTTCGGAGATGGGAGTGGTCCACGATGCTCAGTCTTGAAGAGCAGGTCGCGCGCGTCGCCGATGCTGCGTTCGCCGAGACTTCCCCCGTGCGATGGTCAGCACCGCACGCCGCGGGCGATGCCGACGGCACGCGCGGGCGGCGTCGATCGCTCGTGATGACGGCGACCGCGGTACTTCTCGGCCTGGCCCTGATCGGCGGACTGATCGCAGTCGTCACCAGCGATCGATCGACGCCGTCGGTGGTCGAAGATTCCGTTCCGCCGGACGAGGATCCCTCACCGTCGGCTCCGCCCTCGAGTCGACCGACGGACCCCCCACTGCCACTCCCGCCGGCGCGGGTGGTGCCGTTCGGGTCGGCTGTCGAGGATGGTTCCTACTTCCAGGTCCGGGAGGCCAACGTCGATTCGCGTCAGAGCCCATTCGGCGAGGGTGAGATCGTGTTGACGTACGAGGTGCAACTCAGCTTCGACCCACAGGGTCGGTCCAGTTCGATCGAACAGCTCTCGTCCACGTCCACCGATGGTCAACTCGCCGTGGAAGTGACCTGCAACACCGATGGCTGCCTCACAGCGGAACCGGTCAACGACTTCGTTCAAACCACACTGCAACTCACGATCCGGCGAACGACCGAACCGCTGACGACGGGTATCCACGCCACGGACTTCCAGGTGGCCTTCGACGACGGAACGGTGCTGCCGTTCAGCCTGCGCCAGCTCGTGAACCCCGAACCGTCCGACACCATCGCGGACGTCGTCGCCTCGTCCAGCGGCCCACCCGCGCGAGTGCAGACCGTGCTCGCCGAAGGTCGGTTCGCATACCACGCCATCTCGGCGTTCGGTTCGATCTGGATCGGCGACACGTCCGGTGGATACGTCGTGCGGCTCGATGCCACCAGTGGCGCGGTGCTCGCGAGGATCGACGTCGATGCCAACGCCAAGCGCCTCACCGCCACCGACGACGCCGTCTACGTCTCAGGCCAGCCGGCCGTGCGGATCGACCCAGCGACGAACCTGGCCACCACCATCGCGGGAGGCGAGATCGCGACCGGCATCACCTCCGACGGGGCCACCGTGTGGACCGCCAGCTACCGAGGGCCGTTTCAACGACTCGACCCCGACGGCACCATCACCACCCTCGATCTCCCGCAGGGACGATGGATGGACCTCGCCGTCTCCAACGGACTCGTCTGGGCGCTGAGCCAGGATCGGCAGGACGGCCGCGTGATCGCATTCGATCAATCGACTGGCGCGCTCCACTACGACATCCCGATCATCAGCGAAGGTGGTGGATTCGGCGTGCGACTCGTCGGCGACGAGAACAACGTGGTCGTCGGCACCGACACGAGCGGCGGTGGCGGACGTACGGGCAAGCTCGTCATCATCGATCCGCTCGTCGGCGCCATCGTCGATGAAGTCGAACTCCATTCGCGACCCGAAGGCATCGTCCTCACGCCCAACCACATCTGGACCAGCGGGGCGGTCCTCGACCGCCACAGCCTCGACATCGTCGACGAACAGGGCTTCGGGTTCACGATCGCCCGCGGTCCCGACGGTTCCATCTGGGGAACCAGCGGGGTCGGCGGCGCACAGTCTGGGACCTTCACCGCTGTGCGCACCGCACCAGGCGACTTCGCCAACTGA
>CAZQCP010000059.1:0-4665 GCA_964592115.1 uncultured Ilumatobacteraceae bacterium
TAGGCGCCGAGGTTCAGCGAGCCGAGGTTGCACACCGCCGTGTTCTGCTGGTCGGTGACCTCGAGGATCTCGGTGCACAGGTTCGAGAGGTGCACCACGCGGGGGCTGCCGTCGTCGTTGGCGGCGCCGGTCTGGTTGCACTTCTCGTTGGAAGCGTCCTTGAACGTCATCCAGCCGTTGCCGGTCTGGGCGAGCGTGCGCATCATCTTCGAGTAGAGCTGGCGGGCCGACACCTGCTTGACGTACAGCCCTGCCTCCTCGGCGGCGACGTACGCCCGCTCGAAGTCGTCGCCGAACAGATCGGTCAGGTGCGGCACCGCCTTGGGGTCGAACAGCGACCACTGCCAGTCCTTCTCGACGCGCTGCATGAACAGATCGGGCACCCAGTTGGCGATGTTCAAGTTGTGCGTGCGCCGAGCGTGGTCGCCCGTGTTGTCGCGCAGTTCGAGGAAGTCCTCGATGTCGGCGTGCCAGCTCTCGAGGTAGACGCAGGCCGCGCCCTTGCGGCGACCGCCCTGGTTGACGGCGGCGACCGACGAGTCGAGCGTGCGCAGCCACGGCACGATGCCGTTGGACAGGCCGTTCGTGCCCTGGATGAGGCTGCCCTTGGCGCGCACGCGGTGCCAGGCGACGCCGATGCCACCGGCGAACTTCGACAGCTTGGCGATGTCGGTGTAGCGCTTGTAGATGCCTTCGAGGCTGTCCTCGGGCGAGTCGAGCAGGTAGCAGCTCGACATCTGGCTGTGCGACGTGCCCGAGTTGAACAGCGTGGGGCTCGACGGCAGGTACGCCAGCGACGACATCAGGTCGTAGAACTTCACGACCTGCTCGACGTCCATCTCACCGAGACCGCGGGCATCGGCTCCCCCACTGGTGACGTCGACGTTCGGGTCGGCGGCGCACAGGCCGCAGGCGACGCGGAGGAAGAAGTACTGCGGGGTCTCGATGACCTCGCGGCGCACCGGGTGGCGCAACAGGTAGCGGTCGTACACGGTGCGCAGGCCGAAGAACTCGAAGCTGCGATCGCGGTCGGAGTCGATCGCCGCATTGAGTGTGGGCGCGTTGGCCTCGACGAAGTCGAGGACGTGGTCGGCGACGAGACCTTCGGCGTGGCCGACCTTGATCGACTCGGAGAACCACGGGATGTTCTGGTTGCGGACCTCCTTGTCGATCACCGTGGCGAGCAGCCGCGATGCCAGCCGCGAGTAGTTCGGCTCGTCGACGATGAGGCCGGCCGCGGTGCGGATCGACAGCTCGTCGAGCTCGCGGGTGGTGGCGCCATCGGCGAGCGCGGAGATGGTGCGGGTGGCGACGCGCATGGGGTCGACGCCGAGCAGCCCTTCCGATGCCCGGGCGATGGCATTGACGATCTTGTTGACATCGACAGGTTCGAGTGCCCCGCTGCGCTTGCGGACGCGCATGCCACTCGACGTCGGCTGACCGGCTGGGCCGCTGCGGGCGGCCCCCGACGTCGCCGCCGCCTTCGACGTGTCGGTCAAGGTGGGCGGTGCGGCGGCGGCCGGGGCGTCGGACACGAGCGTCTGCTGGCCAGCGGGGGCACCGGGAGGAGCGTCGACCGCTCGCTCGTCGGCGGGGTTCTCGTCGATGACTGTCACCGGTGCTTCTCCTGTGCTCTGCAGATGTTGGACGTGGCGCCTGGCGGCGGTGTCGAAGTGAGGTTCGAGATGGAAATGGTGCGCTCAGGGAGCGTGTTGCGCGGTTCGTGCGGTTGTGCCCGCCCCGCCCCGCCAACCACCAGATGTTGTGGTCGGACGGTTCCTGACACACCACATCTCGTGGAACGGACCAGTAATTACAGCAGTGAAACTACGCCCGTGTCAACCGTTGACCGCAGAAAGATCGTGGGCGCTGCCAGTTCCACCGTTGGCAGGCCGTTTTGCACACGGCCGCGACCGTCGACTGCTCGGTTACGGGCCCCGCGGATCGCTCGCGAGCGGGTCTCAAGACGCTCGGGCGGTGCCGCCCGAGGCCGCGTCACGGCTGCGTCGCACGTCGGCCAGCTCCGCCTCGAGCCGCAGCCGCGCCCACACCTCGTCGGCGGATTCGGCGGTCGCGAAGATGAAGTCGACGCCGGCCGCGCCGTACGTGTCGGTGCGCTCCGCGGCCCGTCCCCAGCGGGCCGAGGGATCACGCTCGGCCTCCGCGTGCCAGATCTCCTCGACCCGCAGCAAGCGTCCATCGCGGGCGCGGACGTTGTTCTCGCGGAACTCGAGCGTCGTCCGCCATCCTGCCCGCTCGAGCTCGCGCCGGTCCGGCTGCTGGAGGATCGCCCCGTGTTGTCGCTGCCGCAGGAGCCGCTGGCGAGGTGTCGGGAGCGCTCGTCCCGCCGTCACACCGGTCATGCCACTGAACATGGGGACCATCATGAACGACGACCCCTGTGGAACGTCAGTCCCTCTTGGATGTGACTTGGGTGTGTACGGCACCCCGCGATCTGGGGACAAACCCGCCCACCCTGTGCGTTCCCTGTGAGGACCGCGATCCGACCGATCCGCCACATCGTCACCACACGGTCGCCACACCCCGAAATCTGTCCGGAATCTCTCGCTGGGCGACACGATCCGGACACATTTCGGGGTGTGGCGCGGTGGTCGGCGTCGCTACAGATCGGCCAGCAGGTCCTGGCAGGAGAAGGCAGCTCGGACGAAGTCGGGATCGGTGGGGTCGAGCACGTCGAGCAGCGACTCGCCGCTGGGGTCGGCGACGAGATCACCGATCGTCATGTCGGGGATGTCGACGCCGTGCTCGCGCAAGCAGTCGAACAGCGCGAGCACCCGGTCGAACTCGCTCTCGCCCGGTGGCGGGAAGGGGTCGGTCTCGGCGTCGTCGGCGCAGGACGCTCCGTCGCCGGGCAACTCGAGATCGACGAGGTAGCGCACCACGACATCGTCGACGCACGGGCTCGACAAGAACGCGGTGTGACCGTCGCCGTCGACGCGGTACAGCACGGCGGACTCCAAGAGGTCGGCGAGCTCGATCGCCCATTCGTAGGGCGTCGCGGGGTCGTTCGTCGTGCCGATCACGAGCATCGGTGCGGCGCCGCTCGCCGGACCGTACGTCACCGGATCGATCGCCTCGGCAGCACCGATGCATCCGGTCGACGCCCGCAAGAAGCCGTCGAACCAGATCGAGCTGGCGGCGACGGCATCGGCGCGGCGCCGTACCTCGTCGGGCGGCGGGCGGTTCGGATCATCGGCACAGTTGATCGCCGAGCCGGCCGCTTGGGTGGCGTCGTAGGAGCCGTCGGGTCGTCGACCGAGATACGCGTCGGCCAGTGCCTGGAGGATCGACGCGTCGCCGGCGTCGGCTTCGTCGAGACCTTGGGCGACGATGGGCCAGGTCTGCGTGCTGTACATCCCGGCAGCGACCGACAGTTCCAGTTCGCCGAGGGTGAGCGCTCGCGCGGGGTCGGCGACGGGGATCGTGGCATCGTCGCCGAGCCGCTGGCGCAACGTGGTGTAGACGTCGGTCGCCGGCGCGGTCAGCGGGCAGTCGGCATCAGCATCGCAGGTGGCGGCGAAGCGTTCGAACGCGTTGTCGAACGCCGGACCCTGTCCCGCCGACAGCTCGGCGAGGTCCGACGTCGGCTTCACGGCGCCGTCGAGCACGAGCGCCCGCACGCGATCGGGGAACAGCTCGGCGTAGACGGCGCCGAGGCGCGTCCCGTAGGAGAAGCCGACGTAGCTGAGCTGATCATCGCCGAGCGCCTCGCGGATCTCGTCGAGGTCGCGTGCCGCGCTGTTCGTCCCGACGAAGCGTGCCAGGGCATTGCTCGCTTCGGTGCACTGTTCTGCCTGCCGCTCGGCATCGGAGACCAACGCCACCCAGGCGGCATCGTCGCCTGCGGCGAGCGCCGGAGTGTCGTCGAGATCGACGTCACACTCGATCGCCGAGCTGGCGCCGACCCCTCGCGGGTCGAACGACACGAGATCGAACCGCGCCGCGAGCTCGGGTGGCACGCGCGACGCCGCGGCGGTCAAGAAGTCGATCCCTGATCCGCCAGGTCCACCGGGATTGAACAGCAGCGAGCCGATCCGGTCGTTGCCGGTCGCTCGAACGCGCGTCAGCGCGATCTCGATCTGCTCACCGTCGGGATCGCCGTAGTCGAGCGGCACCTCGAGCGTCGCGCACTGGAACCCGAACGTGAGGATGTTTCGCCCACCGCAGCGCGACCAGTCGAGCGTGCCCGAGCCCGTCGCACTGTCGTCGGCGTCCGCATCTGCGCCTGTGCCGGGACCGTCTTCTCCATCATCCGGCGATACGTCGGGATGGTCGTCCCCGTCACGTGGCGAACCGACGGCATCGGCTTTCAGACTCTGCACGTCGGCAGAGACGGAACAGCCAGCGGCGACGAGCCCGGCGAGCCCGAGCGCCAACGCGATCGACGGCGATCGGCGGCGGCCGTGGCGACCGTGGCGACGTGAACGCACGGCGCCGACGCTATACACCCGCGATGCCACCGGCGCTGCAGCCACGGCGACCTTCCTTCGTGGCGGCGACTCGGGCGGCCCCGAGCACTTCAGGCCGGGCGCTCGCGTGCCGAAACCTTGGTCATGATCCGACGCGCCGTACTCGCCACCCTCGCGGTGGCCGCCCTCGCTGCAGGTTGCTCGTCGAGCAGCGACGGTGGCTCTGCGGGCGACG
>CAZQCP010000059.1:4765-16469 GCA_964592115.1 uncultured Ilumatobacteraceae bacterium
GCGACGGTGGCTCTGCGGGCGACGCAGCGCAGACACGGGTCGCCGAGACCGCAGCCAAGGTCGGCGACCTCGGCGACGCCGTCGAGGTGATGGCTGGGGCCCCAGCGGCCGCCGATGCGGGCGCCTGCGGCCTCGATCGGACCACGCTGGAAGCCGCCGTCGAGATGTACATCGCACTGGTGGGCGACATGCCCGCCACGCAAGACGACCTCGTCGCCGAGGCGCTGCTCAAGGAACCCTCCCCGCGCTTCGAGATCGGCGCGGACGGCCACGTCATCCCCGCCGACGGCAGCCCCTGCACCTGAACGAGTGACAGCGGGGTCCGTCCCCGGCGTTACTCACGTCGACGCGGTCAGCCGATCCACTTCGGTGAGTACGGCACGGGCGGCGCAAGGGCCGCTGCGACCGCCTCGTCGACCGTCGAGGCTCGCCGCGGGATCGCCGCGTTGTGCTCGGTCATGAAACCGGCCGCCACCGATCGTTCGATCATCTCGAACAGCGGCGCGAAGTAGCCGCCGACGTCGACGAACACGACCGGCGCCGCGATGAGCCCGAGCTGGTTCCAGGTGGTGACCTCGAACGCTTCTTCGAGCGTGCCGAACCCACCAGGCAACACGATCACGCCGTCGGCGAGCTCGGCCATGCGCGCCTTGCGGGCGTGCATCGTCGCGGTCACCTCGAGTCGCGTCAACCCGCGGTGGGCGATCTCGGCGGCGACGAGGTGTTCGGTCATCACGCCGACGACCTGGCCTCCCGCAGCCAGCGCTGCGTCCGCGGTCACCCCCATCAGACCGACGTGGCCGCCGCCGTACACGAGCGTGTGTCCGCCCGCTGCGACGAGACGGCCGAGCTCGCTCGCCGCCTCCGCATACATCGGATCGCCGCCCGAACTCGAACCACAGAACACGCACACCGCTGACACGTGGCCATCGTGCCAGCCGTCCCGGCGCCGGCACGCATCACTTTGCGGCGGCGCCGGGCCTGCTCACTAACGTCGCGGCCATGACCACCGAGTCGTCCGCCGCGCCGATTGCCGCCCCCGATCTCACCGCCGCCGCGGCGGCGATCGACCTCGCCGACGGTGTCGTCCGTCAGGGTGTGACACAGCTCGAACCGGCAGGCGGGCCAGAGGTCGCCCAGTCGCTCGCCTACGACCTCGCCCATGCCGCGTCCCAGGTCGAGACGGCGAGAGCGCTGTTGGACTACGGCGCCAAGGGTGACCTCGAGGCGCGCATCACGTGCGCATTCGCCGCCGACATGGTGCACGACGTCGGGAGCCGACTGTTCGGCCGCGAGGGCACGTGGGGGGTCGGCCCGGACGCACTCGACGGCGCCCGCGAGTTCGTGGCGGCATTCCGCGACCCATCGTTCGTCGGTGCGCTCGCCGACCAGCCGGGCCCGCGCCACCTCGACGGCGAGATGGAGATGGTCGCCGACACGTTCCGCTCGTTCGCCGAGAACGTGATCGGGCCGCATGCCGAGCACGTGCACCGCACCAACGGCGATGTTCCCGAAGAGATCGTCACCGGCCTCGCCGAGCTCGGCGCGTTCGGGCTCAGCGTGCCGGTCGAGTACGGCGGATACGGCGAAGGCGGCGACTCGGAGTACATCGCGATGGTCGCCGCGACCGAGGAGCTCTCACGGGTCAGCCTCGGCATCGGCGGCTCGCTGATCACGCGCCCCGAGATCCTCACCAGGGCGCTCGTCAACGGCGGCACCGAGGAGCAGAAGCTGCACTGGCTGCCCAAGCTCGCGACCGCCGAGGTGATGCCGGCGGTCGCCGTGACCGAACCCGACTACGGCAGCGACGTGGCCGGCCTGAAGGTGACCGCCACCCCCGCTCCGGGCCCCGATGGCGAGGACGGCTGGGTGATCAACGGCGTCAAGACGTGGTGCACGTTCGGCGCCCGCGCCGACGCGCTGACGCTGCTTGCCCGCACCGACCCCGACCGGTCGAAGACCCATCGTGGGCTGAGCCTCTTCATCGTGCCCAAGCCACGCGGCGACAGCCACGGCTTCGTGCTCACCCAGGACCCGATCACCGTCGGTGGCGGCGAGCGCGTCGGCAAGATGGAAGGGCGCCCGATCGACACGATCGGCTACCGCGGCATGCACTCCTACGAGGTCGCGCTCGAGGACTGGTGGGTGCCCGCGGCGAACCTCGTCGGCGGCGACGAGGGACTCGGGCGAGGCTTCTACTTCCAGATGGCGGGCTTCGAGAACGGTCGTCTCCAGACGGCAGCCCGGGCGGTTGGTGTGATGCAGGCGTCGTACGAGGCGGCGCTCGACTACGCCCAGAACCGCAAGGTGTTCGGCGAGGCCATCGTCGACTACCAGCTCACGCGGGCCAAGCTCGGCCGGATGGTCGTGCTGATCCAGGCGGCCCGCCAGTTCGCCTACCACGTCGCGAAGCTGATGGCGCAGGGCCGCGGTACCCGCGAGGCGGCGATGGTCAAGGCGTACGTGTGCAAGGCGGCCGAGTGGGTCAGCCGCGAGGCGATGCAGATCCACGGCGGCATGGGCTATGCCGAGGAGTTCCCGGTCAGCCGCTACTTCGTCGATGCCCGCGTGCTGTCCATCTTCGAGGGCGCCGACGAGACCCTCTGCCTCAAGGTGATCGCCCGCCGCCTCACCTCCAGCGACTGAACCCGCGGCCCGGTCGCCCCGAGCGGCGAGCGCGCTTCGTCATCTCGGCGATCGCCGATCTCGCAGGCGATCAACAGCACGTGCTCGGGCCGTAACAGCGTGTCGGACTTGCCCGCCCGCAGCGTGTAGGTCGCTCACGTGAGCAACTCACCGACCGAGCGGATGCGTTCGAAGTCGGCGTCGGGGTGGTCGTCGTACGGGTCGATGAGGATCGGGTGGAGACCGGCGCCGCGGGCGGCGGCGATGTCCATCGTGACCGAGTCGCCGACGTAGGCGATCCGCGTTCGCTCGATCCCGTCGAAGTGCGGAAGGGCATGGTCGAAGATCGCCGGATCGGGCTTGGCGATGCCTGCCACGTGGCTGTCGACGACGCAGCGCATCGCCACGTGGGGACCCTCACCGACCTGGCACACGTCGTGGGCGAGGATCCGTTCGATCTGGCCGCTGGCGTTGGACACCACGCCCATCGGCACACGGGCCGCCGCGAGCTCGTCGAGCGCGGCACGTGTCTCGGGGATCGTCCAGCGCCACAGCCACTCGGTCCGGGTCCGCCCGAGGACGCCCGCCGCCTCCGCGCGGTGCTGTTCGTCGACACCGACGGCTGCGACGTAGGCGACGTCGTACTCGTCCCACGTCCCTTCCGGCGCGCCGGCGTGCGACTTCGCCCGCATGCCGGCGTAGTGAGCACGGCGGTGATCGTCGATCTCCGGTGAACCGCCGTAGAACGCCAGCAGCGGGCCGAGCACCGTCGGGTCGGGCAGCACGAGCACGCCGCCGGCGTCGAACAACACAGCATCGAATCGAATCTCAGACATGGTCGATCGATGCTAGGACGAAGCGCCGCGGATGAATAAGCAGCGGGACGGGCCCCGTCCCCTTGCCGCTAGTTGTTCAGGCGAGCTTGTCGTGCAAGAAGGCGGTGACCTGCGGCCAGATCTCGGCGTACTTCGCCTCGTCTTGCGTGCCGAGCGCGTTGTGCGGTGCCATGAACGCGTGGCCGGTGCCTTCGTGGACCGTGATCGTGACGTCCTTGCCCAGCGCCTGGAGCTCGGTCTCCAGGTGCTTGGCGCCCGACGGTCCGAAGAAGTCGTCGTGCTCGGCCATGTGACCTTGGATGGCTGCTTCGATCTTCGAGTAGTCGGGCTGATCATCGCCCTGCGGATAGCCGTAGAACGGGACCGCCGCCTTCACCTTGTCGGGGCGCATCGCGGCGAGGATGAAGGTCAGCATGCCGCCCATGCAGAACCCGACGACACCGATGCCGTCGCCGGTGGACGCGTCGTGGCCGGCGAGGAAGTCGACAGCGCCGCTCATGTCGCGCCCGGCGCGGTCGGCGGGCATCTTGCTCATCAGTTCACCCGCCTTGTCCATCTCGGTGTGCCCGGCGAGCTCACCGTGGTACAGGTCGGGCGCGAGGGCGACGAATCCAGCTTCGGCGAGGCGGTCGGCCATCTCCTTGATCCCCGAGTCGAGACCCCACCACTCCTGCACGACGATGACACCGGGCCCGCTTCCACCTTCGGGCAGCACCAGGTAACCCTGCGCGTCGTTCCCGTTGCTCGCGAAGCTCACCATCTCACTGCGGATCTCAGCCATACCGCGAACGTAGACCATCTCGCGCCGCCCTCGTCCACCGATGAGGTTCGTGAGCGACACGTGCACGCGAATCTCATCGGTACCAGGGCATCGGCACCACCGATGAGGTTTGTGCGCGACAGGTGCACCGGAAACTCATCGGGTGACGGGGGAGGATTGTGCGGGAACAAAGTGGGGTCTGTTCGGATCGCTCTGTGTCGTTTAGCATCGCGACATGACCCAGCTCGATGTTCCCGCGTCCGCGGACGCGTCGCTCCTCGACACCGCGTACGCGAACGACCGTGCCCGCGTGTTCCACTCGTGGTCCGCGCAAGCCGCGCTCGATCCGATCGTGCTCACGGGTGCCGCCGGCTCGAAGATGTGGGACGACAAGGGCAACACGTGGATCGACTTCACGAGCCAACTCGTCAACATGAACCTCGGGCATCAGCACCCGAAGATGATCCAGGCGATCAAGGACCAAGCCGAACGGCTCTGCATGGTCGCCCCGTCGTTCGCCAACGATCAGCGCAGCGAGGCGGCGCGCCTGATCGTCGAGAAGGCGAACCGCGACTCGGCAGGCGGACACTTCGACAAGGTGTTCTTCACCAATGCCGGCGCCGAGGCGGTCGAGAACTCGATCCGGCTCGCCAAGGTCCACACCGGTCGGATGAAGGTGCTGTCGACGTACCGCAGCTACCACGGTGGCACCGCGGCGGCGGTCGGCCTCACGGGTGAGGGACGGCGGCTGGACAACGAGCCGAGCATTCCCGGCCTCGTGAAGTTCTGGGGTCCGTACCCATATCGGTCCGCCTTCCACTCGACGACCCCCGAAGAGGAGACCGAGCGCGCCCTGCAACACCTGCGCGACATCGTCACGTTCGAGGGTCCGAACAAGGTGGCGGCGATCATCCTCGAGACCGTCGTGGGCACGAACGGCATCCTCGTTCCGCCACCCGGCTACCTCGAAGGCGTGCGGGCGCTGTGCGACGAGTTCGGGATCGTGTGGATCGCCGATGAGGTGATGGCCGGATTCGGCCGGACCGGCGCGTGGTTCGCCTGGCAACACTGGAACGCACAACCCGACCTGATCGCGTTCGCGAAAGGTGTCAACTCGGGCTACGTCCCGCTCGGCGGCGTGGTGTTGTCCCGGGAGATCGCGGCGTCGTTCGACGAGCGCGTGTATCCCGGTGGACTCACGTACTCCGGCCACCCGCTCGCCTGCGCGTCGGCGGTCGCCAGCATCGGCATCTTCGAAGAGGAAGGCGTCAACGAGCACGCCCGGCACCTCGGTGACGACATCATCGGGCCGGCGCTGCGCGACATGGCCGAGCGCCACGTGTCGATCGGCGAAGTGCGCGGGCTCGGTGTGTTCTGGGCACTCGAGCTCGTCGCCGACCGTGCCACGCGTGCGCCACTCGATGCCGCCACGATCGGCAAGGTCGTCGGCGCCTGCAAGGCCAACGGGATGTGGCCGATGGTCGCCGGCAACCGCATCCACGTCGTGCCGCCGTGCAACACGCCCGACGACGTGTGTCGCGAAGGCCTCGCCATCCTCGACGCCGCCCTCGCCACGCTCACCTGACCGACCCCACCCCGAAATTTGTCTGGTTCGTGTCGCTGAGCGCTCGAATCCAGACAAATTTCGAGATGTTCGGTGGTCGATGGAGTGGGTTGGAGGGTACGTGCGCGCTCACGACACGCGCACGGTCCCACTCACATCAGGCTCCCGCGATCATTCGCCTCCGGGGTTGAGGACGACGTCGATGGCCGACCATCCGGCACCGTTGATGTCGGCGTCATCAGCGAGCAGCGCCCAGGCCGCTTCGACGATGTCGTTGGTGAACGCCCCGTCGGTCGGCTCGGCGGTGAGCACCGTCGCGCCTTCGAGGTTCGGGGTCTCCAGGCTGATCTGCACGGTGCGATCCCACGCAGCCTGGTCGATGTAGCCGACACCCTGCTCGGCCGGCCAGATCAGCTTGTTGACCTCGTTCATCATCCACAACTGGTGGCTGGCACCGAGCGTCGAGCCGCTGTTCGTGACGATCTCGGCGCACGACTCGGGGTTGTCCCGGCAGTAGATCCAGCCCTCGATCGACCCCGCGACGAACCGCGCCGCGATGTCCCGGTAGGCCTCGTCGCTGTCGAGCCGCTCCTGGCTCGCCCAGATGGCATCTTGCAGCATGCCGACACCGATGTCCTCGTAGCTGATGACGTTGAGGTCCTCCGGCTGGTACAGCTCGCCGGTGTCGGGGTTCTCGGCTTCGAGCACCTGCGCGTACTCGTTGTACGTCATCGCCTCGGCGGCGTCGATCGCCCGGTCGAGCAGCGCGTTCATGTCGAACTGCTGGGCGACGAGCTCGACGTCGGTCGCCGGGTCCAGCCCGGCCTGGCCGATCGCCGCGAACACCTCGTACTCGTTGCCGAAGCCCCAGTTGCCGATCTTCTTGCCGGCGAAGTCGTCGGGCGACGTGATGCCCGAGTCGGCGAAGCTCACCTGCAGCGTGCCGGACCGCTGATAGATCTGAGCGATGTTCGTGATCTGCGCGCCGGCCTCGCGGCTGGCGAGCGCCTTGGGCACCCAGGCGATGGCGAAGTCGACGTCGCCGTTGGCGAGTTGGGTCTGCGGCACGATCTCGACGCCGCCTTCGACGATCGTCACGTCGAGGCAGTGGTCCTCGTAGAACCCTTGGTCCACGGCGGCGAAGTAGCCGCCGAACTGGGCCTGGGTGACCCACTGGAGCTGCAGGCTGACCGAGTCGACCGTGTCGCAATCGCCGTCGCCTGTGCCCGTATCGGTGCCGGTCGTGTCGCTCGTGCCCGAGTCGGCGTCGCCTCCGTCGTCGTCGCTGCCACAGGCGGCGACGACCATGCTCAGCGCAACGGCAGCTGCCGCTACGTAACGAATTCGCTTGGTTCTCATGGTGTTGCTGCTCCCCCGGGGACCAGGTCCCCTCTTGGTTGTTGTTGTGTGGAACGTGGGTCCGAGCCAGCCGCGCCCGGAGCGAGTGGTGACCGTGCGCGCGCCGCCCAGAAGCCTGGCGCGCAGACCTTCTCGAGCGCGATCGCGATGAGGTAGAACGCGAGGCCGAGCGCGCACGCACCGACGACGTACGCCCACGACGCCGCCGACCGCGAGGCCGCGGCGTTGCTCGTGATGCCGTAGCCGAGTCCGTTCTGGTTGCCACCGAAGTACTCCGCCACGAAGGCGGTGATCACGGCGACGGGAGCGGCGATCTTCAACGCGGTGAACAGGTACGGCACCGCGTTCGGGATGCGTACCTTGCGCAGCACCGACGTCGGCGACGCGGCGTACGAACGCAGCAGTTCGAGATGCGTCGGGCTCACCTGGCGGAGCCCCTTGGCGACGTTGACCAGCACGATGAACGACACGATGAGGGTCACCATCAGCCGCCGCGGGATCTCGGTGGTGATCGACAACATGTTGTTGAACACCGGGACCAGCACGATGATCGGGATCGCGTTGAGCGCGACGGCGAGCGGCGTGATCAGCTCGTTGGCGACACGGAAGCGCATGAGCACGAAGCTCAACGCGACGCCGACGACCACGCCTGCCACGAGCCCGACGAACGCGTTCGTGCCGGTGACGAACATCGCGTCCCACACCTTGCCGAAGTTGGCCTGGAGCGCGGACCAGATCGCCGACGGCGCGGGAAGCAGGTACGGCTTGATGTCGAACGCCTTGACGATCAGTTCCCACGTGCCCAAGAACGCGACTCCGAACAGCACCGGCGGCCACACGGCCCCGACGACGGCGCGCACGTTCACCGGTCCTCGATCCCCCGGGGACCGCCACCGTCGCCAGCTGCATCCCGGTCCTCGGCATGATGGTCACCGGCGCGCAGGGCCTCGCGCACCTCGGTGATCTTCTTGAAGAACCGGTCCTCCTCGCGCGTGTCCTCGTCGCGCTGCGCGCCGAGGTCGACGTCGATCACGCACGTGATGCGTCCCGGGCGCGGCGACATCACCACGACGCGACTCGACAGGTACACCGCTTCGGGGATCGAGTGGGTCACGAAGACGACCGTGGTCCCAGCGGCGGCGCAGATCCGCAACAGCTCGGCTTGCATGTGCTCGCGGGTCATCTCGTCGAGTGCCCCGAACGGCTCGTCCATCAACAACAGCGGCGGATGGGCAGCCAGCGCACGAGCGATCGCCACACGCTGTTGCATGCCTCCGGAGAGCTGCCACGGCATGTGGTTGGCGAACTCGGACAGCTTGACCAGCTCGAGCATCTCTTCGGCCCTGGCGCGGCGGCGGGTCTTGTCCCACCCCTTCAGCTCGAGTGGGAGCTCGATGTTCTTACGGACCGTGCGCCACTCGAACAGACCCGACTGCTGGAAGGCCATGCCGTAGTCCTGGTCGCGGCGTGCCTGGTTGGCCGACTTGCCGTTGACCAGCACGTGACCAGAGGTCGGGTCGAGGAGGTTGGCGACGAGACGGAGCAGCGTCGACTTGCCACAGCCAGATGGTCCGATCAACGACACGAAGTCGCCCGGCCGCACGATGAGCTCGACATCGACGAGCGCGTCGACCTGGTTCGAGCGCCCGGGGTTGAACACCATCGACACCCGGTCGATCGTGACCGCGTCGGTCAGGTGGACGCCGCTCACGCGTACTCCCTCACGTGTACTCCTCTTGGGGGCGATTGCGCATCAAGAACGCCTCCAGCGCGACGACGAGACCGAACATGCACAGCCCGAGTGTCGCCGCGCCGAACACGGCGGTGTACACCATCGCCGGATCGCTGGTAGCGCGCTGGGCGTATGTGAGCGCGGCGAAGCCGATGCCGCGCACGCCGGTCGAGATCTCCGACACGATGACGCCGATCACCGCCGCCGTCGCAGCGAGCTTGACACCCGGCATCATCGAGGGCACCGCAGCCGGGAAGCGCAACTTGACCAGCGTGCTCCACCACCCCGCGGCGTAGCTGTCCATCAATTCGAGCGGCGCGGCGGGCACCGACGACAACCCGCGCAGCGTCGCCACGGCGATCGGGAAGAACGCCAAGAACGCGCCGAGCGACGAGACCCACATCCACTTCGGTAGATCCCAGTTCCCGCCGAGCGCGGCGACCTGTGGGGCGAGGGCGATGAGCGGCACCGTCTGCGAGGCGATGACGTAGGGCAACAGTCCTCGTTCGACGACCTTGAACCGCGCCATCACCACCGCCAGCGCGACGCCGAAGATCCCGCCGAGCAGCAGGCCGATCGCCGCCATCCGGAACGTGTACCAGCTGTAGCCGAGTACCGCCTGCCAGATCGGTGTGTCCTTGCCGCGCACCTCGGGGTCGAAGAGACGGCCGACCATCTTCCACGTGTGGGGCATCGCCCGGTCGCCCGTGCGCGGGATCACCTGCCAGCCGAAGACCTGGCCGCCCGTCTCGGGTCCGAGCCACTTGTACAGCTCCCAGATCGCGGCAACGAGCAAGAGCGAGAGCACGAACATCGACGCCCGCCGTGCGCCACGCCGCATCATCGTCGCGCTCCCGACGACATGCGATCGAAGCTGACCCGGCGGCCAGGTGATGTCACGCCGGTGCCTGGCACCATCGTGACACCGTGGTTCGATTCACTCACGACTTGGCGAGCGCCTGTTCGCGCAGTGCGGGGATCACATGCTCGCCGTACTGGGCCAGCGTGTGGTCCTTGCCGTCGTGTTGGAGGTAGATCGCGAACTGGTCGACGCCGAGATCGCGCAGCGCGTGCAGACGTTCGAGCTGAGCGTCGACGGGGCCGAGGATGCAGAACCGGTCGACGATCTCGTCGGGCACGAACGCCGTGTGCGTGTTGCCGGCCTGACCGTGCTGGTTGTAGTCGTAGGCCTCACGACCCTTGATGTAGTCGGTGAGCGCCGCCGGCACCGCCGACGACTCGCCGTACCGGGCGACGATGTCGGCGACGTGGTTGCCGACCATGCCGCCGAACCAACGGCACTGGTCACGCATGTACGCCAGATCCTCGGTCGGGCCGACGTACGCGGGTGCGGCGACGCAGATCGAGATGCTGTCGGGATCGCGACCGGCGTCACTGGCCGCGCTGCGCACGGCATCGATCGTCCACGCCGCGATCGACAGATCGGCGAGCTGCAGGATGAAGCCGTCGCAGCGTTCGCCGATCAGTGCCAACGCCTTCGGGCCGTACCCCGCGCCGTACACGTCGAGGCGGCTCTTCGATGCCCACGGCAACGTGATGGTCGAGCCCTTGTAGTCGACGGCGCGACCGTTGGCGAGCTCGCGGATCACATGGACGGCCTCGCCCATCGTGGTCAACGTGGTCGGCTTGCCGTTGGTGACGCGCACGGCCGAGTCGCCCCGGCCGATGCCACACACCGTGCGGTTGCCATACATCTCGTTGAGCGTGGCGAACGTCGATGCGGTGACGGTCCAGTCACGCGTGGCCGGGTTGGTCACCATCGGGCCGACGACGATGTTGCGGGTCTCGTCGAGGATCTTCGAGTAGATGACGTACGGCTCCTCCCACAAGATGTGCGAGTCGAACGTCCACACGTGGCTGAACCCGTACGTCTCGGCACGCTTGGCGAGATCGATCACCCGCGCCGCCGGCGGGGTCGTCTGCAAGACGAGGCCGATCTGCATCAGCGCGTCTCCGGGAAGCCGAGGTCGATGGTGCTCGTCGCCGGGTCGGGCCAGCGGCTCGTGACGACCTTGCCCTGCGTGTAGAAGTTGATGCCTTCAGGACCGTACATGTGGGTGTCGCCGAACAGGCTCGCCTTCCAGCCACCGAAGCTGTAGTAGCTGACGGGCACGGGGATCGGCACGTTGATGCCGACCATGCCGACCTGCACGTCGAACTGGAACTGGCGGGCGGCACCGCCGTCGCGGGTGTAGATGGCCGTGCCGTTGGCGAACGGGTTGGCGTTGATGATGTCGAGGCCGTCCTGGTAGCCGTGCACCCTGACCACCGCCAGCACGGGACCGAAGATCTCGTCGCGGTAGCTCGACATCGACGTGGTGACGTTGTCGAGCAACGTCGGGTTGAGGAAGAACCCGTCGCCGTCGACGCCATCACGGCCGTCGACGACGACCGTGGCGCCCTCGCCCGGCGCGGCATCGATGTAGCTCTTGACCCGGTCGCGGTGCTCGCACGTGATCAGCGGACCCATCTCGCTGTCGGGCTCGTTGCCGGGCCCGACGCGCACGCCGGGGATGCGCTCGGCGATCTTGGCCACGAGCTCGTCGGCGATCGACTCGGCAGCGAGCACGACGCTGATCGCCATGCACCGTTCACCTGCCGACCCGTACGCCGCGCTGATCGCCGCGTCGGCGGCCATGTCGACGTCGGCGTCGCCGAGCACGAGCATGTGGTTCTTGGCCCCGCCGAGCGCCTGCACCCGCTTGCCGTTGCGCGTGCCGGTCTCGTAGATGTACTTCGCGATCGGCGTGGAACCGACGAAGCTGACCGCGGCGATGTCGTCGTGTTCGAGCAGCCGGTCGACGGCG
>CAZQCP010000060.1:0-4897 GCA_964592115.1 uncultured Ilumatobacteraceae bacterium
CGGTCTGACGCTGGTGCGCGGTTGCATGTGGTGTCTGACCCCGGATGCAATCGGGTCATCGGGGTGACGACCGGGCGCGGTCAGTCGAACGTTGCGTCGAGCGCCGCGGCGAGGTCGGCGAGCAGGTCGGCGGGATCTTCGAGACCGACCGAGAAGCGGAGGTGACCGAGCGTGCGGAACGGCTCGGGGTAGTAGGCGACGCGCGGACCGGTGGTGCCGACGTACACGATCAGCGACTCGTCGTGACCGAGCGACACGGCGGAGGTGACCACGCGCAGGTTGGCGACGAAGCGGTTGTGGATCTCGATCGCCGTGGCTGGTTCCGTTGCCAGCGCGAACGCGAGCATCCCGCCGAACCCGCCGGTGAGCACCCGTTGGGCGAGGTCGTGCTGCGGGTGAGTGGCAAGTCCTGGATAGGCGACGTGAGCGATCCGTGGGTCGGCGGCGAGGAACCGGGCGACGTCGAGCGCGTTGGCGTTGTGCTGGCGCAGCCGGAGCGGGAGTGTGATCGCGCCGCGGTTGATCAGCCACGCGTTGAACGGGCTGATCACACCGCCCACATCGACCATCGCGTCGGTCTTGATCTGGCGGATCAGCTCGCGGCTGCCGGCCACCGAGCCGCCCATCGCGTCGCCGTGGCCGTTGATGTACTTCGTCAGCGAGTGAACCGACAGGTCGGCGCCGAGCTCGACGGGTCGCGCCAGCGGGGGAGGCGTGAACGTCGAATCGATCGACAACAGCGCGCCGGCGGCGTGGGCGATGTCGGCCAGCGCGGCGACGTCGGCGAGGCGAGTGGTCGGGTTGGCGATGGTCTCGGTGTGGACGAGTCTCGTGTTCGGTTGCAGCGCGCCGCGAACGGCGTCGAGGTCGGAGGTGTCGACCAGCGTCGCAGTGATGCCGTACTTGTCGGGGAGCAGTTCGGTGAACACCCGGAACGTGGCTTCGTACGTCTGGTCGGCGACGACGACGTGGTCGCCGCTGCGCAGGAACGTGAAGAACACGGCGTGCAGCGCGGCGACACCGGAAGCGAGGACGACGGCGTCCTCGGCGTGCTCCAGGTGCGCGATCTTCGATTGGAGGGCGAGCTGGTTGACGCCGCTGTTGCGCGTGTAGAGCGGCACGTCGGTGCCAGACCAGCTGATCGACGACGGGTCGTCGGGCAGCGCGTACGAGTTGGCGAACACCAGCGGTGTGCGGATCGCGCCGCTGCCACCGTCGATCGAGTTCCCGGCGTGGACCGCCTGGGTGTGCTCGCGCAGCGTCGCCGGATCGTGCTTGTCGGGCCGAACGGTCATACGTCGGGCACGCTACCGAGAGCGTGCAGTCCTGGTTCGTGCGTCGACAGTACGATCCACGCCGGTGGACGGGAGACGCAGATTTCCGACGATCGCGATCGTGACGGTGCTCGTCGGCACGTTGCTGCTGAGCGGGTTGGCATCCGGCGTGTCGGAGCCCCCACGCGTCCACGCGGCGCCGGTCCTCGCGCTCGCGCCGCCCTCGCAACGAGTCGTGCTCGTGTCGGACTCGGTGGGGTTGGGCGCCGCCAGGGCGCTTCCGGCCGCGTTCGGGCCAGGGTGGGATGTCAACGTCATCGGCACGCCGGCGCACTTCGTCGAGATGCTCGAGTCGATCCACGTCCGCCCCCAGCTCGCCTCCAACCCGCAGATGTTCGGCGACCACGTCGTGATCGCCGGCGGGTACAACTACCCGTACTGGGACCCGGCACGATTCGATCGGTCCATCGACTCGATGGTCTCGACGCTTGTTGCAGCCGGTGTGGAGAACATCTACTGGGTGACGTTGCGCGAGGTGAAGCCCGAGTTCGTCACCGCGTCGGCGTGGCGGGGGGTGCAGCCGTACTACTGGTACTTCCCGACCGTCAACGACCACCTCGAGCGGGCGCTGGACCGTCACCCCAACCTGAGGCTGATCGACTGGGCCGAGGTCGCCGACCGCCCTGGCATCACCTACGACGCGATCCACCTCAACCCCACCGGTGCCGCGCTGTACTCCGGGCTCATCGTGCAGGCGGTCGCCGACGCCGCCCGTCAGCCGCCCAACGGCGGGGTCACCCGTGTGCGGATCGATCAACCCGATGCGGCCGCGGTGGCGGTGAACGTCACGTCCACCTCGTCGCGGTCATCCGGCTACCTCACCGCGTACCCGTGCGATGCCGCGCGGCCCGAGGTGAGCAACCTCAACCCCACGCGAGGCCAGATCGTCGCCGCCGCGGCGATCGTGCCGGTCGGTCCGAGCCGGGAGATCTGCGTCTACAACCGCCAGGCCGGCCACGTGATCGTCGACGTGTTCGGACGGTTCACCAACGCGGCGAACGTGCAACCCGGAGCGCCGACACGGCTGCTCGACACCCGTAGCGGACCGCGGCAGCCCGCCTGGACGGCGCGCAAGATCAAGGTCACCACCCCCGCGGGCACCACGGGGCACGCCGACGCGGTGGCGATCAACGTGACGGCGGTCGACTCCGTGGCGGACGGCTACGTGTCGGTGCACCCGTGTTCGGTGACGAGACCGGACACGTCGACGGTGAACTTCAGCGCTGGCGCAGCCGTGCCGAACCTCGCCGTGGCGTCACCAGATGCCGACGGCAACGTATGTCTCACTGCAAGCGTGGACACGCACGTGCTCGTCGACCGGTTCGCGTCGTTAGGCGCAACGGCCGGGGATGCGCCGATGCGCCTGATCGCACCGCGGCGGGTGGTCGACACGCGCCGCGACCCGGCCGCGCCGACCGACGGTCAGGTGGTCCGGTTCGCGATCCGCGACGCCGGCTTCACGGTTGCCGACGTCGGGGCGGCGGGGAAGGGCGGGGTGCTCGCCAACGTGACCATCGCCGACCCGCGCGGCGCCGGCTACGCGACGGCGTACCCGTGCGCCGACGGGCGGCCCGATACCTCGAACGTCAACTACGTCGCCGGCAAGAACGTCGCCAACATGGCGACCGTGCGCCCCGACGCGGCCGGCGAGATCTGTGTCTACACGTTCACCGCCGCCGAGGTGATCGTCGACGTGCTCGGCGCGACCGGCAACGGCTTCGTCGGTGTGAAGCCATCGCGCCTGGTCGATACACGCCGCTGACGCGTTGCGTGAGCGGCTGCGCTGGCACGTTTCGTGCCTCGTTCCGAGGTTGGCGGCGGTCCTGCCGCTTCTCGGCATGGAAGCTGACTACCTCGGAACGTGTCGGGGATTGTGCCGGTTGCGCGTTGTCGCCAGGAGCTCCATGCCACGCCGGCGCCGCTGACGCGCCGCACGTCACCGCGGAGCTCACGGTGCCACACCCCGAAGCAGCGACATGCGCTGCGGTAGGTTGCGGCGATGCACGAGCTGACCAAGGAATCGATCGACCTCGGGATCGTGACCAACGATGCGGTCAAGGCGATCGCCTTCTACCGAGACGTCCTCGGCCTCGACGACGCCGGCGAGAGCCCGATGCCGGGTGGAACGATGCACCGGCTGCAGTGCGGCACCAGCACGATCAAGATCGTCCAACCTCGCAAGCCAGCCGCCGCGACGGCGCCGCCGGGCGGGATCCAAGGCGCCACGGGCTATCGCTACTGGACGATCTCCGTGTCGGACATCGCCGCAGTGTTCGCCCGTTGCGAGGCCGCTGGCACTCCCGTCGCCGTCCCGATCACCGAGCTGCGACCCGGCGTCACGATCGCCATCCTCGAGGATCCGGACGGGAACTGGGTCGAGCTGGCACAGTTCGACTGATCACGAGCCCCGATCCAGATCTCGATCCGGATCTCGATCCGGGTCGGTGCATGTCGATGCGCGTGGACTGTCGGTACGGTTTCGTCGATGGCGACGCGCGCTGCCCTGGTCGGTCGAGTGATCGCCGTGAGCGCCGGCGGGGCCTCGACGCTGCGCTACGCGGGGCGCACCGTCGAGACGGCGTTCGTCAAGTCCGAAGTCGCAGGCAAGGTGCACGTCTCGAGGCTCGGGATCGCCGGCGACGAGCAAGTGTTCGAGCGCCACGGCGGACCGGACATGGCCCTCCTCGCCTATCCCGGCGAGCACTACGACTTCTGGCGGCGTGAAGGCCTCGATCTTCCGGCGGCGGCAGCGATGGGCGAGAACCTCACGGTCACCGGCCTCGTCGAGACCGACGTGTGGCTGGGGGACGTGTACGCCGTCGGCTCCGTGGTGGTGCAGGTCACCCGCCCGCGCAGCCCGTGCTACAAGATCGCCGCCCGCTACGGGCGCAAGGATCTTCCCGTGCTGGCGCAAGAGACCGGCTACGTCGGCTACCTGCTGCGGGTCCTGACCGAGGGTGAGGTCGGCGCCGGAGACTCGATGGAGCTGATCGATCGCCAGGACCATGGTGTGACCGTCGACGAAGCCGGTCGCGTGCTCAACGTCGACCGCAACGACATCGACGGTGCGCGGCGGGTGCTCGGCGTCGGCGCGCTCGCCCCGAAGGTTCGCCACAAGCTGGAGCAACGTGTCGCGGCAGCCGAGCCCCTCGGTCTCGACACCTCCCGCCTCTTCCTGACCGACGAGTGACCGAGCAACGGTTTGGGGACGGGTCCCGCCACCGCGATTGCATCCGGGGTCAGACACCACATGCAACCGCACACGTGACGCCGGCCGGTCTGACGCCTGGTGCATGGTTGCATGTGGTGTCTGACCCCGGATGCAATCGCTGGTGTCGCTACGCCTTGACGAGGCGCTCGATCGCCTTCGTGGCCTCGGCGACCATCGTGTCGAGCATCTCCTCGTTGCCCTCGGCGGCGGCATTCTTGACGCAGTGACGCACGTGTTCGTCGAGCAGGCCGACGGCAACGGATTGCAGCGCCTTCGTGGCGGCGCTCACCTGCGTGAGGATGTCGATGCAGTAGGTGTCCTCGTCGATCATCCGCCGGATGCCGCGCACCTG
>CAZQCP010000060.1:4997-16316 GCA_964592115.1 uncultured Ilumatobacteraceae bacterium
GGGTCGACGGGGTGCTGGGCGTGTCGGTCATCGGGTGCGGAACCTCCGGAGGCGCAAGCTGTTGGTCACGACGAAGACGCTCGAGAACGCCATCGCCGCGCCGGCGAGCATCGGGTTGAGCAACCCGGCGGCGGCGAGCGGGATGGCAGCGACGTTGTAGGCGAACGCCCAGAACAGGTTGCCCTTGATGGTCGACAGCGTGCGGCGGGAGAGGCGGATCGCATCGGCGGCCGATCGCAGGTCGCCGCGCACGAGAGTGATGTCGCTGGCTTCGATGGCGACATCGGTGCCGGTGCCCATGGCGAGGCCGAGGTCGGCTTGGGCGAGGGCGGCAGCGTCGTTGACGCCGTCGCCGACCATCGCGACGACCGCGCCCTCGCGCTGGAGACGGCGGACCACGTCGACCTTGTCGTCGGGGAGGACCTCGGCGATGATCTCGTCGATGCCGACCTCAGCAGCGACGGCCCGGGCAGCTCGTTCGTTGTCGCCGGTGAGCAGGATGGGCCGCAGGCCGAGTCCGCGCAGCTCGGCCACTGCGGCAGCAGAGGTGTCCTTGACAGTGTCGGACACGACCAACACGGCGCGGGCCGAGCCGTTCCAGCCGGCGAGGATGGGCGTACGGCCGTCGGCTTCGGCGGCGTCCCGTGCGGCGCGCAGATCCTCCGGCAGGGAGAGTCCGCGGTCGGCGAGGAAGCGCTCGCGGCCGGCGACGATGGCGTGACCGTCGACGATGCCGCTCACGCCGAGACCTTGCGTGTTGACGAACGAGTCGACCGCGACGAGCTCGATGTCGCGCGTGCGAGCGCCTGTGGCGACGGCCTGGGCGATGGGATGCTCACTGGCGTCTTCGAGTGAGCCGGCGAGGCGCAATGCCTCGTTCACGGAGATGCCGCCGGTCGTGATCACGTCGACGAGCGTCATGCGGCCGGTGGTGACGGTGCCGGTCTTGTCGAGCACGATCGTGTCGACCTGTCGCGTCGATTCGAGGATCTCGGGGCCCTTGATCAGGATCCCGAGCTGAGCGCCGCGCCCGGTGCCGACCATGAGCGCAGTCGGCGTCGCCAAGCCGAGCGCACACGGGCAGGCGATGATCAACACGGCGACCGCCGCGGTGAACGCGACCGTCGCGCTGTCGGTTGCTGCCGCGGTGAGCCAGAACCCGAGCGTGGCGAACGCCAGCGCGATCACGATGGGTACGAAGACGGCGGAGACACGATCCGCGAGTCGTTGGACCGGCGCCTTGCCGGTCTGGGCGTCTTCGACGAGTCGCGCGATCTGGGCGAGGGCGGTGTCCGAGCCGACCCGGGTGGCGACGACCACCAGACGCCCGCCGGCGTTGACGGTCGCACCCGTGACCGCATCGCCAGGCCGGACCTCGACGGGCACCGGTTCGCCGGTGAGCAGCGACGTGTCGATGGCGGAGGTGCCCTCGGTGACGGTGCCGTCGGTGGCGATCTTCTCGCCTGGCCGGACGATGAAGTGGTCGCCGACCGCGAGCTCGTCGGTCGGGATGCGAACCTCCGTGCCGTCACGCACGACGGCAACCTCCTTGGCGCCGAGCTCGAGCAGCGCCCGCAAGGCAGCGCCGGAACGCCGCTTGGCACGCGCCTCGAAATACCGACCGGCGAGGATGAACATCGTCACGCCGGCGGCGGTCTCGAGGTAGATCTGCGAGCCACCCGCGGCGCGTTCGGCGGTCCACGCGAACCCGTGCGTCATGCCGATCTCGCCGGCCGTGCCGAAGAACAAGGCGTACAGCGACCAGCCGAACGCAGCCAGGACGCCGATCGAGATGAGCGTGTCCATCGTTGCGGCCGCGTGCCGGAGGTTCATCCACGCGGCGCGGTGGAACGGCCACGCTCCCCAGGTGACGACGGGAGCGGTGAGCGTGAGCGAGAGCCATTGCCAGGCGTCGAACTGCAGCGCCGGCACCATCGCCAGCACGATGACCGGCACGGTGAGGACGATGGAGCCGATCAGTCGCTGGCGGAGCGCGGTCGTCTCGTCGGATTCGGCATCGACCTCGCCGGTGGATGCGGTGCCGGACGACATGGTGGACGTCGGGAGGCGAGCGGTGTAGCCGGCCGCTTCCACCTGGGCGATCAGATCGTCGGCGGTCACGCCCTCGGGTACGGAAACCTTGGCCTGCTCCGTCGCGTAGTTGACCGCTGCGGTGACGCCGTCGAGCTTGTTGAGTCGCTTCTCCACCCGGGCAGCGCACGACGCACACGTCATGCCGCCGATGACGAGATCGACTCGGCTCTCCGGCGAGGTGGGGGCAGCGAGCGACGATGTGGCTGCTGATGCGGCAGGGGTGGCAGTGGGGTTCATCGCGAACCTCAGTCCTGGGTCTCGGTGTCGTGACCGGAGGGCGTGCTGGTGTGGTCGTGACCGGACGGATCGTCCCCGGTGTTGTCGGTACTGGGGTCGTGGGCCGGCGTGTCGTGGGCCGGCGTGTCGCCGACATCGATCGGCCCGACCGCGGCGCCGATGGCTGCTCCACCGGCACACGCGGTGGCGAGGAGCAGTCCGTAGACGACGAGCTTGACCCCGACGTTCACGACGCCACCGCGTACCCCGCCTCATCGACGGCGGCTGCGAACGCCTGGTCATCGACAGGTCCGGTCGCCGTGACGACGACGTTGCCAGACGCCAGGTCCACGTCGACGGCGGTGACACCGTCGAGCTTGCTGACCTCCTCGGTCACCGCCGCAGCACAGTGGCCGCAGGTCATCCCGGTGACGGTGTAGGTGACGGCGTTCATTGCGGGTTCCTCTCGTCCGGTTCGATCCCGTGCGTACCCCAAATATACCCGAGGGGGGTATGGGTGCCAACCTCCAGCGTCGTGCCCCAAGCATCTGGGGCAGGATCGTTCCGGAAAGCGGAAGGAACCTGCCCCGGATGTGGCTGTTCGCGGGCGCGGGTGGGTGCGGGGCCGCTCAGGCGGGGGCGTCGGAGAGCATGGCGATGCGGCGGTCGAAGTCGTCGGCGAGATCGAGCAACGCTTGGCGACAGTCGCCCGTGAACGCGGGCCCGTGCATCAGCGCCAGCGTGTCGACATCGAGCTCGGCGAGGCGTCGCACCGTCGCCGCGCTCGCGGGGTGCAGTGACAACGAGCCGGGCAAGACGTCCTCCGCGTCGACGGCGGGGCCGACGATGTCATCCGTGGTGATCGGCTCGTACTCCCCGAGCCGGGTGAACAGGTCGCCGCAGAGCAGCGTCTTGGTCGTCGAGTCGTAGAGCACGCCCGCCTCCCACGCGTGGGGGACGTGGGGCGTGTCGAACCACTGCAACACGTGCCCACCGGTGTCGAGACACTCGCCGTCAGCGAGCGGGCGCGGTGGCCGATCGGCGAGATCGCCGAGCGACACCATGCACCCGATCACGGACTGCACCACGGTGGACTGTGGGGCGATCGCGAGCCAGCTGTTCATCGAGCCGGACTCGTCGGCTTCGACGTGCCCGAAGCTGACCCACCGCATCGACGATGCGGGGATGACCCGCGAGACGGCCTCGGAGACGAGTGGGAACAAGAATCGCATGCCGGTGTGGAACAGGGTCGGTTCGTCGCCGGTGATGAGGTACTGGTTGAACGCAACAGGTGAGTCGGGTACGACGGTTGTCAACTGGTGGACGCCATCGGCGACTTCGGTGACTCGGGTCTCCATCAGAACGGAACCTCCTGGGTGAGCAGACCGCTCCCGGAGGCGCGGCCGGAAAGGGTACGGCAGAACTCGATCGCGTCGATCGTGATGCACTCGCCGGCGTCGCCGTGTCCGCTGGTGGTGAACTCGCCTCCCGCGGGACCAGTGAGCGTCAGGGTGAACGGCTGGCCGTGGCGGCGGGCCCACTCGGCGACGACGTCGGCGACGATGCGGCCGTCGTGGTCCGGTGTCAGTCGGTGATCGCGGCCGGTCGCTCGGGCGATGTCGACGCGATGCATCCACGGGTCGCGTGTGAGGATCGTGTCGAGCAGGTAGGCGATGCGCCACGACTCGACCTGACCGCCGACTGTCTCCTTCGTCGAGTACCGGCGGAACAGCGCGGGCGCGTGCGTTCGCCAGTGGGCGGCCTTGGGACCGACCTGTTCGACGCGGGCGATGAGCTCCGCCGCGGTCAACCCTGCCTGCTCGGCGACCTGTTGCGCGGTCATCGAGTCGATCAGGAGCCCGCCGACCTTCTTGGCGTCCTTCGTCGCCGATCGCATCCTGCGCATCACAGAACGCAACGACGTGAAGTCCGACATCATCCCGACGCTGTGCCCCGCCATCGCCCGCACGTCCCACAGCGGGCAGTCGGTCGGCTTGGCCCAGTCCTCCGCGTCGAGCGAGCGCATCTGCTCGACCATGCGGGCGTACTCGGTGGCTGCCAACACCTCGGCGTCGGCGCGGCTGATCGGTTGGATCGTCTCCACAGCGGTCGCGGTCATCGTGCCCTTCCTTTCGTGCTCGCGGATCGCTTCGCTTCGTTCCGCTTCGTCTCGTTCCGCTTCGCGTCGTTCCGCGTGCTGACGTGCGCGAGGTACATGTCGACGGCGTCGTCGACCAAGCGGGTCCAGCGGTCGCCGCCGGGGTCGTTGGAGATCTGCTGATCGGTGAGGCCGGTGCCGATCGCCGTGAACAGATCGATGTGTCGGGGGTCGTCGATGCCGAGCGCCGCCAGGTGCGCCTCGACGGTCGCCAGCATCGAAACTGCGATCGCGAAGGACTCCGCCGACGGCTCGAACCCCGGGATGGTCCGCTGGAACAGGAGCTGGTAGCGCACCGGATCCTCCGTGCAGAACCGGACGAAGAACCTCCCCATCGCGGTGATGTCGGTCCGGGCGTCGCCGATCAGGTTCCAAGCGGCTTGGCCGTCGACGAACTGCCTGCAACCCTGCGCGAACATGGCGTCGTAGATGGCGTGCTTCGACTCGAAGTAGGAGTACAAGGACTGCGGGCGCATGCCCACCTCGGCCGCCAACTCGCGCAACGACAGCCCGGCCAGGCCCTCGGCCCGGGCCAGCCGCCACGCCGTGTCGAGGATCTCCTCGATCGTTGCCTGACGCCGCTCGGTGCGCCTGTCGCGGATCGGTTCAACTGACACCGTTCGGATTGTGCGCTCGTGCTCGGTCGATGTCAACCCCGGGTTCGGCCAAGCAACGGTTGGGGACGGGCCCCAGCCGTTGCTTCTTTTCCACAGGCCGTCGGTCAGCCCGAGCCGGCATCCGCCTTACCAGCGCTGGCGAGCTTCCTCGGCGAATCCTTGGAGGCCCTCGAAGTCGATCTCGCGGCCGTCGTCCGTGCGCAGCCGACCCGACCACGTGCCGAACACCTGATGCGTCTCGCTGCCGAACTCGCCCGCGTCGGCGTGGCTGTGCTTGTCGAAGCGCGGAGTGAGCACCATGTCGAGCTGCCCACCAGGATCGCTGATGCGCCACGGCTCCATCGGTTCGTCCCACGAGTAATCCCACTGCAGTTCGGAACCGAGCTTGGTCAGTCGACCGTCGACGATCAGCCCGTTCTCGGTGAACCCGGAGCCCTGCGTCCACTTGGCGCCGATCTGGAGGCCGATGATGTGATCACCGGCGCGACCCGCGCCGCCGCCCCAGTTCCAGGTGATCTCGTGGGGCCAGCGACCGCGGCCGACATCGAGCACGCCCCACGACTCCGCCCCGTTCGACCCGCCGATAGACCACCGGCGGTCGCCGATCACCAGGTGGCCGACGGCCGGCCGAGCCTGGTGCTTGGACGTGAAGTTGAAGACCGTGTCGCTCCAGGGGATGACGACATTCAGCGATTCGTGCCCATCGGGCATCTCGACGAGCACCTCGAGGCGACCCTCTCGCCCGTCCTCTTCGGTCCACTCCGCGCTGAGATGGGTACCTGAGTCGTCGTCAGTGATGCGCAGATCGAGGCCATCCCGATTGACGATCAACGGGGCAGATCCGGGGCGTTCCGGCAGCTCGATGGCCGCGGGCGGCGTCAGGATCGCCTTGCCGCCGGTCTCGCCAGTCGCCATGTCGACCCAGTAGATGTCGGCGAGGCCGAAGTGGTCGATGTTCGAGTACACCATCGAGACCACGAGGTCACCAGCGAGGATCGCCCAGTAGTCCCATCGCTTGTTGCTCCCGAAACACCCGGTGAGGTTCGCCCGGTGCAGCGGCGTGCGCGACCAACCGCGCGCCGTCGGGTTGAGCGATGACCCGTCCGGGACGCAGAGATCCACCGGCTCGGTCAGCTCGCGTTCATGTGTGGCCATGTGGACGTTTCTGATGTGCAGACCCTCCGGAACGACACATCGGCTCGCCGTCGGTGGCCAGCGTGTCGGAGCGAGGGCTTGGCGCCAGCCACTGGGCGGCCGACCGTCCAAGTCCTCGCCACGGCATGAGCTACTTCTTCTTCGACTTCTTCTTCTTGTCCTTCTTGTTCTTCTTCTTGTCCTTCTTCTTCGACATCGGGTACCTCCTCTCGATGTTGTCCAGACAGTCAACCAGTTGTTGACGCGAAAGACAACATATCGTTGACGCTCGACGCTCGACACACGCCGAGGTGCCGTGCCGGCGGATCAGGCTGCTGAGGTAGGTTCGTCGTGTGGCGCGCAGTCGGGAGATCAAGCGGATCCACGCCGCGATCGAGTCGCTCGACGCGGCGACCGGCAGCCTCGACGCTCTCGACGCTGCGCGCCGGCTCCGGGTCAGCGCGGAGGCACTCGAGCGCGACATCGTCAAGGCGGCACGCAAAGACGGTCGCTCGTGGACCGAGATCGGACAGCTCTACGGCATGACGAAGCAGGGTGCCCAGCAGCGCTTCCGCCCGCCGAAGCCTGCCGCGAGCGGTCGTCGCGTCGGGTCGTCCGACTCGGAGCGCAAACATCCGACATAGGTCGTCGGATGGACGGCGCACACTGGACACGGGAGCGTCGATGACTACACCGCCGGTTGTACGCGTTGCTGGAGGAGTTGCGCGGTCGCACCGCGTCGTCGGTGCGACACGGCTTGCCGAACGGCTGCCCAAGAACAGCATCTGGGTGCTGTGGCCGACGTTCAGGTGGATCGATCGTCGTGTTGTGCGGCGACCTCGCCGAGGCGTTCGAGGTCGGCGGTGAGGGCCGCCGTGCGGTCGCGATGGCTGGCGATCAGGATCCCGTAGAGACGGAAGAGGATTCTCGGCCCCGACCCCTCGTAGCGCTGCTCGATGCGGGTCCCGCCGCTCGGTGTCTCGTGCAGTCGGATCGTCCAGATTGTGGTGTCGGGGTACAGCGGACTGGGCACGGTTCGCCACGTGAACTCCCAGGGTTCGGATGACACCACTTCACAGACGCGCGCCCACCGGAAGACGCCGGCGTGGTTGCGGCCGCGGAACCGTGCTCCCGGTCGAGCGCCGGTCGCCCCGTCGAGCCACGTGACCGTCTGGCACTCATGACTCCACTCGCCGACGCGGGTCACATCGGTCGCCACGTCCCACACGTCCGCGGGCGCGGCCGCCACCTCGACCGCCACGTCGGCGGTGGGCTGCACCCGCCACTGCGGTCGCGCCGATCGGCCCCAGCGGACAGCCGATCGGCGACGGTACGACCGGGCGAACCCGTGGAGCAGCACGAATCGTGGCACCGCACCGACCGCGCTGGTGACGACGCCGCGCAGGTCGGGCGGCAGATCGTCGATCAGCCAGTGGCCTTCACGGCCGAGCTCGACCAGCGACTTCCCCTTGACGAAGAACTCGTCTTCGATGCGTGTGAGCTCCTCGTCGGTGAGGGTGACGGCGACGATCGGCATCATCTCGTCCTCCTCCTGGCGCAGGTGAGGAAGCAGGACGGACTCAAGGTCGTCGATCGCAGCGAGCAGCTTCTTGGCCTCCCCATCTTGGTCGTCGACTCGATACTGGCGCGCGGCCGCGTCGACTTCTGCGATCGCCGGAGCCACGGACTGGTGCTGCGCGTCCATCGCATCGATCATCGGGCCTGCTTCGGGATTCCGGGCTCGAACAGCGGGGTACAGGCCGGCGTCTTCTCCCTCGTGGTGTGAGTGCAGGAACTGCATCATCCACACGAGGTGGTCGGCGACCGCCTCGCGTTGGGCGCGCGGCGGTGCATCGGCGTCGAGCACGGCGCGGGTTCGGCGCAGGTCGCGGCGCAACGCCTCGTGGACGATGCCCATCATCCTGGTGTCGGCGGGTGCGGACGATTCGGTGACGGACATGGTGTACCTCGCTGGGTCAGGTGGTCGCGATCGCGGCGTCGAGCATGGCGACGAGCCATGCCAGGTATCGGTCGGTGCTCCAGCCGGACTCCTCCACCACGAGCACGTAGACCTCGAAGCTCACGAGCGTCCAGACCCCGTCGCGTTCGGTGTCGGTCGGATCCCGGCCGAGCACCAAGGCCGCCCCGGTCGCGACGTCTTGCCGTTGACGCTCCCTCGTGGCACGGAGCGCCTCGGCGATCGTGGCATCGGTCGGCGCGGCTTCACGGAGCACTCGTGCGAACCCGGCCGTGCGCTGATTGATGCCGAGCACGACGCGAGCAGCGGCAGCGAGCCGTTCGGCCCGACTGCCCGTGCCCATGGCCAGGAAGTCGGCACGTTCGGCGAGCGGCACGTCGAGGTCGTCGCCGACGACGGCGACGTCGGAGGCGCGGCGCAAGAGGTCGGCCTTGGAGTCGAAGTGCTTGTAGATCGTCTCGGTCGCGACGCCGGCTTCCGTCGCGATGTCGCGCAGGCTCGTCGCCGCCCAGCCCCGAGCGGTGAACAGCTTGGTCGCCGCGGCGAGCAGCGCCTCGCGTGTCGCTCGCGCCTGCATCTGGCGGCGAGGCGACCGGTAGCGCCGCGTTGTCGTCGGTGTCTCGTGCGCCGCGGACTGCGAGGCAGCCATGGCATCGATCCTAGGACGATGATGAATTCAATACAAGGCTGTTACCTCAATTGAGCGACAGCGTCACGATCGGCGGGCCGTGACCTCGATCTCGATCTTCATCGCCGGATCGGCGAGTCCGGCGACCATCATCGTTGCGGCCGGCAAGGCGGTCTCGAAGTAGGCGCGCAGGAGCGGCCAGCACGGCTCGAAGTCATCCGCGTCGGCCACGAGGTAACGCACCCGTACGACATCGTCGGCACGGGCGCCTGCACGCGTCAGCGCGTCGTCGATGTTGGCGAGCGCTTGCCGACACTGCTCGACGACGTCATCGCTGATCGTCATCGTCGAGTAGTCGTATCCCGTCGTTCCCGACACGAACACCCATCGGCCATCGACCACTGCCCGCGAGTATCCGATCTGTTGTTCGAACGTGCTGCCCTGCGAAATTCGTTGGCGAGTCATCGACGAATTGTTGCGCCGCCGGTGGCACAGATGCCGACCAGTTCGGAGGCGGGCGGGGTTTCGCTCCGCAGAGCGCCACAAGCGCCGACAGCTTCCGACCGTGTCGGGACTGGTGCCGCGCGCCACTCCGAGCGCGACACCTCCGGCGAACAGGAACGACCGGCCTGGCCGTAGCGTCGGCGCAGTGATCTGTGTCGACCTCGACGGTGTGACCGTGGCCCAGCCCGACAAGCTGTTGTTCGAGAACGTCGCGGTGACCATCTCGACCGGTGATCGTGTCGCCGTGGTCGGGGTCAACGGATCGGGAAAGACGACGCTGTTGCGAATCCTGACCGGAGCGCTCACGCCCGATTCCGGCGAGGTGCGGTTCGGGCGCGGCGTGCGGATCGCCACCCTTGCCCAGGACCCGGTACTTCCGACCGGCACGGTGCGTGCGTTCCTCGGCGACTCCTGGGAGGTCGCCGCGGTAGCCACACGCCTCGGGGTGCAGCCACTGTTCGATCGGCCGACCGACGAACTGTCCGGCGGTCAGGCCAAGCGGGTCGCGCTCGCCAAGGTCCTGGCCGACGACGAGCACGGCGACCACGACATGGTCGTGCTCGACGAACCGACCAACCACCTCGACCTCGAAGCGATCGAGTGGCTCGAGGCTCGGTTGACGCGGATGAAGTCGGCACTCGTGCTCGTGACCCACGATCGTCACGCGCTGGATCGGCTGACCACCGACGTGGGTCCGAGCAAGGTCGTCGAGCTCGACGGCGGGCGCAGCTTCGTCCATCAGGCCGCCGCAGGATCGAGCGCCTACGCGACGTACCTCGATGCCCGCGCTGAGCGGATCGAACGCGAGGCGAAGCAGGAGTCCACGCGCAAGATTCTCGCCCGCAAGGAACTGGCGTGGCTCCGTCGCGGTGCGCCGGCTCGTTCGACCAAACCGAAGGCGCGTCTTCGCTCGGCCGGCGAGATCGTGGCCGGCGGCCCCACGCCTGCCGGCGTACGCGGCAACGATCTCGTGCTCGGCGTCGGCGCGCAGCGGCTGGGTAACCAGGTGATCGAGCTCGAAGGCGTCGCCCAGCGCTTCGACGGTCCCGACGACGGGCCACACACCGTGTTCGCCGACGTCGACTTGACCATCGAGCCCGGGGCACGCCTCGCCGTCGTGGGCCCGAACGGTTCGGGCAAGTCGACGTTGCTCGACATCATCGCCGGCCGACGCGATCCGGCTGCGGGGGTGGTGCGGCGGGGCCGCACGGTCGTGGTCGGGTTCGCCGACCAGCACTCGTCCGGTCTCGATCCCGACGTTGTCGTCCGCGAGCTCGTCGCCGGGCCGCATCGAGAACCCGACCATCGCGACCGAGCGCTCCTCGAACGCTTCTGGTTCGACAGCACGGCGCAGTACGCACCGGTGCGGATGCTGTCGGGCGGGGAGCGGCGCCGGCTCCAACTGGTGATGGTGCTGGCGACCGAGCCGAACGTGTTGATCCTCGACGAACCGACGAACGATCTCGATCTCGACACGCTGCGTGCGCTTGAGGAGTTCCTCGACGACTGGCCGGGCGCGCTCGTCGTCGCGAGTCACGATCGCGCGTTCCTCGACCGTGTCGCCGACCACGTCCTTGCGATCGACCCGGACGGGACCGTGCGTCGCGTTCCCGGCGGCGTCAGCGGCTGGCTCGCCGAGCGCCGCTCGGAGGCGCCACGTGGTCGTGCGGTCACGCCCTCGCCGGTCGAGCACTCGGACCGGTCGAGGTCGACGAGTTCGACTCGCGGGCCGAGCCGTTCGACATTGGGACGCCGGATCCGCGAAACCGAGCAGGAGATGGTGAAGGCACAGCGGCGTGTCGACGAGCTCACCCAGCGGCTCGGCGCGACGACGGATCATGCGGAATTGATGGCCGTGGGGACCGAACTCGCCGACGCCCAGGCGGTCCTCGACGGCCTCGAGTCGCGCTGGTTCGAACTGGCCGAGCAGCACGACGCCTGACGATTGCATCCGGGGTCAGACACCACATGCAACAGCACACATGACGTT
>CAZQCP010000061.1:0-16206 GCA_964592115.1 uncultured Ilumatobacteraceae bacterium
GTGAACGGGATGTGCCCAGACGGCGACGAGCCACCCTGGCCGATGATCTCTTCGACCTGGCTGCGAACGGCTTCGAGCGAGATGCCGAGGCTCTCCAACGCCTTCGCCGCCACACCTTCACCCTCGTGGATCAGCCCCAGCAGGATGTGCTCCGTGCCGATGTAGCTGTGGTTGAGGAGCCGGGCCTCTTCTTGCGCGAGCACGACCACTCGGCGGGCCCGGTCGGTGAAACGTTCGAACATCTGGAGTGCCCTTTCCACGAAGTGGGATTCCGTGGATGAAAACCCTACCGGCACCCGCCGTTGGCGATGGGCGGACCGGTCGTGACAAAAGGATCAAGATCTTCGGGAATAGCGTCCTGGCGGATCTCGGCGCAGCTCAGCGCACTCGCGCGGACGAGCGTCGCGTCCGCCGATCGCGCTGTTGCTGAGCGCACAAAGTCGGTGGAAACCACGGATGCTTCGCGCGGGTGCCCTCGGTTCGCACGGTTCCGCTGCGCGGCGATGGCACGTCCGATCGCGACTGAGCGCGGCGTCGCCTACTCGCGCACCGTCAGGGCAGCGACCAGAGGAGCGACTCGAGGAGGAGCTTCTCGTTCGGGTTGCGGTCGAGCGTGGCCAGGGCCTGGTGGATGCGGTGGACCGCCTGGGCACTTTGCGCCCGGTCGGGGCGGTTCTCGTCGGTGGCGCGGTCACGATACGTCGCGGCCATGGCCGCCAGGCCGCTGCGCAGCTCGTCGGTGCGGTAGCGACGCAGCTCGCGCTTGTGGAGCTCTTCGAGTTGCTTGCGGCCGCTGCCACGCTCGCCGGACGACTTGATCCGCTCGTCGAGCTCGGCCACCTCGCGGGCGTGCCGGGCGGTCAGCGGTTCCGCCGCGGCATCGATGAGTGCGAGCAACTCTGCGGCTGCGGCGACAGCCACCGACCCTGTGCCGTCGACTCTGCGCGCGACGTTGGCGAACGCCGCTCGGCGCTCGGACAGCGCCGGGTCCGTCGCCAGCACCCGAGCTCGGTCGAGGTCGCCACTCGCGGCCGCCGCAGCCGGGGTGGCGGCAGCCGGGTTGATGCCCTCCGCGACGAGGCGCGCGGCGATCGCTTCGGGGCTGACCGCCCGAAAGTCGATGCGTGCGCACCGCGATGAGATCGTGATCAGATCGTGCGGCACGAAGTCGGCGAGGATCACGAACGTGGTCGAGTCGGGCGGCTCCTCGATCGTCTTCAACAGGCGTGCCGCAGCCTCGGGGGTGAGCAGATGGAACTCGTCGAGGATCATCACCTTCGCCGAGCCCTCGGTCGGCGTGATCGATGCCGTCCGGATGATCTCGTCGGCCTGGGCCTTCAGGATCGCCGCTCCGGTGCGCCGGATCTCGTGGACGTCCGGATGCTCGCCACGCAGCACCAGTCGTGCGGTGCGGCCGCCATCGGTGTCGTCCATCTGTTCGGCAGCGCCGAGCAACCGCGCCGCGAACGCTCGCGCTGCCTGCAGCTTCGTCGACCCGGAGGGGCCGAGGAAGAGGTAGGCGTGCACCGCACCTCGGTCGGCAGACGCGCGCAGTCGAGCGACGGCGTCAGCCTGATCGACGACATCGTCCCAGAGGGGTCCCGGAGGCGTGAGGGTGGTGGTCATTGCGGGGGCAAGTCAGGCTTGTGTTCGACGACCCCGCGGTCCGCGAGTGCGCGCCGAATCACGCTCGCGACCTGCTCGACCGATCCCACGGCTTGGACGACGAGCCATCGGTCGGGGTCGGCGGCGGCCATCGTCCTGAACCCGTCGAGCACGCGGTCGTGGAACGCTCGTCCCGCAGCCTCGAACCGGTCCAGGTCGCGCCGGCGCATCCGCTCCGCGATCACGTCGTCGGGCGTGTCGAGGAAGACGACCGTCGTCGGCCACGTCCCTCCCGTCGCCCACTCGTTGATGTGCCGCACCTCGTCGAGGTCGAGCTGACGCCCATATCCCTGGTACGCCAGTGTCGAGTACACGGACCGATCGCTCACGATCGCCCGCCCGGCATCCAACGCTGGACGTACGACCTCGTAGAGGTGTTGGGCGCGGTCGGCTGCGACGAGGAGTGCTTCGGCCCGCGCATCGAGGTTGTGCACGGTCGTGTCGTGGAGGATGCTGCGGATGCGTGCCCCGACCGATGTGCCGCCGGTCTCGCGGGTGAACACCGCGCCGATCGACTCGGCGAGCCGTTGCGCCTGCGTCGACTTGCCGCTCCCTTCGGAACCCTCGAACGCGATGTACGTCGGCCGGTCGGTCACGACGCCGATGGTACCCATGTCTTCACGGCGGTGGCCGTGGATGGGCGGTGGCGCCTGCCTCGCGGGGCAAGAACGCGCGACGGGTGCCACGCCATGGACTGCAACGTGCTCAGCTGTATTGCGATTGCAGGTAGCGCTCGATGCCGATGTCGTCGATCACCTTGAGCTGCGTGTCGATCCAGTCCAGGTGCTCCTCCTCGCCGACCACGAGGTCTTCGAGCAGCTCACGCGTGCCCGGGTCGCCTTCGTCGAGGCAGAGTGCAACGCCGCGGCGGTACATGTCGACGGCGTTCTGCTCGAGCTGGCGATCGATGTTCAGCTGTTCGATCACGGTCTCGCCGAGCAGCACGTTGCCGAGCCGCTGCAGATTGGGGTGGCCGTCGAGGAGCAGGATCCGGTCGATCAGCTTCTCGGCGTCGTGCATCTCTTCCATCGACTCCTCGCGGTACTTCTCCGCGAGCTTCGACCAACCCCAATTGTCGGTGATCTTGGACGCCGCGAAGTAGACGTTGATCGCGGTCAGTTCAGCGGTCAACGCTTCGTTGAGGAACTCGATGACTTTCGGAGATCCGTTCACGCCGCCGAGACTAGGCGACGGCGACGCGGTCTGGCGACAGGCGATCCCGCGAGCGTCGCTGCCGCTGTGGTTCGTGCTTCGTGGAGGATCGCCTCGATGGCGTCGACGCAGCCGCCGCATCGGCCGCCCGCCCCGCATTCGCGGGTGATGTCGTCCGCAGTGATCGACGGATCGGCGGTGAAGCGACTGATCACGCGATCGTTGATGCGCAAGCAATGGCAGACGACCATCAGCGTGGCCCCCCGAGTGCCCTGTGCGTTGTGCGCATCACGTCGATCATCGTGTGTTCCTACAGCCCCCTGTTAGGAATGGCTAACGATCACCAACTCTAGAGTCCCGCCTGCTCGATCGTCAACTCCGCACCGATGAGTTTCTGGTCCACCTGTTGCGCGGGAATCTCATCGGTGCTGAGTGATCGTGTGCACCGATGAGTTTGTGGTCCACCTGTCGCGCCGGAATCTCATCGGTGGGGTCGCGCCCGCGGGCGGGTGCGGCGCGGGGCTCAACGCTTGCGCTTGGCTGCTGACTTCTTGGCGGGTGACTTCTTGGCCGCCCGCTTCTTGGCGGGCGCGCCGCCCTTGGCGGCGACGGCCTCGCGCCGGATGGCCAGCAGTTCGTACGCCCGCTCGGGCGTCATCTCCTCCAAGCGGTCGCCCTTGCCGAGCGAGGCGTTCGTCTCGCCGTCGGTCACGTAGACGCCGAAGCGGCCGTCCTTGGCGACGACCGCCCGCTCACTCACCGGGTCGGTGCCGAACTCGCGCAGCGGACCGGCGGCTGCGAGATTGCGGCCGCCGCGCTTGTACACCTTGGGCTGGCTGAAGATCTGGAGCGCCTCGTCGAGGGTGATCGTCAGCAGGCGATCCTCGGAGTCGATGTTGCGGTAGTCCTTCTCCTTGTGCACGTACGGCCCGTACCGCCCGTTGTTGGCGAAGATCGCCACGCCGTCGGCAGGATCGTCGCCGAGGTGACGGGGCAGCGCGAGCAGCGCCTCGGCCTCGTCCATCGTGACCCGTTCGAGGACCATCGTCTTGAACAGGCTCGACATCTTCGGCTTCTCGAACCCGGGGGGCGGATTGTCGTGGTCGCCCCACTGCACGTACGGCCCGTAGCGGCCGTTCTTGGCGTACACCGGATAGCCGTCGAGCTCGCCGATCGGCTCGTCCGACTTCGGTGCGGCGAGCAGCTCGATGGCCTTGGCGACGTCGAGCTCGTCGGGCGTCAGGTCGTCGGGCACGCTCGCGGTGTCCTCGCCGCGCTTGACGTACGGTCCGTACTTGCCGGGCTTGACGACGATCAGCTCACCTTGCTCGTCGGCGCCGAGCGGGAACGTGTTGATCACGGCTGCATCGATCTCGTCGAGGTTTTCTTCGACGAGACGCTTGAGACCGAGGAGTGCATCGTCGCCGACGCCGGCTTCGGCCGAGATCGGCTCCGTGTCGCCGTCGCCGGTATCGCCGAAGTAGAAGCGCTTCAGCCACTTGTCCTTCTTGCGGTCGCCGCGGGCGATGGCGTCGAGGTCTTCGTCGATGGCGGCGGTGAAGTCGTAGTCGACGAGCGCGTCGAAGTGCTCCTCCAGCAGGCGGATCACGGCGAACGCGGTCCACGTCGGGACCAGCGCTTGGCCCTTCTTCCAGACGTAACCGCGGTCCTGGATCGTCTGGATGATCGATGCCCACGTCGACGGCCGACCGATGCCGAGCTCTTCGAGCCGCTTGACCAGCGACGCCTCGGTGTAGCGGGCGGGTGGAGACGTGGTGTGCCCGTTCGGTTCGATCGTCGCCACCGGAACCACGTCGCCGTGCGTCAACGGCGGCAGCAGCGCCTCACGCTCGGCGGCGTCGTCGCCCGTCTCCTCGGTCGACGCGACGTAGACGGCGCGGTAGCCGGGGAACGTGATCGTGGTGCCGGAGGCGGCGAACTCGCAGTCCGTGATCTCGCCCGTGGCGCGGTCGGCTGCCGGCGCGGCGACGCGCACCGACACGGTCACGCCCGTGGCGTCGGCCATCTGCGAGGCGAGTGTGCGCTGCCACACCAGTCGGTAGAGCGCGAGGTCCTGGCTGTTCAGCTCGCCGGCGAGTTGCTGCGGCGACCGGTACGGGGTGGTCGGGCGGATCGCCTCGTGGGCTTCTTGTGCGTTCTTGACCTTCGACGCGTACTGCTTGGGCGACGGCGACAGGTAGTTGGCGCCGTATTCGCTCGTGACCGCAGCGCGCGTCGCCTGCATCGCCTCGTCGGACAGCACGACGTTGTCCGTACGCATGTAGGTGATGTAGCCGCGTTCGTACAGGCCCTGCGCGACGCGCATCACCTGCGACGACGACATCCGCAGCTTGCGGCCGCCTTCTTGCTGCAGCGTCGAGGTCATGAACGGCGCCTTCGGCGAGGAGCGGTAGGGCTTCTCCTCGACCGAGCGGACCGTGAACTCGGCGCCGTCGAGACCGTCGGCGAGCGATCGGGCGCGCACCTCGTCGAGCGCGACGACCTTGGCGGACGCCTGACCGCGATCGTCGAAGTCCTTGCCGCTGGCCACGCGGGTGCCGTCGATGGCAACGAGCGTGGCGTCGAACGTCGGTGCGGTGGCGGTACCGATCGTGATGTCCCAGTAGTCGGCGGCGACGAATGCGATGCGCTCGCGCTCGCGCTCGACGATCAACCGCACCGACGGACTCTGCACCCGACCCGCGGACAGGCCCCGGTTGACGCGCCGCCACAGCACCGGCGACACCTCGTAGCCGTAGAGCCGATCGAGGATGCGGCGGGTCTCCGCCGCGTCGACGAGGCCGTAGTCGAGGTCGCGTGGGTTGGCGACGGCGTGGTCGATCGCCGACTTGGTGATCTCGTGGAACACCATCCGGCGCACCGGCACCTTCGGCTTCAGGTACTCGAGCAGATGCCACGAGATCGCTTCGCCCTCGCGGTCTTCATCCGTCGCGAGGTAGAGCTCGGAGGCATCCTTGAGGGCGGCCTTCAGGTCCTTGACGACGGTCTTGCCCCGTTCGGTCAGCTCGTAGGTCGGCTTGAACCCGTTGTCGACGTCGATGTTCAAGCCCTTCGACGGCAGGTCGGCGACGTGGCCGACCGAGGCGCGCACGTCGTAGTCGCTGCCGAGGAACTTCGACAGCGTCTTCGCCTTGGCGGGCGACTCGACGACGACAAGCGGTTTGGGCATGCGATCGGTCGTTCTCTCCGTATGAACTGGTCGCGACCGAGCGCCGCGATCTGGTGTCGATGGGGGACGATACGGTTCGTCGGCGATGGATTCCACGCCCAAGACGTCGGAGGGCCCGCCGGAAGGGCCGCGTCCGGCGCCACCGGAGCCGTCGAATTCAGCGGCCGTCGACGTGGCGTTGGGCTGGGGATCCGACTTCGACGAGGCATGGGAGCGGATCGGCCGTCCGGGTCGGCCGGGGCGGATCGCCCGGCTCGACCGGGGCTGGAGCACCGTGGTCGGCGCCGTCGCCGAGGCCCGTGGCACGAGCGAGCCGCGGCGGGTGCGCAACATCGGCGCCGACGTTGCCGTCGGCGACTGGGTGATCCCTTCCGACGACGGCGAGCGCGTTGACCACGTGCTCGATCGTCGCTCGGCGTTCGTGCGCCGGGCGTCGTTCGACGGGATGCGTGCGGTGTCACACACGCTCGCCGCCAACGTCGACGTGGTGTTCCTCGTGCATGCGCTCGGCGTGCCCCCCGGCCCCCGTCGGCTGGAGCGCGAGCTCGTGCTGGCGTTCGACTCCGGCGCCGACCCGGTGGTGGTGCTGACGAAGACCGACCTCGTCGATGCGGAGGCGGCCGAGGCTGGTCGGGCAGCGCTCGCCGACGTCGCGCTCGGTGTCCCGGTGCTGCTCGCGAGCGGCATCACGGGCGACGGCGTCGACGCGATCGCTGCGTACGCGGCAGGGAACCGGACGCTGGCGTTCCTCGGCGCGAGCGGTGTCGGGAAGTCGACGCTCGTGAACTCGCTCGTGGGCACCGAACGCCAAGCGACGTCGGAGGTGCGCGTCGGCGATCAACGCGGACGTCACACGACGGTGGCCGCGGAACTGGTTCCGTTGGCGGCCGAGGGCTGGCTGATCGACACGCCCGGTGTGCGGGCAGTCAGCTTGTGGTTGTCGGGGAACGGGATCGAGCGGGCCTTCGCCGACGTGTTCGAACTCATGGATCACTGCCGATTCCGTGACTGCAAGCACGACCAGGAGCCGGGTTGCGCAGTGCGGACGGCGATCGATGCAGGGACACTCGACGAGGTGCGCTTGACCAGCCTCGAACACCTCGTCGCCGAGGAGGCCGCGTTGGAAGACGAGCAGCGTGAGCACGCCCGCGCCGCCGACCGGCGCGCCGGCGGCCGCACGCGCCCGCCCGAAGCCTCCGAGTTCGACGACTGAGCGCGGTCCTGGCGATCTCGGTAGGAATCATCCCGCTTCGCGGGAAGATGGCGACCGAGAACGTCCTGGCGCGTGGGTGCACAGAGGTCAGAGGATCACGGTGTCACGGGTCGAGCGACCAGGGGCGGTCAGGTGCGCGGAACCAGCGGCGAGTGGCGACGATGGCATCGACAGGCAGGGGACCGTAGATGTGAGGGAACAGCTCGTCTGAAGCGGGGTTCGGTGGCTCGGCAACGACCGGTGCCGCGACCCGGTCGGTGTCGACCGTCAGCACGACCAACTCGGTGAGGTCGCCGTAGAAGCGCTGGGCGGTCGGGGCGACCTGGTCCTGCGTCGAGCAGTGGATGAACCCGACCTCGTCGAGCGTGGCGCCGCGGGTGGACACGCGGTACTCGCCCGTGGCGAACGCCGCGGCCCAGTCGCCGGGTAGGGCGAGGTGGAAGATCGGCTCGGCGGCGGCCGTCGCGGAGATCGCCGAACGGACCTCGAGCGCTCGGTCGAGACGCGTGCGGGTCAGCCGCCTGCGCACCACTTCGTCGGTGCACACGATGACCAGATCGCCGCCCTGGTCGCGGGCGGTCGCCGCCGTTCCCAGCAACACACCGAGGCCGGCGTCGTCGAGCCCGCGCACGCCGTCGAGGTCGACGAGCACCGCCGCCCCTGGGTTCTTGCGCACCGCCGCGTTGAGGTCCGTGTGCAGCGTGGCGACGCTCGACAGGTCGACGACGCCTTCGACCGCGACGACGATCGACGAGCCGACGGTGGAGGTCGTGGTGCGCGCGTTCACGCCCGAACCCTACGTCCCGATGTCGCTGAGCGATCTCGGTCGAAATCCTCTCGGAATCCGGAACGATTCCGACCGAGATCGTTGGGGATCGTGGGGAGCGGCGTGGCACGTCAGGGGTCGGGAGGTTCGATCGCCATCGTCACCGAGGCTCGGTGGGTGATCGGACCGATCACCCAGCCCACGACCGCCACGTCGACGGCATCGACATACGTGACGGTGACGGTGACCGTCGCCGCTGACGCGGCGGTCGCGACCTCGATGGGCAGGTCGACTGCCCGCGCCGCGGCGGCGCTCGCCGCGCCTGCCGGGTCGGCCGACACCGCGGCGGCGCGGGCGCCCTCGCGTGCCGCGAGCTCGACGGCGAGCTCGTTGCGCAACGCGATGCCGACGGCGACGACGCCGAACGTCATGACGAGAGCAACCGGCAGCACCAGGGCGAACTCGACCGCCGCTTGACCCGCCACGTTCTGGACGCGCCGCCCGCTGCACGATGCGGCGGGTCCAGAAGTGGACCGAGCGAATCGGGCGGATCGAGTTGACGGTGCCGAACGCCGGCTCGCCCGTTGACCGCTGCGCGGCGTCACACCTTGTCGATGACGGCGTCGATCACACCGTTGAACAGCCTGCTGATGCGCGCCGCTCCGCCGCCCGCGGTGGCCCACGCGACGACCATCAGGCCGACGAGTGCGGCGGCGAGCAGGATCAGCGCATACTCGGTCGTGGCCTGGCCGCGGTCCCGGCGGTCACCCGGCCGGCGACCCGCGCGATGCGCACTCCGCCGTGACCACGCGATGTACAGCGCCGAGGCAACGGTGAACAGCCTCATCCAAACGGCCGAGTGCGCCCGGTGTGTCCACGCCAGGACCTGTGTGGCGGCAGCGGGACGCTCGATCGGGCTCGGTGGAGCAGCGACAGCGAGTCGACATCGTCGAGCCGACGGGTCGATCACCGGAACCGGAGGTGTGAGGACTGAGGCGGTGGACGTGATGGGATTCATCGATGACTCCTTGGCGGACGGTCGGGTTGGCCGACGCAGTTGGATGGCGGCGCCGCAGCGGCGCGAGCGGGGTCACGGCCGGGCATCGCCGAGCGACATGAGCGCGGCGAGCACTGCCGGGACGATGGCGACGAGCACGTAGGCGGGCAACGTGCACGCGACGAGGGGGAACGCGAGACGCACCGGGAGCGCACGGGCGTCGGCCTGGTCGGCGCGGCGGCGAGCGGCGCGAGCCTGCATGGTGAGCTCGTCGAGCAGCGGCTCGACCGGCAGTCCGTAGCGTTCACCGGTGGCGATCGTGTCGGCGATGTCGGTCGCCCCGATCCCGAGCGAATCGGGGAGTGCTCGGACGGCGTCGGGGAACGCCTCGCCGCGCTCGGTTCGGCGCACGACTTCGGCGAACGCCGCATCGAACGGTGGCGTCACGAACGGACCGATCTCACCGATCGCTTGGCGGGGTGTGAGACCGGCGCGGATGCACAGCACGAGGAGGTCGACCACGTCGGGGAGCATGCGGGCGATCGTGGCGTCGCGGCGGCGACGGGCGACGATCGGACGGGCGGCGCGGATCACGACGACCACGACGACGACCGATGCGGCGAGGAGTGGCCCGAGTGCAGCGCCGACGAGGAGCAGCGACACAGCGAGCCACACCACGAGCTGGGCTCGTCGACTCCGGCCCTGGTGGGACGTGTCCGTCCTGGCAGGCGGCGACGGGCGACGTCCCACAGGCACGCGGGCGGACGTGGCCAGTCCCGCGACGATGACGGCGGCAGCGGTCGCCATTGCGGCGAGCGATCCGTGGGTGATCGGAGCGCCTGTGGCTGATCCGACGAACGTCATCGCCGCTCCCGGACGAGTCGTCGCATCCACCACCAGCCAGCGACGTTGAGGAGCAGACCGACTCCCACGAGCAGCGCGCCGATCGCGGATGTCAACACCGTGCGCACGTCGGGATCGGTGGCCGTGAGGATCGCCAGCACGGCGACGGGCAGCGCGGTCAGCACATGGGCGGACATGCGCGCTTGCGCGGCGTGGGCCAGCCGCTCCTGCCCGTCGGAAGCGCGCTGGCGCAACACGATGGCGGTGCGGTCGGCGGCGATCGCCGGCGATCCACCGAGCCGCGCCGCCACCGCGAGCACCTGGCAGGCGAGCCTGAGGTGGGGTCCGTGCGTCGAGCGGACGGCGGCGACGGCGTCGGCGGCCGGTTCGCCGCGGTCGATCGCGCGGCGCAGCGATTCGGTGGCCGCGCGAGTCGACTCGTCGACGGGCATCGTCTCGCCGAGCGTCGCCCGCAGCGATGACCCCGCTCGTACCCGCCGCGAGATCTCGTCACACCAGTTGGCGACGGCGGCGGGCGGGCACTGTGCGGGGCGGCGGCGTGGACGGAACGCGGCGTGAGCGATGGCGCGGACGGCGGGTGAGCGACCGATCCAGGCGTGCACTCGGCCACGCCCCCCGGTCGACACCGGGACGACGATCCCCGATTCGATCGGCAGGCGCGCCGGCGAACGACCGACACGCGTGACTCCCGCGGCAACGATGGCGAGCAGCATGAGCAACGGGACGACCAGCGGTGCGACATCGACGGCTGGCGCTGTCATCGCCGCCTCCGAGTGAGCGGTCCGACGAGTTCGAGGTCCCCGTTCCGTCCCGCCGTCGCGAGCCGTCGGAGGCGGGGTGGGGCCTCGTGCAGATCGGCGGGCACGCCGACCTCGTCGATCGATGTGATCCGCCGCGCCGTGGTGCCGGCGATGCGCTCGACGTGAAGGACCACGTCGAGCGAGCGGGCGAGGTGCTGGCGGATGGCCGCGAGCGGCCACGTCGGTGCCGCTGACAGCACGAGCGCCTCGAGTCGGAGGAGTGCGTCGAGCGCGCCGTTGGCGTGGAGCGTCGACAGCGATCCGTCGTGCCCGGTGTTGAGCGCTTGTACCAATGCCACCACTTCGTCGCCGCGGATCTCGCCCACGATGATGCGGTCCGGGCGCAAGCGCAGCGCCGTGCGGACGAGTTGGGCGAGGTCGATCGGCGGTGGCCCGTCCACCGCCGGTGGCCGCGCCTCGAGTCGCACGACGTGCCGGTCGGTGAGCGGCAACTCGGCGGTGTCTTCGACCACGACGAGGCGCTCCGTGGCCGGGCACTCGCGAAGGAGCGCGGCGACCAGCGCGGTCTTGCCCGACGACGTCGCCCCGCTGACGACCAGGTTGGTGCGCGCCGCCAGCACGTCACGGACGAGCTCTCGTCCGGCCGCGCCGGTGAACGCGTCGAGTGTGAGGGGCTCGTCGCGGAAGCGGCGGATCGACAGCGCTGTGCCGTCGACCGCGATCGGAGGGAGTACCGCACAGACACGCGCGCCGCCGGGGAGCCGAGCGTCGACGATCGGCGAGGTGCGGTCGGCGCGACGTCCGAGCGGCGCGAGCACTCGCTCGACGAGCAGGTCGATGGTGCCCGCATCCAGCCTGCCGATGGAGGTGAGGGTGCCGCGACGATCGATCCACACATCGCGGGCGCCGTTGACGAGCACCTCGTCGACGTCGGGATCGCGCAACAACATGTCGAGGTCGCCGAGTCCGGTGAGCTGGGCGAGCACGCGCAGCGCCAACTCGTGTCGTTCTTCCGCACTCCGCAACGGAGCGATGCGGCGGATGAGCGCGTCGACGACAGCGGTCGGTTCACCCGGCTCGTCGCGTGCAGCACGGCAGATCTCGTCGATCACCGCGGCGTCGCCGTCGATCGGCGTCGAGTTCACGCGGCAACGCCCCGCAGCTGCTTCGCCATCCGACCGGGGGATCGGCCCAGCAGCGTGCCCGCATCGACGGCGCGGGCGATCGCCGGGTCGTACGCGACGGTCGCCCAGATGGGCACGCCGAGCGCCGATTCGATGTCGCGGGCCCGATACGAACGCCAGGGTTCGTCGACGAGCACGACCGCGCTCGGCCGTGCGACTGCGTGCGTCGCGCGACGCAGACTCAGGTAGCAGGGGCGTGTCACCAACAACCGATGGGTGGCGACCGCAAGCAGTGCTGCTGGCGGCTCGCCGGTGCCTGCGTCGACGACGACCGTGCCGCCGCGGGCGATCTCCCACGCGGCGAGCCAGTCGCCGAGGACGGCCCAGCGATCCGCTCCGGGGTCGTCGGTGCGGAGTTCGTCGCGGTCGTCGCGGCGATCGCGGCCGTCTCGATCTGTCTGCCGCCACGGCAGGAGCGACCGATCCGGTGCGATGTCGACGACGAGGTCGGCGAGATGTCCAGCGGGCATCGGGCTGGCGAGCCAGTCGCCGACGCCGGGTCGATCGCACGGCGGTGTACCGAGCGCCGCCGGAAGGTCGCCGCGCAAGTCGACCAGGAGCGTGGGAAGGGGCCGAGCGAGCGCGATGCCCGCGGCGACGACGGTGGTGCCACTGCCGCCCTTGGCGGCCCAGCAGACGATGACCATGACGTTCCCCCTTCCGGCCGTTTGCGGCCGCGGGCGGATGCATGGGGAGAGTCGGTGAGCCGAGCGTACCGACCGCCGTGCCGGTCACCAACGGCCGCCTCCCACTCGATACGATCGCCGACGGAGGTGTCCGAGCGCCTGGTGGGCTCCGCCGCCTTCAAAGCGGTTGGGACGGGTGATCCCCGTCCGGCGGGTTCGATTCCCGTCCACCTCCGCCACCGCCGAAAAATGTCCGTGTCGTGTCGCTGAGCGGAATCAGACGGACAGATTTGCGTAGGTCGTGATCGGGAGCCGGATCTGAGCCTGGCTGAGTACTGTTCGCGGCGAGTCGAGCGGGCAAGTGGAGGGGGAGGGTGTGATGTCGGATCTGTCGGAGGGGGCCGGTCGCGGCGACGACGTCGTGGCGCGGGCGCTTGCGGTTGCACTCTCGGAAGGCGGACGGTCGCTGGCGCGCGACCCGCGACGTGTCCATGCGATGGTCAACGACATCCTCGGCGCGGAGTCGCGCGCTCGTCGTGCCGAGGTCGACGCGGTCGTGTTGGCCGTCGAAGAGGACATCCCCGCCGGATTGCTCGCGGACCGCATCGATGCTGATGACGCACGCGAGCGCCTGCGGACGCGTGGGCTCGACGATGCCGTCGCCGGGTTCGCGATCGATGCGTGGCGCTACGGGCTGGGGATGTTGGACGCAGCCGGGACGCCACCGCCGTTGCGCAATAGCGAGGGCGATTCGATTCCACCAGCGACGGACCCGGCGCCTGCGAGTCTCAGCGATCCGGGCTTCCGGCACGTCGATGCCGGCCCGACCGTGATCACGCCACGGGCGATGCGCACTGCGGCCGAGCCAGCACCGAGCGACCACCTGCCGACAGGATCCCAGGCTGCTGACCATGCGTCCGGGCCAGAACGGGATCGACAGAGCGAGCGGTCGCGCCTGGTCGCCGTCATCGCGGCTGTCGTCGCAGTGGTCTGCCTGGTGGCCGTTGTGGGCGTCTGGCTCCGCGGGCGCGCGCAGACAGAAGACTGGAAGGAGCGTGCGCTCGCCGCCGAGGACGCGCTCGGCGGATTCGCGCCCGAGTCGGACGATCGGAACGAGGCCGACGCCGATCTGACCAGCGCACACGACGTGATCGACGACCTCGAGACGCGCCTCGATGTCGCCACCAGCGACCTCGAGGCGACGCGGAGTGACCTCAACAAGCGCTCCCGCGAACTGACTCAGGCCCAGACACCGTTCACTACGGGTGCACCACAGGTGGCTGAGGTGACGCTCAGCGGAACGGGTCAGCTCACCGAGTGTTCCGGATTCGGCAGCGACGGGTGCGGGCAGGAGCGATGGTTCGACGGGACGATGCGTCACGACGGGACACAGCAACTGTTCGATGTGGACGGCACAGCGGTGGTGCCGCTGACGGCCGGCGACGGTCTCACCTGGACCGGGAGCGCCGCGGTGACCGGTGAGTACAACGTTCACACCTGCAACGGCGAGCGGAGCGACACCACGATGTCGGTGCTCATGGTTCCCAAGGAGTTCCGGGTGGACCCCACGGCGCAGACGATCGAGGTTGTGAGCTTCGACATCGCGTTCTCGTTCAGCAATCCTGCCGGCGAGTGCACGGCGGCGACGGCGAGCTACGTCGGGCGCTTCACATCCGAGTAGTTCGAAGGGAGCGCGGCCCGGCTCGGAGCAGGTCCCCTGCGGGGACGGGTGCAGCGGGACCGCACACCGCGGACGCACCCTGAAGGGTCCCTTATGGCCCCCTTAAGTTGCCTCGATCACGCTGGCGACCAGCGCCACTTGCTTCGTTGACGGCAACGAGTGGCCCACTTAATCTCCAACCACAGCGGGAGGGCGTGATGTCGGATCAGACGGACGGGTTCGAAGGGGTCGACGACGCGGACGTGATGGTCGCGCGGGCATTGGCGCAAGCGGTCCTCGAAGGCGGTCGATCGTTGGCGAGGGAGCCGCGTCGCGTGCAGGGGATGATGAACGACGTGCTCGGCGCCGAGTCGAGGACGCGGCGCGCCGAGGTCGACGCGGTGGTGCTTGCCGCCGAAGAGGCGATCCCCGAGGACATGCTCGCCGGGCGCATCGACACCGACGAAGCGATGGAACGCCTGCACGGGCGCGGTCTCGATGACGGCGTGGCGGGCTTCGCGGTCGACGTGTGGCGTTACGCACTCGGGATGTTGGCAGCTGGGAGTGAGCCGCCGTCGCTGAAGAACAGCCTTGAGCCGAACGTGCATCCGGGCCTCACGGATCCTGCACCGCCGAGTCTCACGGACCCGATGCCCGACACTGACAGCGCGGCCACGATGTTCCCGCGCCCGGAGATCACCGCCGAGATGCCCGACGGCCACGTGGTGGCATTCACCTCGGCGGAGCCCGACTTGCCCGGCGCTCGCTCCGGCGACCGGCGAACGTTGTGGGTCATCGGCGCCGCGGCGGCGCTGATCGCCCTGCTCGTCGGCGTGCTCGTGGTCGTCAACGATCGCGGTGACGGTGACGATGTGGCCGAGGTCGTCACCTCGAGCGTGCCGGAGGCAACCACGTCGACGTCACCGTCGACATCGACGACCGTGCCACCGGGCCCGATCGCCGTCGACTTCGAACCGGAGTCGACGACGATCGGCGAGATGCAACGGACGTGGACCGGAGAAGGCGAGGAGTTTGTCGGCATCTTGTCGTTCGAGAACCCCGGTGACGCCGCGGTCTCGGGCGTGTTCTACGAGATCGTTCCGACGTCGTTGGCTGCAACCACTTCGGTGATCACGTCGACACCCGAGCACGTGGTCGTACGCGAGAGCGTCCAACCGATGGGTCTCCGCAGCGCCCAGGAATCGGAGCCGGTCGGCGGCGTCGTGATCGGTTGGCCACTCTCCATCGAACCTGGTGCGACCGTGGACGTGACGTATCGCGTCGACGTCGGCACCGAGGTCACCGACGAGATGCTCGAAGCCTGGAGCAACGATCACCTCGTGCAGGCGCAGCTGTTCGCCGCTGAGCGCGACGCCGCGCCGAGCCTGGCGATCACCACGCCGCCAGGCACCGTGTTCACGGCGCAGGCGATCGAGATCGCGGGAACGGTCGACGCGACCGCGACGTTGACGTTCCTCGGGAACCCGGTCACGGTCAACGCCGACGGGACATGGGCGATGCAGGGCGAGCTGCCCGAGGGCCCGCACGCACTCGAGTTCGTCGCCACGAGCCGCTACGGCGTGACGACGTCGGCGGCAGTCGACGTGATCGTCGAACTGCCGGTCGCCACGACCGCCCCACCGGCCCCCAACCCGACGAACCCGCCCGCTCCGACACCGACCACCCCGACGCCGACCACCCCGACGCCGGCGCCCGAGACCACCACTGCAACGACGGCGCCGCCGCCACCACCGCCACCAGCGCCCACGGTGACGTTTGGCGGGCCGTCGCAAGTGAACGCATGCACCCGCTTCAGTGTCACGGTCTCGGTCGCCAACGCGACCGGCGGAACGTGGCGAACGAGTTGGGGATGGAGTGAGGCGGCGACTCACGCGTCGTTGTCGCACGTCGCCAGCGACAACGCCACCGCGTACACACTGTGGTTCGAGTACACCGCCACCGGACCTGGTGGGAGCGCTACGCAACGTAAGACGGTCACGGTGAGCCCGGACCCGCGGGTCGGATACGTCCGCGACATCAATGAATGCCATGCCGTCGCAGGCTGATCACGTGTGACCGGCTTCGTACTGCGTGTCGTTGAGGGGGCCGACGTCGGGCGCAGCATCTC
>CAZQCP010000062.1:0-3203 GCA_964592115.1 uncultured Ilumatobacteraceae bacterium
CATCCCACTCCTCGGTCCAGAAGAAGACCGCCCGTTCCAGTGCGGGCGTCGCGCCGCGAACGGCATCGACCATCGTCACGTAGTCCGACGTCTTGAACTCCGGCGCGGCGACGATCCACCGGCAGCCCGACTGGTTCAGCACGTACTCCAGCTCGTGGGTTCGGTACGCCGGGTTGATGTTCACGAGGATCACGCCGATCTCGGCGGTCGCGTACTGGACGAGCGTCCACTCGGCGAAGTTCGGCGACCACACACCGACGCGGTCTCCGGCCTCGAGGCCGGCAGCGACGAGGCCGGCAGCGAGGGCGCGCACCCGATCGCCGAACTCGCGATACGTCCAGCGGATGTCCTGATGCACCGACACGAGCGCCTCGCGATCGGCGTGGCTCGCGATGGTGCGCTCCAGGTTGGCCGGGATCGTCTCGTCCAACAGGGCGATGTCGGTCCGGCCGTGATCGACGGCAGATTGGCCCATGGTTCCCCCTTCGCACACGGACTGTCCGCCCGACGGTATCGCACCCGACGGCGTCGATCAGGCGGTGGGGCGACGGCCGGTCCGCGGTGATGACAGGTGCCACTACACGGCGCGTCCGGCGACCACGAGCGCCAGTCCGGGGAGCGCGATACCTGCGTCGCTGATGTGCTCGCCCGCAAGTTGCGCGGCTGTCGCGCACACTGCGGCGACTTGCTCCGGCGTCGCCTCGGCGAAGGCTGCGGCCAACGGACCTGCCAGCGAACCGACGCGGTCGACGTGCACCTCGATGGTCTCGGCGCGAAACATCGCGGGAATCTCCTGCACCACGACGTCGTCGAACGACGCGTCGCGAGCGAGCGCGGCGAGGCGGGACGGGTCACCGAGCGAGAAGATGCCACCGGGTCCGACGGGCGGCGCTCCGGCGATGATCCCGTTCATCGCTGCCGCCATGCCCACGCACGTCATCCAGGGGTTCTGTTCGAGGCCCGCCCAGGTCGCCGCTGCGCAACGGCCGCCGGGTCGCAGCACCCGATGGATCTCGCGGAACACCTTCGCCGGATCCGGTGCGAACATCAGCCCCATGCGGCACACGACGACATCGAACGAACCAGCCGGCAGGTCGATCGCTGTCGCGTCGATCTCCGCCACGTCGACGTTCGCCAGCGCGGTGGTCCGTTCCCGGGCCGTGTCGACCATGCGTGGCGCGACATCGCTGACGACGACATGACCGGATGGGCCAACCAGCGACGACCAACGCGGTGCGAGGACGCCGGGGCCGGCGGCGAGCTCGAGCACCTGGTCGCCTTCGTGCACGTCGGCGGCCTCGACGAGCGCTTCGGTCACAGCGACAGTGGACGCCTCGACGTGGTCGGCGTGCCGGGACCACGCGCTGGCGACATCGCTCCAGACTTCAGCGGGCGTCGATGTCATCGGCCGAACCCCCCTCGTTCACTACACTTGCCCCCAAATGAATACTGGTTATCTGTAGTGAATAGTCGACGGAAAGTCAAGCCCCGCGCCTACGACTCCACGCGGCGGCGCGCCCAAGCTGACGAGACGCGCATCGCCATCGTGCGGGCAGCGCGCGATCTGTTCATCGAGCACGGCTACGGGCGCACCACGATGGGTGCCATCGCCCGAGCTGCTGGCGTGTCCGTCGAGACGATCCACAAGTCCGTCGGGGGCAAGGCCGTCCTGCTGCATCGGGCCTGGGACATCACCATCGGTGGCGACGCACGTGATGTGATGTTCCACGAGCGGCCCGAGGTGCTCGCCGTGCGCGCTGAACCCGATCTCGCCCGGCGCCTGATGCTCCAGGCGCGGCTGGCCACCGAGACCGCGCAGCGCATCGCGCCGTTCCAGCTGATGGTCCTGTCCGCTGCCGGCACCGACGCGGCGGCCGCCGCCATGCTGGCTGAGATGGGTGCGCAGCGCCTCTCCGGGATCGGCGTCATGGCCGCCGAAGCGGCCACGACCGGCCAGCTCGCGGTGTCCGAGGACGAGTGCCGAGACGTCATCTGGTCGATGACCGACGGCATGTTGTGGCACCGCCTCGTCCGCGAGCGCGGATGGAGCAACGAGCGCTACGCCGACTGGCTCGGACGCGCCTGGGTCGACCTCCTCGTCGAGTAGGTACGTCCGGCGACGAGTCCCTCGCCACTGCGGTCTCGCAGTCGGCATGGCTGGCACGAGGTGGTGGGCTGAACGGACCGGACGGCATATGTTCGTGCCATGAGCCACGATGCTCGCCAGGAGCTCGGAGAACTGCTGCGCGAGCTCCGCGGTGACGGGTCATTCGCCACGCGCCGGACCGCTCCCGTGGACGACTTGCGCATCACCGTGAGTGGAGTCGGCGCGATCGGACTGCCCGTCAGCGCGGCGCAGGCGAAGGAGTTGCGGCTCGTCGCACGGCCGGCGAAGTACGGCCACGGCGAGCTGACGATCCACGACCGCCGGGTCCGCGACACGTGGGAGGTGCCGAGGACGCGGGTGAAGATCGATCGGCGGCAGTGGAACCGCACGCTGCACCCGATGCTCGATGCGATCCGTGACGACCTCGGGCTCCCCACGACAGCGTCGCTCTCCGCCGAGCTGCACTCGATGCTCGTGTACGAACCTGGACAGTTCTTCGCCGCCCACCAGGACTCGGAGAAGTCCGACGAGATGATCGGTTCGCTCGTCGTGATGCTCCCGTCGAACTCGGCCGGCGGCGCGCTCGTGGTCGAGCACCGCGGCGAGTCGGCCGAGTACCGAGGATCGACTTCGGCGTTGACGTTCGTCGCCTTCTATGCCGACACGCGCCACGAGGTGCTCCCGGTCGAGCGCGGCTACCGCGTGGTCCTCACCTACAACCTGATGCTGACCGGCGATGCGACGCCGTCCCCAAGCGACGCTCGAGCGCTATCCGCCGCGGTCGCCGCGCTGATGGACCGGCACTTCACGCAGACGCCAACACCCCGCTGGCACGGCGACCGTGACGCGATGGAGCCGCCCGACCGTCTCGTCGTGTTGCTCGACCACCGGTACACCGCCCGCGGGCTGAGCTGGTCGCACCTCAAAGGTGACGACGCGGCGCGGGCGGCGATCCTGCGCGACGCCGCGATCACGTCGACCTGCGAGATCGCACTGGCCCACGCTGAGATCCACGAGACGTGGGACGCACACGAACCCGAACCGCGAGGTTGGGGCCGTTCGAGCTGGGACGACTTCGACGGCGATGACTTCGACG
>CAZQCP010000062.1:3303-16160 GCA_964592115.1 uncultured Ilumatobacteraceae bacterium
GACTTCGACGGCGATGACTTCGACGACGGGATCGACGAGGGTGGCGGAGACCGTGAGCTCGGCGACCTCATCGACTCCTCGGTGACGATCTCGCCAACGCGCGGCGCGCGGGTCGCGTTCGACACCCATGTGAGTGAGGCCGAGCTTGCCACACCGACGCCATCGGCCGCGTTGACGCCTGACCAAACCGAATACACCGGCTACATGGGCAACTGGGGCAACACGCTGGACCGCTGGTACCGGCGGGCGGCGATCGTGGTGTGGCCCCGTGGGCGAACGTTCGCGTTGCGGGCGAAGGCCGACCCGATCGGCGCGATCGACGAACTCTTGGCCCCGAACGCGAGCGACCGCGCCGACGACGTGGCCACACTGCTGCGGTTCTGGTCCGATGGGGTCCGCAGCACCGACCAGCGGGCACTCCTCCCCCGGACACTCCGCCTCGCGTGGCAACTGGGCGACGACGGCCTCGCGACCCGTCTGCTGGAACCGTTCTCGATCGAAGCCATCGCACCCTCCGATGCCACCGTCATCGCTACCCTCATCGACCAGCACGGCGTGCAGTGGTTCGATCGGCAGATCGATGCCTGGATGCCACGCCGCTCCGCGCCGCGCGCGGCAACCACACCGACGCGTGCGGCGTGGGTCGAAGCCCTGCCCGAGCTGTGCGTCAACCTGCGCGACGACCCGCCTGCCCGCGCCGGGCCCGGAGCAGACGGCGCCCGAGCGCTCGTCCGTCGCGTGTGGGGCTGGCTCGACGAGGCGGTCGGTGCAGCCTCCGCCGAAGCCACACCTTCTCGCCGCGATGCCCTGCTCGGCGATCTTGGTGGTCCGACGCTCGCCGTCTTGCGCGCGACCGCCATCGTCGAGGACCCCGAGCTGCAACGCCGAGTCCTCGACACCCTCACCGACGAGACGCTCGATGTCACCCCGCTGTTGGTGGCCGTCGTCGAGGCAGCCCTCGTCGATCCGGGCGGCGAGCTCGAAGCGAGCGGGATCCTCGACGTCGCCGGGCGCTGCGAGGCGGCGCTGGTCACCGAACTGGCCACGCCCGAGCGGGACCCGAGCGACTGGTCGATCCTCCAGCGTGCCAGCGAGCTCTGCTGCGACGACTGCGCCCACCTCGACCGCTTCCTGGCGGACGCCGCCGAGCAGAAGCTCGTCTGGCCGCTTGCCAAGCCGCGACGCCAGCACATCCATCAACGGATCGACCGAGCCGAGCTTCCGGTCACGCACGCCACCGTGCGACGGGGCAGCCCCCACCAGCTCGTGCTCACCAAGACCAAGGACCTGTTCCGACGCGAGGCCGAACAGCGCGAGCAGGCGCGAGCGCGGCTGACCACCGTTCAACGGCTGCTCGGCACGCACCGGTAGGTCTGTCGCCCCACCTGCCCGCCCCGCGCGGGTGGCGAGACGTCAGCGACCGTAGGCGGCGAGGGTGGCCAGCGCCTCGAACGCGACCATGCCGCGCCACTCCCACACCGACGCCTCCGTCGGCGGCTCCCAGCGGATCGGCCAGCCGCCGTCGGCCTGCTGGTCGGCAGCGAGCACGTCGAGGTGGGCGGCGATCTGATGGTCGTCGAATCGGGTGCGCCATGGACTACCCGGCGTTGGCGCGAAGTGCAGCGGCGTCAGCCCGTACTCGTCCGGCGTCGGGAGCGCTTGGAACATCGCCGCGGTCGTCAGCCGCTCGAACAGGTCGTCGGCGAGCCGGTCGGCGACGACGCGGTCGGGAATGTGGGCGAGCAGCGTCGCCACACACCGCAGCGCGTGGGCGTCGGCTCCGTCGAGACCGCCGTCATCGATCTGGTCGAGGCACCACGTGGTGGCCTCGTCGAGCCAGGGGTGCGTCGTCATCGCAGCGTGGAGATGGCCGACGATCGACGCCGTCGGGTTCAGGCCGGGCGGAAATCCCGTGACGTCGAGCCAGTGACTGGCACGGGGATGGTCCGCGAACGACGGCAGCATGATCGGCAGCGCGGGTGTGCCTGACGGTGCGGCGACGGTGGCGAGGTGATCGCAGAGCGAGGCGGCGACGTCGACCGGGAGCCGCGCACCGACGGAGTGGACCGCCTCGAGCGCGACCTCGGCGTAGAGCGGCTGACTGTTCGGGTCGCGTGTGTCGGGTTCGAGGCCGTGGCCGAAGCCGCCGTCGGCGTTGCGGTACGCGAGCACGGCATACACGACAGCCTCGGTCGGTTCCCCGTCGAACGCGGCCGCCGCGCGCCGCTGGTCGAGGACGCGGCCGTGGGCGGAGATGAAGGCCCGGCCGGCAATCGTCGCGGGTGTGACGGCACCGCCGGTGGCGGTCGGGGTGGCGGTGGACGAGGCGGTCGCGGAGGAGATGGTCGCGGACGAGGTGGAAGGGGGAGTGGCCGAGGTGGGAGTGGCGGAGGCGGGCGTGGTGGGAGTCGTGGTGTCCATGTGGAGGCTTCCAGTCAGGTCGATCAGTCGGGTCTGATGGTGGGGAACGGGACGTCGAGCACGTCGTCGAGGTCCCGGATCGGTGCGGTCTCATCGGTGAGCCGAACGGTGCCGATGCGGTCGAGTCGGAAGACACGACCGTCGTCGCGGAGCCGACACCAGCCGATGAGGTAGGCGTCGTCGGTGGTGAGGTGGAGACCGTGGACCTCGACGGGACGGCCGACAGTCGCCGTGCCGTGCCCGTCGATGTAGTCGAGGTGCACGACGCGGCGGTGGCGCACGGCCTCCTCGACGGCGCTGAGCACCGACGGATCGACCGACGCCGGCTCGTCGGAGCTGAGCCGGAACCGAGCCGCGATCTGCCGAGCGGCGTCCGCATCGTCGGGCCGCATGACCGCCAGCAACTTCTGTCGCGCCCGTCGGCCCGCTGCGCTGAATGGAGCAGCAGGCATCGCCGCCAACGCGATCATCACTGCCAGCGCTTCGTCGGGGTCGAAGTTGAGGGGTGGCAGCGTCGTGCGCGTGTCGATCGCGTAGCCGCCCGTGCGACCGCGCTCGGCCCAGATCGGTACGCCCGACTCCTGCAGCGCCCCGATGTCGCGCTCGATCGTGCGCACGCTGACCTCGAACCGCTCGGCGAGACGCGTCGCGCTGAGCGGCCGCGGCGCCGCGGCGCGCAGTTCCTCGACCAACGCATACAGCCGGTCGGTGCGGTTCATCGACGCTCACCCATCCAGCGTGGGCCATCCATCCGACAACCCTATGTCGGGTATTCGCACGCCGATCCAGCGGTCACCTCGCGCCCCGCCCGACCCCAAACATGTCCGTTTCGTCTCGCTGAGCGTGATCACGCGGACATGTCTTGGTGCTGCGGGGCTGATGGCGCTGCACGTGCTGGTCGCCTACGGTGAGTGCAAACGTCATCCGCAGTCGCTCGATCATCGAATGCCCGACGCGAGGTGGTCCACCATGACCAGCCAGCCAGATGCTTCTCACGCCAGCTCCGGCACCGGTGCGGTCCACCGAAGGAGCATCGTCCGAGCGATGGTGACCCTGTGCGGGCTCTGCGCGGTCGCCGTGAGCTGCAGCGAGGAGTCGACATCGACCCCGGCGACCGACGCGTCCGCGGACACGACTGTCATCATCGACCCCACGACCGCCGATTCTGCTTCGACGTCGGCGACGGAACCCACCAGTCCGGCCGCCGCCACGGATGCGACCGACGCGACCGACGCGACCGAAGCGACCGACGCGGGCCCGGTGCCGGCCGGTGAGATCGACGCATTCGGCGCGATCGCTGTGGCGGTCGCCACCACGCCGGGCACGGCGATCGAGATCGGTCGCGGCAACGAGCGCGGCGAGGCCGTGTGGGAAGTGCTCGTGCGCCGCGACGACGGCACCGGCATCGAGCACTACGTCTCGATCGCGACCGGTGAGGTCGTCGCACAGGACTCGGAGTCGATCCCCGCGATCGCGTCGACGCCCCCGGCGGTGACGATCGAGCAAGCGATCACGATCGCGGCCGAGGCCGAACCCGGCAGCGAGTTGATCGAAGCCGACCTCGACACCGAGGATTCGCGCGTCGTGTGGGAGGTCGTCGTGCGACGCCGGAACGGTCCCGAAGTCGAGTTCTACATCGACGCCGCGACCGGCGAGATCGTCAAACACGATGTCGACGACTGACCCCAGCCGTTCGTCCGCCGTCGCTTCACGAGCGGATCAAGCAACGGTTGGGGACGGGCCCCAGCCGTTGCTTCTTTTCCACAGGCTGCGTCAGGCGTCGCCGGGCAGCTCCGCCCACAGCGCATCGAAGCGGTTGCGGAGGCGAGCGAGCTCTTCGAGATGGGCGCCGGCCAACGCATCGACGCACTCGCGTCCGTGCTCGGTGAGCGCGAGGCGAACCACGCGCTGGTCCTCCGCGTCGTCGACGCGGTCGATGAGGCCAGCAGACACCGCACGATCCACGAGTTCGACCGCGCTGTTGTGACGCAGGAGGAGATGGCTGGCGACGTCACCGATCGACGGTGGCGAGCCGTGCCCGCGGATGGCCAACAGCAGCTGATGCTGCGCCGATGTCAGACCGACCTCCTTCGCCTGCGACTCGCTCCAGTGCAAGAAGCGTCGCAAACCGTCGCGAAACCCGAGCAGCCGCGCGAAGTCGTCGTCGGTGAGTTTCCTCGGCGAGGCATTCATATCGTGTCACGATACTCTTGATGGACGTGCAGATAGAGCGGTCGACGAAACGGCTGGCGGTCCTCGTGGGCCTCGCGGCGATCCTCGGGTTCGCCGGCGGTGGCGCGGCATGGGTGCTCGTGCATCTGATCGACATCATCACAAACGTCGTGCTCTTCCACCAGTTCGACACCGAGCACCGCTCACTGTCGACGCTCGACCCCAACTGGACGCTGTACCTCGCCGCCGTCGGCGGAGCGATCCTGATCAGCCTCCTCGCCAAGTGGGCACCGTTGATCCGCGGACATGGCATCCCCGAAGCGATGGAGGCGGTGCTCACGAAGCAGAGTCGAGTCGCCCCACGCACCGCGATCGCGAAGCCGATCTCGGCGGCGATCGCCATCGGCACAGGCGCACCGTTCGGAGCCGAAGGCCCGATCATCGTGACCGGCGGATCGTTCGGGTCGCTGATCGGCCAGGTCCTTCCGGTGACGCCGTCGGAGCGCAAGATCCTGCTCGCCGCCGGCGCCGCGGCGGGCATGTCGGCGACGTTCGGGGCTCCGCTGGCCGCGGTGGTGCTGGCGATCGAGTTGTTGTTGTTCGAGTTCTCGGCGCGAGCGCTGATCCCGCTCGTCGTCGCAACGTCGATCGCCGGCGCACTCCACGGCGCACTGTTCGAGGAAGGCCCACTGTTCTCGGTGCCGCATCACGATCTGGCCGGCCTCGACGTGCTCCCCGCGTTCGCCCTCCTCGGCATCGCTTGCGGACTGCTGGCGATCGTCATCAGCCGCGGCTTGTTCGGCATCGAACATCTCTATCGCCGCCTCCCCGTCAGCGACTTCTGGCATCCGGCGATCGGCGCGATCGGGTTCGCCACCGTCGGGATGTTCGTGCCCCGCGCGCTCGGCGTCGGCTACGACGCGATCGACGACGTGCTCAACGCCCGCCTCGCCGTCGGCACGGTTGCCGTGCTCGCCGTCGCCAAGCTCGCCGCCTGGTGGATGGCATTGGGGTCAGGCACGTCTGGCGGCACGTTGGCACCGATCCTGCTGATCAGCTCCTCGTTCGGCACGGTCGTGGGCGAAGGACTCAACGTGGTGCTCCCCGGGCCGGACGTGCCGATCGGAGCGTTCGCCGTCGTGGCGATGGCGGCCACGTTCGGTGCATCCACGCAGGCGACGTTCACGGCGATCGTGTTCGTGTTCGAACTGACCGGCGCCTACGACGTGATCTTGCCGTTGATGCTCGCCAGCGTCATCGCCGACCTCGTCTACTCGGCGGTCAACCGCGACAGCTTGATGACGGAGAAGCTGCGGCGCCGCGGACTCAACATCGGCCGCCACTACGGCGCAGATCCCTTCATGCACATCAACGTCGGCGAGATCATGTCGCCCGACGTCGCGGTCCTCGCCCACGATGCGACCGTCGGCGACGCTCGCCACCGCTTTGCCGCGGGGCAACACGGTGCGTACCCGATCGTCGATACCGACCGACGCCTCGTCGGCATCTGCACCCGCGGTGACGTCCTGCGCGACCAGCGCCCGGACACCGAGCCGTTCTTGGACCACTCCGACGAGCAGCAGGTGCTGACGGTCACGACGAACGACACGGCACAGGCCGCGTTGGCGCTGATGGTCGAGGAGCACATCGAGCACGTGCCGGTCGTCGGCGCCAACGGCCGACTGGTCGGCATCTGTACGCGGACCGACTTGTTGAAGGTGCGCCGACGTCAACTCGATGCCGAACGTCCCGACCCGGGGATGGCGATCGGATTCGACCGCATGGTCCGCAGCAAGCGAACCGAGTCCGCGGCGAACTCGAATCCTTGACCGACCCGCGCCGCCGCATCGCGAACTCGTGAACAGTGTGCGGCCACTCGCCGCACGGTGATCACGCCTTCACCACGACGGGCGGCGGTGAGCTACTCGCGGGCGAGGGACGCCGTCATGCCGGGGAGCTCGACCCACGGCTGACGGTGATCGCACCACACCTCGACGGTCGGCGTGACTTCGGAACGGTCGTGGAGCGTGCCCGCCTTGACGGCCAACACACCAGCCGGCTCCACGAGTGCCGACACGATCGGCGACCCGCAGTTACCGCAGAAACGGCGATGGACGTAGACCGCGTCGCCGTGTTCGCCGCGGTCCTCGTAGGTGCTGAGCTCGCCGGTCACCGCCAGCTGACTCTCGTGCACGACCAGGTTGACGGAGAAGGCGCCGCCGCTCTGACGTTGACAGTGATCGCAGTGACAGACCGCTGTGGCGATGAGGTCACCCGAGATCTCGTAGGTGACCTGTCCGCAGAGGCATCCCCCAGTTCGCGCCATGGACGAACGGTAACAGGCGACCGAACGGGCGATCCGACCGTGACGTGCGGCACGTGACCGCAGATGGGACCTTCGGCCGTACCCGCTGTCGCTATCGAGGCGGACACTCAGGTGACACACGTTTTCCCCTGGAGGGCTGCGATGTCAACGACGACAATCCCGACGAGTCGAAGCAGAGCACCGTGGCGGTACGCCGTTGGCGCGATCGTGGTGACGATCGGCTTGGTGATCGCGAGTTGCGGTCCCGACGGCGCCGACGCGCCGGGCGGCGCGCCGCTCGGAGTGGGTGGCGCGGCACCGGCGGCCGAGGCGACGATGACCGTCGACGTCGTCCTCGGTGACCTGTTCATCGAGCCCGCAGCGATCGACGTCGCTCCTGGTGCCGTGGTCACGTTCAACGTGACCAACACGGGCGTGATGCCCCACGACTTCGCGGTCAACGGCGTCGACACCACGGCGATGCTCGATCCCGGACAGAGCGAATCGATCACGGTCGGGCCGTTCACCGAGTCGGTCGCTGCCTGGTGCACGGTCGCCGGTCACCGAGCAGCCGGCATGGAGATGAAGATCAACGTCACCGGCACGAGCACCTCCGACGGCGACCATGTCGCTGCTGGCCATGACACGACGAGCGATGGCGACTTCGCGGCGATCGACTTCAACGCCACACCCGACGAGGGTTGGAAGCCGTTCGACCCGACGCTCGAGCCCGCACCCGGCGGCACCGAACACGAGATCACGATGATCGCCAACGAGGTCGTCATGGAGGTCGCGCCGGGGGTGACCCAGGAGATGTGGGTCTTCGACAACCAGTTCCCCGGACCGATCCTGCGCGGCAAGGTCGGCGACATCTTCACCGTGACGCTGCGCAACGAGGGCAAGATCGGGCACTCGCTCGACTTCCACGCCTCGAAGGTGGCGTGGAACGACGAGATGCGCACGATCGGCCCCGGCGAGGAGCTCGTCTACCAGTTCGAGGCCAAGTACGCCGGGATCTTCATGTACCACTGCGGCACGTCGCCGGCGATCCATCACATCGGCAACGGCATGTTCGGTGCCATCATCATCGACCCGCCCGACCTGCCCGAGGTCGACCACGAGTACATCTTCGTCCAGTCGGAGCTCTACACGGGACCGATGGACGAGCCGGGTGACCTGACCAAGATGCTCGACGATCGCTGGGATGCCGTCGTGTTCAACGGATACGTCAACCAGTACTTCCACGCTCCGATCCGGGTCGAGACCGGCGAGCGGATCAGGGCGTGGGTGCTCGACGCCGGACCGAGCGAGAACTCGTCGTTCCACATCGTCGGCACGGTGTTCGACACGGTGTACAAGGAAGGCACGCTGCTACTCGAACCCGACGAGCGCCAAGGCGGCGCCCAGGCACTGGACCTGCAGCCGGCACAGGGCGGCTACGTCGAGTTCAGCTTCGACGAGGACGGCCTGTACCTGATCGTCACCCACAAGTTCTCGAACGCGAGCAAGGGTGCGCTCGGTGTGTTCCAGTCGGGCGAGGTCGACGTCGACGGTGGCGTCAGCCACTGAGCCCCGACCGTTCCGCGGACGAGCGCGCGGGTCTTGCCCAGTCGGGTGGCTGTGGTTAGTTGCATCGTTAAGTGAACACAGATAGAGTTCACTTCACGATTTAACCCACTGCTGCGGCAACGATCGGGGATTCCATGGCACACGACGACACACGACTGCCGACCTACTTCATCTCTCACGGCGGCGGCCCCTGGCCGTGGATCAAGGATCAGATGCCCGGCGACCTGAGCAACCTCGAGGCGTCGCTGCAGGCGATCCCCCACGAGCTCGGCGTCACGCCGCGGGCGATCCTCGCAGTGTCCGGCCACTGGGAGCAGTCGGAGTTCACCGTGCAGACGCACCCCAATCCGCCCATGCTCTACGACTACGGCGGCTTTCCCGAGTTCACGTACCACATCCAGTACCCCGCGCCGGGAGCACCCGACGTGGCTTCTCGCGTGGGCGAACTGCTGGGCGACGCGGACATCCCGGTCCGCTACGACGATCGGCGCGGATTCGACCACGGGGTGTTCGCTCCGCTCTACGTGTCGTATCCGAACGCCGACGTGCCGATCCTGCAGCTGTCGATCAAGCACGGTTACGACCCCGCCGCCCATCTCGCCGCCGGGCGGGCGATCGCCCCGCTGCGTGACGAAGGCATCGTCATCATCGGCAGCGGGCTCAGCTACCACAACCTGCGCGACTTCGGACCGACCGGGGCCGTCGCGTCGCGTGAGTTCGACGGCTGGCTCACCGAGACGCTCGTCGACGCTCCGCTCACCGAGCGGTCGGCGCGACTGCTGGAGTGGGACCGCGCGCCGAGCGCCCGTCACAGCCACCCCGCCGAGGACCACTTGATCCCGTTGATGGTCGCCGTCGGCGCCGCCGAAGGCGACCGCGGTGTGCGCACGTACCACGAGGACGCGTTCATGGGATCGATCACGTCGTCGAGCTACCGGTTCGGCCCGGCGGCGGGGCTTCAAGTGGCCGCGTAACGAGACCTGTGGAAAAGAAGCAACGGCTGGGGCCTGTCCCCAGCCGTTGCTTGGCTCACGCGGCGAGGAGGTCGTCGATCTGGCCGATCGCCAGCGATGCGCCCTCGATGACACCCATGTCGAGCACCTTCTGCAGCGCTTCCGCGGAGTCGTAGCTGCTCGTGAACGTGGCGCGGGTGCCGCTCTCGATCGCTTCGAACGCGTAGATGTTCTTCGACACCGGCATGTCCTCGGCCGGCGCGAACGTGTCGTCGGTGGCGAACCCGTCGTCGAACTCGAAGCTGTGCGGTTCGTCGACGGCGGTCACCTTCCACCAGCCGTAGTACTTCTCACCTTCTGGTGAGGTCATGAAGTAGTGGGCGCGCCCGCCAGGTGTGAGGTCGTGTTCGACGAACGTCGCCGGATACGTCGGCGGGCCGAAGACCTGCGCGAGCTGGCGCGGGTCGGCGTAGACCTGCCAGATGCGCTCGACGGGAGCGGCGAACTCGGCGGTGATGACGAGGGTGCGTGTGTCGAGGTCATGGGTGACGTCGGTGACGGGCATGGGATGACTCCTGGTCTGCTGTGCTGGTTTGGGATGGTTGGGATGGGGATTGGGGATCAGGGTTGAGATCACGATCAGGGTCGGGGATCGGGATCAGGGTTGGGGATCGGGATCGGCATGGAGGGAGCCGGGCGGGCGACATCGAGCGCGATCAGCTCGTCGATGCGATCGATGCGGCCGCGCCAGAGCGCCTCGAGCTCGATGAGCATCGAGGCGACCGACCGCACCGCGTCGACTTCGCCGTGGGCGAGCTGCTCGCGACCATTGCGGCGCTTCGTGAGCAGGCCGGCGCGTTCGAGCACCGCGACGTGCTTTTGCACGGCGGCGAACGACATGTCGTAGTTCGCGGCGAGTGCGGACACCGAGTGCTCGCCGACCATCACCCGCCGCAGGATGTCGCGACGAGTCCGATCGGCGAGCGCGTGGAACAGCGCGTCCGCCCGTTCCTCGTGCTCGTTGGTGCGCTGCTCGGTGCGCTCGGCGTCGTCGGCCACATCTCCAATATACAACCACTTGGTTGTACGTCAAGAGATACAGGGACACATTCCTTGACAGGAATATGTGAGCTGATCTACCGTCGTTGCCCGTGCAGGCCACCTTGTTCGCTTCCCTCGGTGAGCCGAGCCGACTGCGCATCGTCGAGCACCTGCGTGGCGGGCCGACCTCGGTGACGGCGATCGCCGATGCGCTCAGCATCCGCCAGCCCCAGGTGTCGAAGCACCTCCGTGTCCTCAGCGACGCAGGCATCGTCGAACGCCACGCCGTCGCCCGCCAACGCATCTACTCGTTGTGCGCCGAACCGTTCGACCACATCGTCGATTGGGTCGAGTCGTTCGAGCGCACGTGGGAAGCACGGCTGGACTCCCTCGGACTATTCCTCGCCAGCGATACGAAAGGACCCGACCATGGTTGACACGAAAGACGGTGATGCCGCAGTGCGCGCCAAGATCGCCGATCTCCCCGCGTTCCGCGACGTCGCAGCGAGACTGCATGAGCTCGTGCTAGCCAGCTCGCCCGATCTCGTACCTCGCCTGTGGTACGGGATGCCCGGCTATGCCGCGTCGAAGCGCAGCCCCGTGCTGTGCTTCTTCCGCGTCGACGACGACCGCTACGTCACGTTCGGACTGACCGAGCACGCCAACCTCGCCCCGGACGACGGCGCAGCGGACCAGCTGATGGGATCGGCGTGGTTCCTGACCGAGCTCGACGAGCCAACGGAGGCTCGCATCAGCTCGATCGTCACCAAGGCGACCGCATGACTCCCACACCATGTCACGAGCTGAATCGATGATCACCAAACTGCTGAAGCGCAAGAAGGAGATCCACCTCGAACGGAGCTACCCCGCTGATCTCGACGCCGTATGGCGGGCGTGGACCGAAGCCGATCGCCTTCGACAGTGGTGGGGACCGAAGAACACGACGGTCACCGAGTGCGAGATCGACCTGCAGGTCGGCGGCTCGCTCCACATCGTCACCGAAGCCGGCGAAGGCATGGGCAAGTACCAGGGCACGAGGTGGCCGATGGCGGGCACGATCTCGGTCGTCGACGCCCAGCGCCGGCTGACGTACGACGCCCGTTCGTGGACCGAGGGCGAGGAGGCGACGACCACGATCCACCACGTGAACGACATCACGCTCGCCCACGCCGACGGCACGACACACGTCACGCTCCACGTGGCCATCAACCAGATCGGATCGAAGGCGAAGATGGCTGCCTTCGGCATGAAGTGGGGCTACAAGCAGCAACTCGACAACCTCGCCGAGGTGCTCTCGACAGCGACCTGACTGCCCCTCCGCCGTCGCGATCAGACGATTGCATCCGGGGTCAGACACCACATGCAACAACGCACCAGCGCCAGGCCGGCCAACGTCATGTGTGCTGTTGCATGTGGTGTCTGACCCCGGATGCAATCGTTAGCCCGCCCTGTTCAGTAGTGGTCGGGGGTTGAGGTCGGCGCGTCCGCGAAAACGCCCTTCTGGTGCGGGAAACTTGAGCTTGTCGAGAGTTCAAGTCCACAACCAGAAGGGCACTTCCATGGTGAAGCGTAATCGTCGACGTTCGCGCCTGAACATCACTGGTGGCGGAACGGGGATCGTGAACCATGTCGGCGCCCACCTGGTTTGCTCACGCCAGGGCTGTTGGGCGAGTTCCGGGTTCGTGACGCTGGAGCTGTCGTATTGAAGGCCGGCGTGATGGGCGTGGTCGTGCGATCCGGACGCGTCGCGCCCGGCGACGAGATCGAGGTGGGTGTGCCGCCCCAGCCGCACGACGCGCTCGAACGGGTCTGAGCCCGTCGAGCCCGGCCGCCGGTACGGATGCGATCGAGGGCCGGTCAGCCGACAGGCTTCAGCCGGCAGTCTCAGGGGAATCAGTCGTCAGCCGTCGGTCGCCGTCGCAGTTGCTTGCGTCTGCTCGCCTGCTGCTTGGTGTCGAGTCGCCGCCGGACCGACCCCTTCGTCGGTCGCGTCGGGCGCCGCGGCGGATCGACGTGCAGCGCGGCGGCGAGCTTCGCGGCGAGGCGATCCAGAGCGATCTCCTTGTTGCGGGTCTGCGAGCGGGAGTCGACGGCACCGACGTTGACGATGCTCCCCAGCTTGGTGACGACCCGCTCGCGCTGCGCGGCGTTGAGCGACGGACTCGCCGCGGCATCGAAGCTGAGCTCGACGCGGGTGTGGGAGCGGTTGGCATGCTGGCCGCCGGCGCCGCCGCTCGTCTCGTAGCGGAACGTGATCTCGTCGAGCGGGATGCCGACCGACGGGGTCACGCGCAACGTCTCGCGCTCGACCCGATCGCTCACGGCTCCACCTTAGGAGCGACGTGCCGTGTGCTCGTGCGGGTCGGCGTGCTCGTGCGAAGGGCTGTGCTCGTGCG
>CAZQCP010000063.1:0-16152 GCA_964592115.1 uncultured Ilumatobacteraceae bacterium
GGCACACCGTTGACGCCGAGACTCACCTCGTACTGCTTGCCAGCGAAGTACGGCGGTGACGTGACCACGAGCGCCACCGAGTTCGACGCCACTGCGTCCATTCGCCTCGCGTCGTGGGTGTGGATCACGTCGAGAGCATCGGTCCGGTGGATCTCGGAATCGGCCGAGATGTCGGGCGCCACGAAGCGGTCGTAGAAGGCGGTGGCGTCGTGGCCCTCGCGACGACCCGACCCGAACTCAGCGGTCGCGGTGGGGCGGCGGGGCCGACCGGCGCGGCCCGCGGAGATGGGAGTGACGCTCATCCAGCGCCCCCGCTCTTGACGCCATCGTGCGGCTTCAGGACGTCGTCGACGCACGGGAGTCGGTCGAGGTAGTCGCAGATGGCTCTCGTGACGAGGAGGTTCGCCGAGACATCGCGATCGGCGGCGGCCTGATGCAGTCGGCGGTGCACCGACTCGGGCAGCCGGATCGCCGTCGCCACACGATGCTCCCGGAACGTTCTCGGGCGGCCCATGCCACGAACGTACTGCCGGACCGTGCCGAGATCGCGGATTTACGCGCGCACATGCTCGCGCCCGCGCCGCACCCTCGCTGTGTTCGTTTCGCCGGCGCCCGTGCGAGGTGGCGGTGCACGAGTCGTACGATCGGGCGATGGCAGAGCTCGAGATGATCGCCAGCGGATACGGACTCGTCGAGGGGCCGCGCGTCGACGCCGACGGCGCGCTCTACTTCTCCGACGTCCACGACGGCGGCGTGCGGCGACTCGCTCCCGACGGCACGATCGACGTCGTCGTGCCCAAGCGCCGCGGCGTCGGCGGCATCGCCCTCCACGCGGATGGAGGCATCGTGATCTCCGGACGCGACATCAGCCACGTCCGCAACGGCGAGTCGCGCATCGTCTTCGCCCCCGACGCACCGGGCCTCAACGACCTGATCGCCGACGCCGCAGGTCGCGTCATCTGCGCCACGATGCGCTCCAACCCGTTCTCCACCGACGGCGAACGAACCCCGGGCGAGACCTGGCTGATCGAGCTCGACGGCACGGCCCGTGAGCTCTACGGCGACATCTCGCTCACCAACGGCATCGGCTTCTCACCCGACGGCGCGACGCTGTACCACTCCGACACCGTCGTCGGGATCTGGGCACACGACTACGCCGACGGCGACGTCGCCAACCGGCGGCTGTTCGTCGCCGCCGACGACGTGTCGCCCGACGGGCTGGCGGTCGACGAGGCCGGCACCGTTTGGGTGGCCGACGTGTCGGGTTCCGGCGCGATCCGCGGCTTCGGCCCCGACGGCACCGAGGTCGGCCGCGTCGAGGTGCCCGCCCGGATGGTCACCAGCTTGTGCTTCGGCGGCGCCGATCGCCGCGACCTCTACATCGTCACTGGCGACAACACCGACGACCCGGATCGCCGCGGCTCGATCTTCCGCACCCGCGCCGACGCGCCCGGCCTCCCCGTCGCCCTCGCCCGAGTCTGATCTGACGCCCCGTCCACCCCGCGTGTGGACCTTCTGGGGCGGATTCGTTCCGGTTTCCGAGAGGATTCTGCCCCAGAACGGGACGGGCGAGCTGCGGAGGCTCAGATCGACGGTTGGGGTGCGGGCGTTCCCACGCCGACGGCATCGATCGCGTCGCCGTCGCGTGCTGGGCGGTAGCGGTCGAAGAGCACGATCTGCACGGTCAGCAGCAATCCGAAGAACAGCGACACGCCGCGCTCGAGCCGCCCGTCGCCGACGAGCCCGGCGTACACGCTCAACAACACGGCATTGGCGATGCCGATCACGAGGAACTCGATGCCGAGCGACGACCACGAGATCCCACGCCGCGACAGCCAGCCGCTGAGCCCCGCGTTGACGAACACGAGCAGCAACGTCGCGCCGACGAGTTGCGCCGCGGTCGCGTCGATGTCGAGCACGCTCGTGAAGATCGTTCCGATCAGCCCGATCAGTGCCAGCTTCTCGATCAGCGACCAGCGCAGCGTGGTCCATGCCGGCCCACTGCGCCGCACGGGTGCGTCGGTGCGATCCATGTCGAAGCGGAACTTCCAGTCGCGTTCGGGCAGGCGGGAGCGGAGTGCGAAGCCGGCGGCGACCAGCCCGGCGATCGCGGCGACGAGCAGCAGGGTCACGAGCGGGCGGTTCGTCAACGCCTCCGACCACGGCGTCTCGGGGTCGACCCCGAACACGGTCTCGTGCATGAAGTCGGTGAAGTCGTTCTGGGCGATGTGGATCCACCACTCCTGGGGCAACTTGATGAACACCCAGATGAACGCCGCCAACCCGGCGACGGCCCGGTGACTCATGCGGCGCGGGTCCCACTGCGTCTGCACTGCGCAGTAGGCGATGAAGAAGTACTCGAACGTGTTCGGGAACACGAACAGCAACCACCGGTCGTGCAAGATCTCGAACAGCGCCACGCCGACGAGCCGGTAGTACCAGAGGAAGCGAGCGACGCCGACGGCGAACGGGTCCGCCCAGTTCCGATACACCGCCAGATAGGCGATCGACAGGTAGTGGATGTCGAGCGCCTTGTCGAAGTTCTGGTAGTTGGCGAGCGACAGGTCCGTGTGCTGCTGGAGGATCGTCTGGTCGGCGGCATCGATCACGAGTGCGGCGACGATCGCCGGAAGGGGGAAGCGCAAGATCGCCAGCGGCAAGAACAGCCGCACGACGACGATCGTTCCAGCGATGAGCAGGTCGGTGTCGATCGCTGGACTCTACGTGACGGCGATCTGGCCCGAACGGACCCTCACTGAGGCTCGACGCGGCGGTTGAGACGCCACGTCGCCATGATCGCGGCCACCAAGAGGCAGGTCAACGTCGCCACCATGCCGACGTTGGTCACGGCGTGGGGCACGGTGCTCGCCGACCCCGGGTTGGAGACGGCGATGCCCACCGGGTTGCTGCCGAGCTCGGCGAGCGAGCTGGCCCACATCCACGTCGCGACGCTGACACCGCCGGCGGCGAACCCGAGCCCGAACGAGCGCACGATGAGCATCCCGGCCACGCCGGCGAACGCGATCAGCGCGACCTGTCCGAGCCGCCCGGCGAAGAATGCCGTCGGGAGGTCGCGTTCGGGGTCCGTCGAGCGGAAGTTGTCGGCGAACACGGCGGTGCCCACCGGCACGAGTGGTCCGACAGCGAGCACCACTGCGGCGAGGGCGGTGACCGCGGCGATGATCGGGTTGAGCGCGCGATGCCCGCCCGAGCCGATGAGGCGGAGCGCAGCGACGAACACGAGCAGGCCGATGATCCCGACGACCACGGCGAGCCACCATCCGAGGTCGCGGGTGACGCGTAGCGTGAACGATTCCGACGACGTGCGGGTGATCGACTCGGCGACGGCGATCGGGAGTTCGGCGAGCCCGATCACGACGCCCGCCCAGCCGACGACGGCCAGCCCGGCACCCGCGGCGAGCCCCGCCGCCCAGCGGAGGCCGAAGCACGACGCGAGCGCACCGAGCACCATCACGGAGACGCCGATGAATCCGGCGAGCCCGAGATTGGAGCCGAGATCCTCCAACGTGCGTGTGCCGGTACCGATGCCCGACGCCGGTCGAGTCGTGCGGATGTCGATGACGTCGGCCACGGTGGCCATGACCATGGCGACGGCGGCGAACAGCGAGAGCAGGAAGCTGACGCGCAAGCGGAACGGTTGGCGTGGCGCGGGGTAGTCGGTGAGGTCCGGTGACCCGTCGAAGAGTGCGGGGATCTCCTCGGTGCGCGTGATGACGACATCGTCGACGTACGTGCCGACGACGAGCGGCGTGGTCGGTGTCGCGTCCACCCACGACGGAGGTGGCAACCGCTCGATCGGTTCGGTGACGAGCTCGTCGGCGGCGACAGCGGACGGCTGATCCTCGATGCCGTGCTCGTCGATGTCGTGCCCACCGAGGTCGGCCACGTCGGCGCCGGGCTGGGCGTCGAGCGGTTGTGTGTCGAGATCCGCGTCGATCGCCGTCGGCGGCACCGGTTGCGTGTCGAGGGGTTGCGTGTGGATGGGTTGTGTGTCGAGGTCGGCGTCGATCGCCGTCGCCGGTACGGGATCGTCGGCACCGACCTCGCGCTCCGCGCCGCCCTTGCCGGCTTCGCTTTCGTCGGCGGTCTTGCTGTCGTCGTCGGACTCGTTGGGCGCTGCCTGCGCCTCGATCTGCTGCGTGGCGAGCGCGGGATCGACGGCTGAGGTCGGCGTCAGGGGGGCACCGCACTCCGAACAAAAGCGCTGGTGCGGTGACACCTCGACGTCACAGCTGGGGCACCGCATGCGTCAGACTGTAGGAGATCGTGACGACCGGACGGTTTGCACCCTCGCCGACGGGCGATCTCCACCTCGGCAACCTGCGTACGGCTGCCGTCGCCTGGCTCTCGGCACACGCTGGTGGTGGCGACCTCATCGTGCGGATGGAGGACCTCGACCTCCACCAGGCGAACCCGGACCGCGAGCAGGCACAGCTGCGCGACCTCGGCGCGATCGGGATCACGTGGTCCGGAGACGTCGTGCGCCAGAGCGAGCGGTTCGCTCGGTACGAGGCGGCGATCGACGCACTCGCCGCGCAGGATCTCGTGTACGAATGCTTCTGCACCCGCCGCGAGATCCGCCAGGAGATCGCCGCCGCAGCGAGCGCGCCCCATGGACCGCCCCACGGACGGCCAGATGGAGCACCGGACCGACCGCCGGGCGCCTATCCCGGCACGTGTCGCAACCTGTCAGCTACCGAACGCGCCCGTCGCCGGGCGACCGGGCGTCCGCCGGCGCTGCGCCTCCGGGGCGGCGGCGCGATGGTCGCGTTCACGGACCGGCTCGCGGGCGACGTCACCGGTGTCGTCGACGACGTCGTACTGCGCCGTAACGACGGCGTTCCCGCGTACAACCTCGCCGTCGTCGTCGACGATGCGGCCCAGGGCGTGACGGAGGTCGTCCGCGGTGACGACCTCACGTCGTCGACGCCGCGCCAGATCCATCTCCAGCGACTGCTCGGCCTCGCACAGCCCGCCTACCTCCACGTCCCGCTGGTTCTCGACGTCACCGGCGCCCGCCTCGCCAAGCGACGCGGTCTGGCCGTGACGCTGCCCGACCTCGCTGCCGCCGACGTTGCGCTCGATCAGGTCGTGCACTGGATCGGCGTGTCGCTCGGCCTCGCTGAACAGGGCGAGCGATTGGAGTTGGCGAACCTCGTCGAGCGCTTCGATCCGGCGCGTCTCGACCGTCGGCCGGTCCGGTTGCCGCCGTGGGTGCCGGGTGCCTGACAGTGGCGTCGTGGTCCACATGCCGAGACGGTCACCGATCCCGCCGTTAGGCTCACCGACCGTGGTTGCTCGTCGCCGCACGATCGCCCTCGGGGCCCTCCTCGCCGTCAGCAGCGCGCTCGTCGGTTGTGCCACCGCGGTCACGAGCGGTGCGGGCAGTGGTGGCGCCGGAGGAGCGCTCGGCATCGACGGTCGAGCCGATGCCCTCGATGACACGACCGACTCGTCGGCGCTCGACACGTCCGTCGCCGAGACCACCACGACCACCGTCGCGCCGCCGACGACCGAGGCACCGACCACCACCCCAGCTCCCACAGTGCCTCCGAGCACCGAGGCGACCACCACGACGGTCGCCATCCCCGCGAACTGGGTCGCAGTGCCCGTCGTCGATCCGCCGTTGCAGGCGGTCGGGGGCAACGGCGGCGCCGAGACGGCGCGCATCCAGCAGCGTCTGCTCGACCTCGGCTTCTGGCTGCAGGGCGTCGACGGTGGCTACGGCCTCACCACGCGCCAGGCGGTCATGGCGTTCGAGAAGTACATGGGCCTCGACGCCGACGGTCGCGTCGACCAGGCGACGGCCGACGCCCTCACCAATCAGACGCTGCGCCCGATCGCCCGCGCCGACTCCGGCACGCTGATCGAGGTCGACAAGGACCGCCAGTTGCTGTTCTTCGTCATCGACGGTCAGACGGCGTGGATCCTCAACACGTCGACCGGCAACGGCGAGAGCTACACCGAAGCCGACCAGAACACGCCGGGCGAGATGATCAGCGGCGTGTCCCTCACCCCGAGCGGGCTGCATCGTGTCAACCGCGAGCGCCCCGAAGGCTGGTGGGAGGGCGACCTCGGCCAGATCTACCGGCCGAAGTACTTCGTCGGCGGTGTCGCCGTCCACGGATCGAACAGCATCCCGAACTATCCCGCGTCACACGGTTGCGTGCGCGTCAGCGTGCCGGCGATGGACTGGATCTGGGCGAACAACCTGATGCCGATGAAGACCCCCGTGTGGGTCCACGGCGACTGACACCGCGCCGACCCCCAAATCTGTCCGTGGCGTGTCGCTCAGCGTGATGAACCGGACACATTTTGGGGCAGAGGATGGTTCCGCGGCGCGCTAGCCGCCGTCGGAGTCGTTGAAGATGTTGTCGATGCGGTCGCCGATCCAGTCGAACAGGCTCGCTTGGGCGATCACCTGGAACACGAAGTAGGCGACGAGCAGCACGACAGCGGCGATCACCGCGAACCGGACCCACCGGATGATCCGGTTCGTGTACTCCGACACGAGCGGCGTGATGTCGCGTTGCATCGCCCGCGCCCGCTGGGTGAACAGGTCGGCGGCGCGGTCGATCTCGCTGCGGGCGACGTTGCGCACCTCCTCCACGACCTGGCGCGTGTCGACCGATGACGTGGCAGCCGCGGCAGTGCTCGCCGGCCGGCCGTACCCGCCCCCCGCCGTGCCCGGTGCCGACACCGGAGCGTTGCTCGCCGCCTGCAATATGGCGGCGCTGCGCTGGGCGTCTTGCTGCGCCACCCGATGGGCGAGCAACTCGGCGTCACTCGGTGGGGCGCGACGTGCTTCGGTCCAGTCGAGGCCGTCCCACCAGCGCAGCACCATCCGGTTCCGCGGGTCCGGGTACCACCCGGCGACGGGAGCGTCCTCGCGGCGCACCACTCAGCTCGCCCTCGTCTCGGAGCGATCGGGCTCGGGAAGGTTGACCCGCTCGTCGTCGTCGGGGACCGGAAGACCCTCCCGCGGGCGCACCTCGTCGTCGGTGTCGTCGTCGACCGCGGCAGCCGTGAGCGCGGCGACCGTGCCGAGCAGCCCGGAGAACTCGGCGGGGATGACGAGCTTCGTCGCCCGGCCGTCACCGATCCGTTCGAGCGCCTGTAGGTACTCGACGGTGAGCACAGCACGGTCGGCGCCGGCGGACTTGATCCCCTCGAGACGTGCCTTGGCGGCGACGCCTTCGCCCTGCCCGATCAGCTCGAGGCGGAGGCGGTCGGCGCGGGCACGCAGTTCGATCGCTTGGGCTTGGCCTTCGGCGTCGAGGATCGCTGCCTCGCGGCGGCCCTGCGCGGTGAGCACGGTCGCCTCGCGTTCGCCGTCGGCGCGGGCGATCGCCGCTTCCTGGTAGCCCCGGGCCTCGGTCACGGTCGCTCGCCGGTCGCGCTCGGAGCGCATCTGGGCGTGCATCGCGGACACGATGTCCGGCGGTGGATCGATCCGCTGGATCTCGACGCGCACCACGCGTACGCCCCACTTGTCGGTGGCGTCGTCGAGCACCTCGCGCAGTTGGTGGTTGATCGTGTCGCGCGACGTGAGGGCTCGGTCGAGCTCGAGGTCACCGATCAGGTTGCGCAGGTTCGTCTGGGCGAGCTTGGTGATGGCGGCGAAGAAGTCGGCGACGTTGTACACGAGCCGCTGCGGGTCCGTCGCTTCGTAGTAGACGACGGCGTCGACGGACACCACGACGTTGTCGGCCGTGATCACCTCCTGGGGCGGCACGTCGACGACCTGCTCGCGCATGTCGATCAGCTGCATCGTCTCGATGAACGGCAAGATCAGATTGAGGCCGGGGTCCTTCGTGGTCTTGTACTTGCCGAGCCGCTCGACGAGTCCGCGCTGGAACGGGCGGACGATCTTGACCGACCCGACGAGCACGCCGATGCCGATGATGGCGATGACGATCAGAACGATGGCGATCGGGTTCATGGAGGACCTCCTGGCGAGTTGCCGGTGCTGGTATCAGGTGGAGCGTTGGGCGGGATCGGCGGCGGTGCGGTCGGCGGCGAGCTCGGTGTGATGTTGGGCTCGCGGTCGGTCGATTCCACGACGGCGCGCGTGCCGCTGACCCCGACGACGCGCACGTGGGCCCCGCGCTCGATCGGTGTACCGGCCGACGACAGCGCACCCCACACCTCGCCGTGCACGGTCACCCGCCCGCGCCGGTCGGTGTCGTCGGGGTTGATGGCGGCGGTGACGATGCCGTCGAGGCCGACGATGCGGTCAGCGCCGACGCCAGGCGCGACCTCGTTGGCGCCGACGAAGTGTTGCGCGTATCGGTAGAGGATGATCCACAACAGACCGCCACCGCCGAGGAAGGCGAGCCACTGGAGCTCGATGGGGACCTCGTAGAAGCCGAGGAGCGCGGCACCGAACGCGGAGATGGCGAACGGGAGCAGCACGAACGACCCGGCAAGCACCGTGAGCTCGATGCCCGCGAAGATCACGGCGATCCCCAGCCACACCCATGGCCAGACGTTCAGGTCGATCCCGAGGTCGAGCACGCGATCAACCTAGTCGGCCCTCGCCGCTGTTGGGCGGTGGGGAAACGTCAGTCGGCGGCCGACGTGACCGTCAGCCGCGGTCTGGCGGCCGTGCTCGCCTCGTGCTCGATCGCCGTGGACGTTCCCAGTTACGCCGGTGGGTCGTCGGGGGTGGCGCGGCGGATGCGCAGCGGCTTGTCCACGGCGGTCTTGTTGCGCCCGGTCTCGAGGTCGAACCGCCAGCCGTGCAACGTGCACACGAAGTCGCAGCCGTCGATCTCGCCGAACGCGGCGAGGTCGGCGTTGCGGTGCGGGCAGCGGCGCTGGACGACGTAGTCACCGATGCGGACATCGGGTTCGTGCAGCGCCTCGAGCACGTCGGTCGGCGTCAGCTTGCGCACCACTTCGGCCTCGGCGCGCCGCATCCGCTCGTGCGACAGCGACTTCAAGAAGTTGTAGACGTACTCGTTGAAGTCGCCGTCGCGCCACGCCGTGAAGCGGCACGACAACAACAGCGAGTTGCTCCAGTCCACCGCTCGCGCGGCAACGACGGTCTCCACGAGCTCGCGGGCGATGTCGAATCGGAACGCGTACTCCTCGCCGTCGTGGCGGCGCACCTCGCCGTTCGGGAAGTCCACGAGGATCGGCACGTCACCGGCGTTGATCACCACGTTCGCCGCCACCTGCGCCCGCAGCGTCGGCGCCATCGCCAACAGCGGCTCCCACCACTCCTGCAGCGTCGCCAGCAGATCGGTCGTCGGCGGGTTCCAGCCCGCCTTGAGGTCGTCGAGCCACGGCTTCCAATCGGCCTGGTAGCGCTCCAGATAAGCCCGCTTGTCGACGAAGATCGCATCGACGTCGTCGTCGGACATGGGGTGCGTCACCGTGAGCGCGTCGGGCGTCACGTCGATCGTCGTGCCCGGAATGTTCAAGATGCCGTGGCGACCGGCGGCGTCGAGGCGCGCCAGGAACTCGCGCTGATCGGGGAAGATGCTCATCTCGTCGCCGTCGATCACGTTCAGTCCGAACAGCTCGGGGTCGAGGAACACGGGCGGCCCGGCGCTCGGCACGATGTAGCGGGCGTCGATGTTCTCGACGTAGCGCATCGCCCTCGCGAACTGCGCCGCGACCTTCGCCCGGCACAGCTCGCGCTTCGCGTCGTCGGGCATCTCGTACACCATCGGATACCAGATCGCACCCGAGTACTGCAGCCAGTGCAGGTCGACCGGCCCGTGCGTGCGGAGCTGGGCGAGGTCGTCGGTGCGGCAGTCGTTCTGGTTGACGAGGATCGTCCGACCATCGGTCACGACGAGTGCCGAGTCACCACCAGGGCCGTCGGTGATCGAGGTCTCGACGTGGATCGCCACCCGCAGCCCAGGAGCGATCTCGATCTCTTCGGTGTCGACGGTGCGGATGAACTCGGTGAACCCGAGCGCCTGCAACGTGCGCTGCTGCTCGCGTGTCGGATAGCCGGGCAGCAGGATCGGGATGTCGCGGCGCAGGTGCTCGCGCAGCCATGGCTCGTCGTGGTGGTCGCCGTGGAGGTGCGACACGTAGAGGAAGTCCGCCTGCTCGATGCGCTCGCGCAGGTCGTCGCTGAGCTCGTCGTTGCGGGGGAACACGAACCACGACCCGAAGAATGCCGGGACGAACCAGGGGTCGCAGAGGATCGACCCGGCGTCGGTCTCGATGAGCATGCCGGCGTGGCCGATCGACGTGGCGCGCATGGCAGTCAGGGTAGGGCGATGGCAGCGGCCGCGTCTCGGGCCGAACGTCCATATGTCACACGGGGGACGGGCCCCGGTGTGACGTGTTCAGCTCAGGCGACGGGCGGGTCGGTGAACTGCTGGCCGGCGCGTGACACGTGCTCGGTCCACGCCGTGCCGTCCCAGTAACGCAGCTCGAAGCGGCCCGACGGATCGGCGTACCAGCCGGCGGGAACCGTCGATTCGGGCTGTGCGGCTGGGGTCTCGGTCGCTGCGGTCGTTGCCGCGGCGGGCTCGGCCGCGGCGGGTTCGGCGGCAGCCGGCGCCACTGGCTCGGCAGCTGCGATGGCCGGTTCGGTTGCGGCAATGACGGGTTCGGTTTCGGCGACGGCAGTGTCGACCGCCGTGTCCGCGGCGCTCTCCGGTGCCGACGCCCATCCGGCCGGCTCGTCGACGGGCGCTGCCGTGTCTGCAGCCGTGTCGGCAGCAGCGACGGCGGTGGCGACCTCGGCGATCGTCGGTGCCGACGTTTCGCCGACCGACGGCTCGTCAGCGACATCGTCCGCGGCGGGCTCGGCTACCGGCTCAGTTGTCTCGATCACGGCCGCCGCAGCGTCAGCGGTGTCGGCTGCGAACGCATCCTCGCTCGCCTCGCGTTCGAGGTAGGCGACGATGTTCGAACCCGCCGACACGATGGCGACGACGCTCCATCCCTCGGCGGACTTCTCGTTGAGCAGCGGGGCGAGGGCATCGGCGTCGTACGACGAGGCGGTGACCGAAGAGAACTCCTGCATGGGCGGTGATGCTAGACGACGCTGACCGATCGCGTCGCACGCTTGACGGAACGCAGAATGGTCCGAACGCGACGTCGCGACGATGTCGCCGCGGCGTCACCCCGGCGTGGCGGTCACTCGGTGGCTGTGGGCGCACCCTCGGTGAGCGCCGCGAGATCGGCGTCGTCGGGATGGCCGTCGTACACGAGCGAACCATCACGCAACGCGAGCAGCCGCTCGCTCACTCGCACGCTCGACAGTTCGTGTGTGGCGACCACCATCGTCGCTCCGTCGTCGTGGGCGAGGGCGATCAGTTCGAGCAGCGAGTCGCGCCCGATGCGGTCGAGGCCGACGAACGGCTCGTCGATCAACATCACGTCGAATGGCCGCACGAACGCCATCGCGATCGCCGCCTTCTGCTTGAGCCCGCGGCTGAACGTCGTCGGGAGGTCGTCGATGCGCGGCGTCAGCCCCACCATCTCCACGAGATCGACGGCGTGCTGCTCCCAGTCGTCGGTGCCGTGCATGCGCGAGATGTACTCGAGGTGCTCCCACACGCTGAGGTCGTCGTAGAACACGGGCTGGTCGGCGAGGTAGGAGACGGCCGCCCGCGCCTCGATCGACCCGGCGGTGTGTCCGGCGACCCTTGCTGTGCCCGCACTCGGTTCGAGCATGCCGACGAGCATCCGGATCAGCGTCGTCTTGCCGCTGCCGTTGTGCCCGATCAACGACACCCGCTGGCCGGACTCGATCCGGAGATCGATCGGTTGCAGTGCCGCAGCGTCGCCGTACTCCTTCGTCAGCCCGGCCGCTTCGATGGCGCCCGGGGGGCCGACCGGCGCCTGGGGCTCATCGGTGCCGTCCGCGTCGTCCGCGGCATCCGCGGCGACGGTGCCAGACGGCGCGGTCGGCGGTCGGCGCGCCGGCCCGGCACGGTGACGTCGAGAGCTCGACTGTGGTCGACTCGACGACGATGGTCGATCGGATGAGGTCATGTGGTCGCCGCGCGTCCTTCCTCGAGGAATGCTCGCATCTTGGTGCCCCACGAGTCGCGGCGGCGCACCCACCACACGACCGCGGCGATGAAGATGCTCACACCGACGATCGATCGGGCGACGTCGGTCGCTTCGCCGCTGAACCGGGCGACGAACACGGGGACGGTGCCTGCCGCGCTGAGGATCACTGGCACCGCCATCCGCATGGCCTGGCCGAACCCGGCGAACTCGGGTGGCACCATCCCCATCTCGGCATCTTTGGGTTGGCCGAGGAGGTTCGTCGTGGTCGGCGCGGCCGGCGCGTCGTTCACCGTCACGACCACCGCGCCGGACGCGCCCGCCCACGCGACGGGGATGGCGACAGCGAACGCGCCGAGTGCCAGCGTCGGATCGACGATGGTCGCCGCAGCCGCGCCGACGAGCGCGGCCAACGCGATGAGGACCGCCGATGCGACGAGGTGGTGGGCGTAGATCCATCCCCGATCGACCGGCAGGGCGTCGGTGAGGTCGGGGCGGTCGATCTCCTGGGAGAGCGGCTCCAACGATTCGAGACCGACGACGAACAGCGCGCCGAGCAGCAACACACCGAACAGCGGTGACTGGTCGTGGACCAGCGCCGCGCCGACCCCGCCGAGCGCCGCGGCGAGGGCGATGCGGACGAAGCGGGCGAGAGGCAGCCGGCGCAGGGCGTGGTCGTCGAGTGCCCAGATCACCGTCGCCCGGCGGCGGTGCTGGCGACGTGACGGTGAGGCATCAGGCATCGGTGCGGGCGTCGCGCGCTGCGAGCGACGTGGTGCCGGCCGGGCCGGTGTGCGGGCACCGATCGGATGCGCCCGCAGCACCTCCGACCGCAGCTGGCGCCGCAACTGGACGACCGTGCGAAGGTCCTGCACGGTGGCCGCGAACCGCAGCTGCGACACGAGCTCGCCGCGCCGAGCGAGCGCCTCGATGCGCAGCCGATTCCCGAGTGCCAACGCCACCCCGGCGGCGGCGACGGCTACCACGATCGCGACGACGTCGATCGGCCGCTGACTGATCCCCCACAACGCCAAGCGCCCGGCGAGGTTGCCCGGCCCGACGCGCGCGAGCCCGTCCGTCTCGTCGTTCCAGATGCCCCACGCGACGGCTGCCTGCCACACCACGAGCACGAGTGCCACGATCGACGCCAGCCAGCGTGGCATGCGCAGCGCGTGCGCGAGCACGGCGCTGGCGACGAACAGCACGCCGACGATCGCACCGAACACACCGCACGCCGTGGCCCACGCTGCCCGTGACCCTTCGACCTCGGTGGCGACGAGTTGGCCGAGGACCGCGCCGGCGAGCCCGACGGCGAATGCGGCGGATCGCAATCGCTGCGCGATCGGTCGCAGCATCACGGTGCGGTGTGAGATCGGGGCGAGGAGCACGTGGCGGACGTCGGCTGTCTCGATCGAGATCGGTCCGCCGTCGGCCCCGCTGCGCACGCCGAGGGCGATGGCGACCACTGGCAACAGGCCGATGACCGACGGGCCGCGGGCGAGCAGCGCGGCGGTGTCGACGTCATCGCCGATCGCGCCGTCGACGGCGTCGGAGACCCACACGACCACGATCAGGCCGACGAGGGCGAACAGGTAGACGCGGTAGGCGACCTCGAACCACTCGATCTCGCCGAGCCGTCGCCGCTTGCGGGTGCTGCGGAGGTCGTGGAGGGTGTCGCGAGCGACGCGCTGGTCGGGAACCACGGCGCCGTCTGCTGACATCGCCAGCTGACGGTAACGGCGCTGCTGCATACTTGCGGCGTGTCGACCGAGACCGTTCAGCTCTTCTGTGGTCTGCTCGCCCTCGTCGCCGCGGCGGCGACGGTCGGGATCATCGGCCTGCGGATCGCGGCATCGACAGGTAACGACGGCGCGGCGCGCCTCGGTGCCGCTGTCGGCGACGCCGCAGTGTGGCTGGCGTTCCTCGTCGCTGCCACGGCCACCGTCGGGTCGCTGTACTTCTCCGAGGTCGCCCACTTCGCGCCGTGCCGGCTGTGCTGGTTCCAGCGCATCGCCATGTACCCGCTGACAGTGATCCTGTTCGTCGGCGCGATCCGCCGCGACCCGGGCGTGCGTTGGTACGTCGGCCCGATCGCCACGATCGGTGCGGCGATCTCGGCCTACCACACGCTGATCGAGTGGCGTCCGTCGCTCGACACAGGCGCGTGCGAGATGACCGGGCCGTCGTGCACCTTCGTGTGGTTCCGCGAGTTCGGGTTCTTGAGCCTGGCGACGATGGCGTTGATCGGGTTTCTCACGATCCTCACACTGCTGTTCGTCCGGTTTCCCGCCAGACTGGGCGGGGACGGCGACGTCACCGACCCGGTGGCGTCAGTGACCGGATCGGAGCCCCCCGCGTGAACTCGAAGAACCGGACCCCCGTGATCATCGGTGCCGTGGTCGTGCTGGTGGTGGCGCTCGCCGGCCTCGCCGTGCTGTTGACCGGCGGCGACGACGATGGCGACGGCCGTGCTGACAGCCCGCCGGTGCCGACGTTCGGCCCCGATGTCGAACAGATCCGTCCGGTGACGTTCTCGGGCGAGCCGTTGGCGACGCTGGTCGACGAGGCCAACGACCCCGTCGTCGGGCTCGCTGCGCCGGTGGTGGAGGGTGAGACGTTCGACGGTCGCCCGGTCACGATCGGCGAGGCGACCGGATCGCCGACGTTGCTCGTGTTCCTCGCGCACTGGTGCCCGCACTGCAACGCCGAGGTTCCCGAGATCATCGACGCCAGCCTCGACGGTCACCTGCCCGACGATCTCGACATCGTCGCCATCAGCACGTCGGCGGCCGCCGAGGCGCCGAACTACCCGCCCTCTGAGTGGGTGGTCGACAAGGGTTGGCTGTGGCCGGTGCTCACCGACGACGAGAACTCGACGGCGATCGGCGTGTTCGGCGGCCCGGCGTTCCCGTACATGGTGCTGCTCGACGAAGACGGGAACGTGGCTGCCCGCCGCACCGGCGAGCTGGGCGCCGAAGGCCTCGGCACCTGGGTCACCGACAGCCTCGCCGCAGCCGCCGCCTGAAACAACCAACACCGAGGGACAGGCCCTTCTCGTTGCTTGTTCCTCCGTCACGCCCAGGCGTCGGGCAGGGTCATGTGGTCGCTGACGGCGCAGTCGTCGCCGAACACGACGAAGCGGTCGAAGCCGCGCAGGAACCAGCGGTCGTGGGTGACGGCGACGATCGTGCCGTCGAAGCGCTCGAGCCCGACCTCCAACGCCTCGGCCGACACGAGATCGAGGTTGTCGGTCGGCTCGTCGAGCAGCAGCAGCGTCGCGCCGGACAGTTCGAGCAGCAGGATCTGCAGCCGCGCCTGCTGGCCGCCCGACATCGTGTCGAAGGGTTGATGTGCGCAGCCGTGCAGCTCGTAGCGACGCAGCATCCCCATCGCCGGGCCGAGCATGACGTCGCGATCGTGGAGGATCTCGACGGGCGTGCGGCCGCGCCACTCGGGGTGCTCGTGGGTCTGGTGGAAGAGCCCGGGCACGACCCCGGCGCCGAGTCGGCACACGCCGTCGTGGGCGACGCGTTCGTGGTGGTCGCCGACCGACACCGGCCCGCCGACCTGGTCGAGGAGCCGCAGGAAGTGACTCTTGCCGACGCCGTTGCCGCCGAGCACGGCGACGCGCTCGCCGTACCAGAGCTCGAGGTCGAACGGGTCGGTCAGCCCGTCGATCGACAGCGCCTCGCAGATGACCGCCCGCTTGCCGGTGCGGGCGCCGCGCAGGCGCACGTCGATCCGCTGATCGCGCACCTCGGGCGGTCGCTCGTTGCGCTCGACGAAGTGGCGCAGCTTGGTCTCGGCGGCCTTCAACCTCGGCGCGAACGCCTCGCTGATCCGTGCCCGCTCGCGCATCAGCTTCACGTAGTCCTCGAGCCGTTGGCGCTCCTCGTCGTAGAGCGCGAGGTCGTGTTCGCGGCGCTCCCGCTCACGCACCTTGGCGTCCGCGTAGTCGGCGAATGATCCGCCATGGGTCCATGCGCCCCAGGCTTCGACGGTGACGATCTTCGTCGCCGTCGCGGCCAGCAACTCGCGATCGTGGCTGATGAAGAGCACCGTCTTGCGCGTCTGGTTGAGCTCACGCTCGAGCCACCGCTTGGCCGGCACGTCGAGGAAGTTGTCGGGCTCGTCGAGCACGAG
>CAZQCP010000064.1:0-14705 GCA_964592115.1 uncultured Ilumatobacteraceae bacterium
CGACATGGTCTGCTACCGCCGCCACGGGCACAACGAGGGCGACGATCCGAGCTACACGCAACCGCTCATGTACAAGGCGATCTCCGAGCGCCGCAGCGTGCGCAAGCTGTACGTCGAGTCGCTCGTGCGTCGTGGCGACATCACGGTGGAGGAGGCCGAGCAGGCGCTCGGCGACTTCCACGACAAGTTGCAGGTCGCGCTCGACCAGACCCGCTCGCAGGCGCCCGCAGCGATCACGGTACCGCGCCCGCCCAGGCCGCTCGGCGTGTTGCCGCACATCCCGACCGGCGTCGAGCGTCACCTCCTCGACGGCGCGTTTGCCCAGCTCACGAACTATCCGGAGGGCTTCACGATCCATCCGAAGCTGGGCCGCCAGTTCGAGGCGCGAGCCGAGATGTACGCCAACGGTCAGGTCGACTGGGCCACCGCGGAGGCGTTGGCGATCGCCTCGCTCGTGCGCGAGGGCCACCCGGTGCGCCTCGCCGGCCAGGACTCGCGGCGGGGCACGTTCAGCCAGCGCCACGCCGCGCTGATCGACTACGCCTCCGGTGAAGCGTGGGTGCCGCTCGCCGACTTCGGCGACGACGCCAAGTTCTGGGTGTTCGACTCGTTGTTGTCTGAGTACGCCACGATGGGCTTCGAGTACGGGTACTCGCACACGAACCCCGAAGCGCTCGTGATGTGGGAGGCACAGTTCGGCGACTTCGTCAACGGTGCCCAGATCATCATCGACCAGTACATCGTGGCGGCCGACGACAAGTGGGACGACCAGGACGGGCTCGTGCTCCTGCTGCCGCACGGCTACGAGGGGCAAGGGCCCGAGCACAGCTCGGGTCGCGTCGAGCGCTTCCTCACGCTCGCCGCCGAGGACAACATCCAGGTCTGCAACGCGACCACCGCGGCGAACTACTTCCACCTCTTGAGGCGGCAGGTCCACTCCGAGCGCCGGACACCACTCGTGATCTTCACGCCCAAGCAGGGTCTGCGCATGCGGCAGACCCGCTCCGCGGTCGACGAGCTCACGACCGGGTCGTTCGCCGAGGTGCTCGACGATCCGGGCGCACCTGATCCCGACGCGGTGCAGCGCATCGTGTTCTGCTCGGGCAAGGTCGCCTGGGACGCGATCGACGAGCGCGACAAGCGCGAGGCGCCGGTCGCCGTCGTGCGCATCGAGCAGCTCTACCCGCTGCCGACCGAGCAGATGCTGGAGATCCTCGAGCGCTACCCGAACGCCCGAGAGCTGCGCTGGCTGCAAGAGGAGCCCGAGAACATGGGCGCCTGGCACTTCATCGAGCACAACGTGTGGCGCATCAAAGAGCGCGGCTACGACCTGCAGCACATCACCCGCGTCGAGTCGGGCAGCCCGGCGACCGGCTCGAAGTCGATCCACGACCAGGAACTGGCCGACCTCTTGGAGCGAACCTTCGCCTGACGGGCGGGCGCCGGTCCTTCCGCTTGTCCCTCCGTTATCGGAGCGGGATCCCGAGGGTTGACTCGAGGTCGGAGATCGCCTGGTCGGGGGTGACGACCTTGATCGTGGTCATGCCCATCGCCGCCGCCGGCTTCAGGTTGACGCCGAGGTCGTCGAGAAAGACACACTCGGGCGGTTCGACACCAACGAGGCTGCAGGCGATCTCGTAGAAGCGCACCTCGGGCTTGCGGCAGCCGACCTTGCTCGACTCGACGACGTGCCCGAACAAGGCCATCACGTCGACGACGTCGGGCCGGGGGTCGCCGTCGCTCACGACGTTGTTGGTGAGGCACGCCGTGAGGTAGCCGGCGTCGACGACCGCCTGCAGCGCGGCAACCATCTCGGGACGCACCGAACCGGACAGCAACGCCAGCACGTCGCCACCACCGACACGGTGGCCGAGCGCCTCCGACTCGTCGCCGAACGCGGTGTGGAACTCCGCCGCGTCGATGTCGCTGCGCTCCAAGCGCGCCCACGCGTTGTCGTGCGGATCGGTCGCGTTGACGGTGCGGATGAAGTCCGCTGGCAGCCCGTTCGCCTCCTCGTACCGGTTGAACGCTTCGAAGGGGCTGGACAGGATGACGCCGCCGAAATCCCAGAGTACCGCTCGGATCATGACGGGCGAGCCTACGATGAGGCGGCGGCAGCCGGCGTGGTCGATCGACGAAGTTCGATCCGAGCGACGTCACGGCGTGCCCCGATCGGCGTCCCGATCGGAACCGACCCCAGGAACGAGAACCAATGACAACCCGCAAGCGACCGACTCACGTCGTGGTCGACGGCTCGAACATCGCCACCGAAGGCAGATCGATGCCGAGCCTCACGCAGCTCCAAGAAGCGGTGATGAGCTTCATGGAGGAGTACCCGGACACGGCGATCACCGTCGTCGTCGACGCCACCTTCGGCCACCGGATCGACAGCAAAGAGCAGAAGGAGTTCGAGGAGGGGATCTCGAACAACGAGCTCGTCGCCCCGCCGGCCGGCGCTGTCGGCCGTGGCGACGCCTTCGTCCTCGGCATCGCTCAGAAGGCCAACGCGTCGATCCTCTCCAACGACTCCTTCCAGGAGTTCCATGGCGACTACGACTGGCTGTTCGACGAAGGTCGGCTGATCGGCGGCAAGCCGGTTCCTCACGTGGGATGGGTGTTCGTGGATCGCGTGCCCGTGCGCGGGCCGGTCAGCCGCAAGGCCACCGGTGTCGGACGCGGCGGTCGTCGCAAGAAGGACTCGGGTGGTGCGGACGCGAAGGCGCGTCCGGTCAGCATCGAGGCGAGCCAACCGATGCCGGTCCCGACGTCGCCTCCACCGCGACGCGGCGCGACCAAGACCAGCGCGGCGACCACGACGAGGGCGGCGTCTCCCGCGCCGCCGGCACCCGTCGAGGATCAGCAGCGCAAGCCCGTGCCGCGGGCCGGTGACGTCGTCAACGACTTGATCCCGTTCCTCGAGTTCGTCGAGCATCACCCCGTCGGCACGAGCGTCAACGGCACGGTCGACTCGTACTCGTCGCACGGCGCCTACGTCACGTTCGGCAACGACGGTGTGCGCGGCTATGTGCCGCTGCGGCTGATGTCCGACCCACCGCCGTCGAGCGCTCGCAAGGTGATGAAGATCGGCGAGTCGGTGACACTCGTCGTCGTCAGCTTCGCTCCGGCCCGCCGCAGCATCGACTGTGCGGTGCCCGAACTTGCCGGTTCGGCGATCCAGGAGGTCGCCGGCACCATCGACGACCCCGAATCGGGTACAGAACCGGCTCAGCTCACGTCGTCGGCCGACGCCGCGGCGGTCGCGCTCGCCATCGACGCGGACGCAGAAGCGACCGTCGACGAGGCCGCTGTGGCGGACCGCCCGGCCCGCCGGGGAGCGAAACGAGCACCGGCCGAGCGGCCAGCGGCGAAGCAGCCGCCGGTCAAGAAGGCCGCGGCCAAGAAGGCGGCGCCAACGAAGAAGGCGGCAGCAGCAAAGAAGGCGGCGGCAACGAAGAAGGCGGCGGCAACGAAGAAGGCGGCGGCAACGAAGAAGACGACCGCGGCCGAGAAGCGCCCCGCCAAGCGCGTGGCGCCGAGCGCGCCCGCCCTCGACGCGGACGCGTCCGCCGCGATGCCCGCCAAGAAGGCGCCGGCGAAGAAGGCAGCGGCGGCGAGGAAGTCAGTGCCGGCAACGAAGGCGCCAGCGAAGAAGGCGCCAGCGAAGAAGTCGGTCGCCAAGAAGGCGGCGCCGGCGAAGAAGGCACCAGCCAAGAAGACACCAGCCAAGAAGACACCAGCGAGGAAGGCTCCCGCCAAGTCGGCGCCCGCTGCGGGCGGAGCTGCGTGATGCGCGTCGTCACCTGGAACATCAACTCGCTTCGGGCGCGCCAGGAACGCGTCGAGGAGTGGCTCGTCCAAGTCGCTCCCGACGTGCTCTTGCTGCAAGAGACGAAGCTTGCCGACGACGCGTTCCCGGCACTGGCGTTCCAATCGCTCGGCTACGAGTCGGCCCACTACGGCCAGGGTCAGTGGAACGGCGTGGCGATCCTGTCGCGGGTCGGTATCGACGATGTCGTCGCCAACTTCGCCGGCGACGTCGAGCCCGATCCGGATGCCCGCATCCTCACGGCGACGTGTGGGGGAGTGCGGGTGAGCAGCGTCTACGTGCCCAACGGGCGCGCGCTCGACGACCCGCACTACAGCTACAAGCTCTCGTGGTTGGATCGCTTGATCGCTCATCTCGACGCTGACACCGCGCCGGATCGTCCCGTGATCGTGGGTGGCGACTTCAACATCGCGCCGGCCGACCGCGACGTCCACGACCCGGCCAAGCTCGTGGGTGCGACCCACGTCAGCGAGCCAGAGCGCGAACGGCTCGCGGCGCTCGAACACTGGGGACTCACGGATGTCTTCCGCACGATCCACCACGACGACCGCGTCTATTCGTGGTGGGACTACCGGGCCGGCGACTTCCACCAGGGGCGCGGCATGCGCATCGATCTGCTGATGTGTTCCACGTCGGTCGTCGATCGCGCTCGGTGGTGTGTGATCGACCGCAATGCGCGCAAGGGCAAACAACCGAGCGACCACGCGCCGGTGATCGTCGACCTCGACGACTGACCCGCCGCCGCTCCCGCCCCGCCGCCGCACCCGCCCCAAGGCGATCTCGGTAGGAATTCTCCCGCCTGGCGGGAAGATCGCTACCGAGATCGGCGTGAACGGGTGGAAGTCGAGGCCGACTCGGCCGACTCGATGATCTCGACGATCTCGGGGGCGAGGCGTTCGGCGGTGATCGGGCCGAACGACGTCGTCGCCGACAGCTCGTCGGCCGAACGCGGACGGGCCTGGGCGATCGAGCGCAGGTCGCGGTCGGTGCAGAACTGGACCGGCAAGATGTTCGCTCGCCGCGCCGCGTCGTCGCGCCAGGTGCGCAGCGAGTCGAGCAACGGATCGGGGCGCCGCACGCGCACGCGGGGAGGCGGCGGGCTGGGTGCCTCCGGCCCGAGTGTGAGGTCGATCGCGAACGGGCTCGCCGCGCGGGCGTACCCGCCGCGGCGCTGCGCTCTGGTGAGCACGAGCCGATCCGTGGCGCGGGTGCAGGCGACGTAGAGCAGCCGCGCTTCTTCGGCCCGCTCGGTCACGGTGTGCGCCGACTTGTGCGGCACGAGGCTCGTCTCGACGCCGGTGACGAACACGGTGTGCCACTCCCGACCTTTGGCGCCGTGGAACGTGAGCAGCCCCACGCCGTCGGTCGACGCGTCGTCGAACGGGTTCGTCGTGGCAACCCATGCCCGGAAGCCAGCTCCGTCGCCGAGCGTCTGCTCGCGCAGATAGTCGAGGACCGCGGTCGCCACCCGTCGCTCGGGCGGCGCCTCCGCCCCAGGGTCGCTACCACTGGCGTGGCTGATGGTCGCCGGATCGTCGAGCACGTCATGTGCCCACGCCCGCAGGCGCGATGCCGAGGTGAGTGCCGCGGCGCCGCGTACGGCAGCCTGCAACGGCGATCCGGCCGCCGTTGCCGAGCGGCGTACGGCGATGCCGTGGTGGGCGAGCGCGTCGGCGAACGGCCCGAGCTGGGCGTTCGTGCGGGCAAGCACGGCGATCTCGCCGGTCCGCACGAGATTCGGATCGGCCTGACGAATCGCGTTCGTCACGGCCGCGATCTCCGCCCGTTCGTCATCGACGACGACCTCGGTGACCGGCGCGCCGTCGCCGCGGCCCGATCGCAGCTCGGTCGGCTGATCGGCGGCGGCGAGCACCTGCCGCCCGACAGCGACCACTTGGGGCGTGCTGCGATGGTTGACGGGGAGCCGGATCACCTCGACGCCCGGAAACCGGCGCTCCACGTCGACGAGCAGGGTCGGGTCGGCGCCGTTGAATCCGTAGATCGCTTGAGCCGGATCGCCGACGAGGAACAGGTCGTCGCGCCCAGCGCGCAAGACGTCGACGATGGCGTGCTGGAGCGGGTTGAGGTCTTGCGCCTCGTCGACGAGGACGTGACGGAACCGCCAGCGCAGCGTGTCGGCGAAGTCGGCATCCCGGCGCAGTTCGCGGATGACGTGGCTGAGCACGTCATCGAAGTCGATCACGCCGCGGCGGCGCTTCACGGTCGCGAACGCCCCGTACACGGTTGCGCAGCGGTCGATCCCGGGGGCGGGACGACGGCCAGCGCGGCGGGCGATCGCCGCGTAGTCCTCCGGCGTGACGCCGCGGGCCGTCGCCCAGTCGATCTCGGCGACGAGCGCGGCGAGATGGTGGCGGTGCTCGCCATCGGTGGCATCGGCAACGAGGCGTCGGCGGTCCGACACGACGGTCAGCGGTCGCCGGCCGGTGTCGGTCCACCGCTGCTTGAGCACAGCGAGCATCACGGAGTGGAACGTGCCGGCCTCGACATGGTCGCGAAGTCCGAGCCGGTTGAGTCGCTTGCGCATCTCACCAGCGGCTTCCCGCGTGAACGTGAGCGCCAGCGTGTGGCGGGCGTCGGCACTCCCGGTAGCGATGCGGTGGGCGATCCGCCGCGTGAGGACGCGGGTCTTGCCCGACCCCGCGCCAGCGATCACGGCGACCAGAAGCGACGGTGTCGTGACAGCGGCGCGCTGGTCAGCATCGAGGTCAGCGACCAGCGCGTCGGGGTCCACACACCAACTGTACGACCCCGTCCAGCCGAGCCGGGTGAGCAAGTGCGGTCGGCCGCGATGAGTTTCCGGCCCGACAGGTGGGCCACAATCTCATCGCGTCACGGCTGCGGACGGCAGCGATGAGTTTTCGGTCCGACAGGCGGGCCACAATCTCATCGCAACCCGGACGAACGGGTGTTCCCGGCGAGGTGTCGGCGCGGTATCGTGGGGGAGGTATGTCGGACACGGACGTCGTCACGCCTGAGGATCTGCTGTTCGAGGCGGAACCGGCGAGCAACTACGCGACCAGTGGCGAAGCGCGCTTTCGCGTCGTCTCGGAGTTCGAGCCTGCCGGCGACCAGCCGGCCGCCATCGCTGCGCTGAGCAAGGGGATCCAAGACGGTGAGCGCTTCCAGACACTGCTCGGCATCACCGGATCGGGCAAGTCGGCGACCATTGCGTGGACGATCCAGGAGACGCAGCGTCCGACGCTGATCCTGGCCCCGAACAAGTCGCTCGCCGCGCAGCTCGCCCAGGAGATGCGCGAGTTCTTCCCCGACAACCGCGTCGAGTACTTCGTCAGCTACTACGACTACTACCAGCCAGAGGCGTACATCCCGTCGAGCGACACGTACATCGAGAAGGACTCGTCGGTCAACGACGAGATCGACCGCCTCCGTCACTCGGCCACCGCAGCCTTGCTCACCCGCCGTGACGTGATCGTCGTCGCCTCGGTCTCGTGCATCTATGGCATGGGTAACCCGGAGGAGTACCGCGGCAACCTGCTCGACCTCAACGTCGGCATCGACTACGACATGCGCTCGATCCTGCGCCGCCTGGTCGACATGCAGTACGACCGCAACGACATGACACTCGGCCGCGGCAACTTCCGCGTCCGCGGCGACACGATCGAGGTCCATCCGGCCTACGAGGAGTCGGTGCTGCGCATCGAGATGTTCGGCGACACGATCGAGCGCATCACCACCATCGACCCGCTGACCGGCGAGCAGCTCAGCGTGCTCGAGCGGGCGCACGTGTTCCCGGCCACGCACTACGTGGCTGGTGCGGAGCGCCTGTCGAAGGCGATGGTCAAGATCGAAGACGAGCTGCAGCAGCGGCTGAAGTGGTTCGAAGAGCACGACAAGCTCCTCGAAGCGCAGCGCTTGCGGATGCGAACGCAGTACGACCTCGAGATGATGAGTGAGCTCGGCTATTGCAACGGCATCGAGAACTACTCGATGCACATCGACGGCCGTGACTACGGCGAGCCCCCGTTCACCCTGCTCGACTACTTCCCCGACGACTTCTTGCTCGTGATCGACGAGAGCCACGTCGCCGTACCGCAGCTCCACGGGCAGTTTGCCGGCGACCGCAGTCGCAAGGACATGCTCGTCGAGCACGGGTTCCGCCTCCCGTCGGCACGCGACAACCGTCCGCTGACGTTCGAGGAAGTGCTGGAACGGATCAACCAGTGTGTGTTCTTGTCGGCCACCCCGAGCGACTACGAGATGCGCGTCTCCACCAACGTGGTCGAACAGATCGTGCGGCCGACCGGTCTGGTCGACCCCGAGGCGATCATCAAGCCGACCAAGGGCCAGGTCGACGACCTGATGGAGATGGTCAACGAGCGCGTCGCCCGCGGCGACCGAGTGCTCGTCACCACGCTGACCAAGAAGATGGCCGAGGACCTCACCGACTACCTGCTCGAGCAGGGCCTTCGGGTGCGCTACCTGCACTCCAACATCGACACGATCCAGCGCATCGAGATCCTGCGCGGGCTACGACTCGGTGACTTCGACGTGCTCGTGGGGATCAACCTGCTCCGCGAAGGTCTCGACCTGCCCGAGGTGTCGCTCGTGTGCATCCTCGATGCCGACAAGGAGGGGTTCCTCCGCTCGGAGACGTCGCTGATCCAGACGATGGGACGCGCCGCCCGCAACGTCGACGGGCAGGTGGTGATGTACGCCGACACGGTGACGCGCTCGATGCAGGCGGCGATCGACGAGACCCAGCGCCGGCGCAAGGTGCAGATCGCCTACAACCTGGAGCACGGCATCAACCCGCAGACGATCCGGAAGGCGGTCGGCGACATCTTGTCGCTGCTGCGGCCGGACGACACCGCGCCGGTGCCGGGCAAGGATCGCCGCCGCCAGCGCGAGCGCGACAAGATCCAGCGCGATCTGAAGTCGTTGCCCGAGCAGGAGCTGGCGCGGCTGATCCAGACGCTCGAGGCGGAGATGCACGAGGCGTCTGCCGAGCTCAAGTTCGAGTACGCAGCGAAGCTGCGCGACGAGATCCGCGACCTGCGTCGCGAACTCCGCGACGCCCGCTGACACCACGGCGCCGCTTCGATAGCATCGCCACTCGATCACCTGTGAGTTCCGACGACGACCCTCCGAAACGCACCGGCGTCGCGTCGCGTGGACTCCAGCCTGACGCTGCGGCACGCGTGCCGATACCCGCACGGCGGTGTGTTGTCTGATGTCCGCGGTGTGGCCAGAGTTGTTGCTCGTCGTCGTGCTCGTCCTCGTGAACGCGGCGTTCGCCGGAACTGAGCTGGCGCTCGTGTCACTGCGCGAGGGGCAGCTCCAGCGGCTCGAGAAGCGCTCGTCGACCGGTGCTTTGCTCGCCCGGCTGGCACGCGAACCGAACCGCTTCTTGGCCACGATCCAGATCGGCATCACACTCGCCGGCTTCCTCGCCTCCGCGGCGGCCGCAGTCTCGCTCGCGGAGCCACTCGAAGAACCGCTGAGCTTCCTCGGCAGGGCGGCCGGCCCGGCGTCGGTCGTCGTGGTCACGTTGGTGCTGTCGTACTTCACCCTCGTCTTCGGCGAGCTCGCCCCCAAACGGGTGGCGATGCAGAAGGCGGAGCGGTGGGGCCTCGTGATGGCGCGCCCGCTGGCGTTCATGTCGACGCTGACACGCCCCGTCGTGTGGCTGCTGTCGAAGTCGACCGACATCGCCGTGCGCTTGCTCGGTGCCGATCCGGATGTGCAGCGCGAGGAGGTCACCGAAGAGGAGGTGCGCGATCTCGTCGCCGCGCAGCTGTCGTTCACGCCCGAGCAGCGCCAGATCATCGAGGGTGCGTTCGAGATCGCCGATCGCACGCTGGATCAGATCCTCGTGCCGCGAGCGGACGTGTTCGTGCTCGACGCCGACGCCACGTGCTCCGATGCACTTGCGGCGCTCGCCGCGTCGGGGTACAGCCGCGCTCCGGTCGCCGAAGGTCGGTCACTCGACCGAACGATCGGGGTCGTCCATCTCCGCAAGCTGCTCGCCGCGCCCGCCGCGCGGGTGTCGTCGGTGGCCAACGAAGCGCCGGTGTTCCCCGAGTCGGCACGGGCGTTGACGACGTTGCGCGAGATGCAGCGGTTGCACGCCCAGCTGGCACTCGTGGTCGACGAGCACGGCGGTGGCGCTGGGATCGTCACGGTCGAGGACCTCGTGGAAGAGCTCGTCGGCGAGATCTACGACGAGACCGACCGCGACCTCGCCACCGTGCAGTACGAAGACGGTGGCACGATCGTGCTGCCGGGACGCTTCCCGGTGCACGACCTCAGCGACGTCGGCGTCGAGCTCCCTCCGGGTGAGTACGCGACGATCGCCGGACTCGTGCTCGACCAGCTCGGCCGGATTCCTGTCGCCGGCGACGACACCGTCGTCGACGGCTGGCACATCGTCGTCCGTGCCGTGCGCGGGCGCTCGATCACCGAGGTCGCGCTGTCACGGGTGCCCGACCTCGACGACGACAGCGACGACACCTGAGCGGGCCGTCACCCCCGGCGCAAATCTGTCCGCTGCGTACCGCTGAGCGACACGGACCGGACAGATTTGGGCTGCGGAGCCGGTGCGCGCTGGCCGAACACATGTTCCGCGGGTAGGATCTTCGATCGATGGCAGCCCGCACCGCCGCCGATACGTCGGCCCGCCCCGCCCCCCGCCGCACCCGTGCTCAGTCCTCCGGTTCTGTCAACGGATCGCGCGCTCGATCGGCGCGCGACGAACCGCAGATCGTCGTGCGCGGGGCGCGCGAACACAACCTCAAGAACATCAGCGTCGAGCTCCCGCGCGACAAGTTGATCGTCTTCACCGGCCTGTCGGGTTCCGGCAAGTCGAGCCTCGCCTTCGACACGATCTACGCCGAGGGCCAGCGGCGCTACGTCGAGTCGCTCAGCGCCTACGCCCGCCAGTTCCTCGGGCAAATGGACAAGCCCGACGTCGACATCATCGAAGGCCTGTCGCCAGCGATCTCGATCGACCAGAAGTCAGCGAGTCGCAACCCGCGCTCGACCGTCGGCACGATCACCGAGGTCTACGACTACCTCCGGCTGCTGTACGCGAGAGTCGGCGTGCAGCACTGCCCGAACGACGGCACCCGCCTGCAGCGTCAGACGCCACAGCAGATCGTCGACCGGATCTTGGAGATGCCCGAGGGACTGCGGTTCCAGGTGTTGGCTCCGGTCGTGCGGGGCCGCAAGGGCGAGTACGACACGCTGCTCGAAGACATGTCCGGTCAGGGCTACGTGCGGGCCCGCATCGACGGCGAGACCGTCGACATCGACGAGTTCTTGAAGCGTGACGAGCGGCTCGCCAAGTACGAGAACCACAAGATCGAGATCGTCGTCGACCGCCTCGTGTTGAAGGAGGGGATCGAGCGGCGCCTGACCGACTCGCTCGAGCAGGCGCTCGTGCTCGCCGACGGTGTCGCCGAGATCGAGATCGTGCCGCGCGACGGCGAAGCACCCGACACGTTGACCTTCAGCCAACATCTCGCCTGCCCGGTGTGTGGCAACAGCTACGACGAGCCGGCACCGCGCAACTTCTCGTTCAACACCCCCTACGGCGCATGTGTGACCTGCGATGGGCTCGGCACGACGTTCGAAGTCGATCCCGAACTGCTCGTGCCCGACGGCGAGATGTCGCTCAACGACGGCGCGATCGCACCATGGCGAAGTGCTCACACGCAGTACTTCACGCGGATGCTCGAATCGGTCGCGGCCGCCAACGACATCGACATGGACGCGCCGTGGGAGAAGCTCGCCGCGAAGCAGCAAAAGGTCGTGCTGCACGGCGTCAAGGGCAAGCTGACCGTCAAGTACAAGAACCGCTACGGCCGCACTCGCTCGTATTCCACGGAGTACGAGGGCGTCATCCCGTGGCTCAAGCGGCGTCACGAGGGCAGTGACAGCGACTGGTCGCGGGAGCAGTACGAGGGCTACATGCGCCTCGTGGCGTGCTCGGCCTGTGGCGGCGCCCGTCTCAAGCCGGCGACGTTGGCGGTGCTCATCGACGACAAGAACATCTCCGAAGTCTGCGACATGTCGATCGGCGAGTCGGCGAAGTTCCTCGCCGGCCTCGAGCTGTCCGAGCGCGACCGCATGATCGCCGAGCGCATCACCAAGGAGATCAACGCCCGCCTCGGCTTCCTGCTCGATGTGGGCCTCGACTACCTCACGCTGTCACGCTCGGCCGGCACGCTCGCCGGTGGCGAGGCGCAGCGCATCCGCCTGGCGTCGCAGATCGGGTCGGGCCTCGTGGGCACGCTGTACGTGCTCGACGAGCCGTCGATCGGGTTGCACCAGCGCGACAACCGTCGCCTGATCGACACCCTGTGCCGGTTGCGCGACCTCGGCAACACGGTGATCGTCGTCGAGCACGACGAAGACACGATCCGTGAGAGCGACTGGATCGTCGACATCGGGCCGGGCGCTGGTGAGCACGGCGGAGCGGTCGTGTACTCGGGCAAGGTACCGGGGATCGAGAAGGTGAAAGAGTCGATCACCGGGCAGTACCTCTCCGGCCGCAAGACCATCGCTGTGCCGGAACAGCGCCGTCCGCAGGGCATCGATCGACTGCGGGTCGAGGGCGCGCGTGAGCACAACCTGGCGAACATCGATGTGGAGATCCCGCTCGGCAACTTCGTCGCCGTCACCGGTGTGTCGGGATCGGGGAAGTCGACTCTCGTGCGCGACATCCTCCTGCCGGTCCTGATGCAGAAGATCTACAAGTCGAAGACACCGGCGGGCAAGCACAAGCGGATCACCGGCATCGAGTACCTCGACAAGGTCATCGACATGGATCAGTCGCCGATCGGGCGCACGCCGCGCTCGAACCCGGCGACGTACACGGGCGTGTTCGACAACATCCGCAAGCTGTTCGCCTCGACGAACGAGGCGAAGGTGCGCGGCTACATGCCCGGGCGGTTCAGCTTCAACGTCAAAGGCGGGCGCTGCGAGGCGTGCGCGGGCGACGGCACGTTGAAGATCGAGATGCACTTCTTGCCCGACGTGTACGTGCCGTGCGAGGTGTGCCACGGGGCGCGGTTCAACCGCGACACACTCGACATCGAGTTCAAGGGCAAGAACGTCGCCGAGGTGCTCGACATGCCGGTCGACGAGGCGGTCGACTTCTTCGCCAACCAGCCCAGCATCGCCCGGTACATGCAGACGCTGGTCGATGTGGGCCTCGGATACGTGCGGCTCGGGCAGTCGGCGCCGACGCTGTCGGGCGGCGAGGCGCAACGGGTGAAGCTGTCGACCGAGCTCGCCAAGCGCTCGACCGGCCACACGATCTACCTGCTCGACGAGCCGACGACCGGCCTGCACTTCGAAGACGTGCGGCGGTTGCTGATCGTGCTGCAGCGACTCGTCGACCAGGGGAACACGGTGCTCGTGATCGAACACAACCTCGACGTGATCAAGACCGCCGACTGGCTCATCGACCTCGGCCCCGACGGCGGCAGCGGTGGCGGCACGATCGTCGCCGAAGGCCCGCCCGAACACATCGCCACCGTCGACGCGTCCCACACCGGCCGCTTCCTCCGCGACCTCCTCTGACCCCGCCCTCGGGTGCACCGATGAGTTTTGTGTGCACCTGTCGCAACGGAACCTCACCAATGGACCTGCGCGCCGGTCATCGATGAGTTTCGCGTGCACCTGTCGCAACGGAACCTCATCGATCAGGCGGCGCGCGTGGCGAGCAGACGTCGGTACTCGCCGACGAGTTCACCGATCGCGCCAGCGAACTCGCGCTCATAGGATCCTCGCCGTACCCGGCTCACCGTCCACCCGATGGCGATGGAGGCCGTGTCTCTCCGTTCATCTCGAGCGGCACCCGACGTCTCCGTGTGCGTTGGGTGCACATCGACCTCGATCGCCCAGCGCAGACCGGGGACAGCGAGATCGAAGCGCGCCGATCCGTAGCCCGGGAGCTCGATCGGGAACTGGCGGACCACGCCCACCACACCGGCCGTCGTGAGCGCAGCCGCCACTCGAACCTCGGGATGTGACTCGGCCGGCCCGCCCGGGAGCAGCCGCCCGAGTTGCCGGACGTAGGCCCAGGCCCACGGGCGTTGGTTGCACAGCCAATCGGCGGCGACCGCCCAGAGCTCGGCATCGTCGAGCTGGCCATCGTGGCGCGCTTGCTCGATCACTGAGAGCAGGTCGTCGCCCCGCAGCCAACGGGCGAGGTCGAGTGCCGTTCGTGCGTGCGTGGTCAGGCGGATGCCATCCGGTCGCGAGACGACGTCGCACGCATGGAACGCCGCGGTTCGATAGGGGACCGCCCAGGGCTGTGCAACCGGATGGCTGCCTGGGGGTGAGAGGAAGTGGATGCGGAGATCACGCGGGTTGCGCCGGTAGCCGCGGATGCGACCAGCGGTTGGGCCAGCAATCACGACCGCGGGACGAGCGAGACAAACCGCTGCGCACCGGGCGAGATCGTCGAAGGGCACGCTCGGCGATCGATACGCGCGGTTGAGCACGCGCTCCACCGCGCCACGAGATTCGAGCCGTCGGAGCTGGCTGACCGACAGACCGGTGGCCAGGAGCTGATCGAGTGACGCTACGCCGTGCTGCGCAGCGAACAGATGGTGGACCGCTGGACTGAGATGCGGCATGGATTCCCCCGGATGAAGTGGAGCATCAGGGAGGAGTCGGTGGACTCACACTATTGCCTTCTCGTGCCCACTCCACTCGAACGTACCGATGAGGTTCGCGCGCGAGGGGTGCGCAGGAAACTCATCGGTGGGGGTCGCGCGTGTGCATCGATGAGGTTCGCGCGCGAGGGGTGCGCAGGAAACTCATCGATGGGGGTCGCGCGTGTGCATCGGTGAGGTTTGCGCGCGAGGGGTGCGCAGGAAACTCATCG
>CAZQCP010000064.1:14805-16089 GCA_964592115.1 uncultured Ilumatobacteraceae bacterium
TGAGGTTTGCGCGCGAGGGGTGCGCAGGAAACTCATCGGTGGCGGTGTGGCGTGTTCGTCGCGGTGGGCGTCAGCGGTTGCGGAGGCGCTTGCTGAGGTCGTTGAGGCGGCGCTTCTCGTCGCCGGTGAGCGAGTCCATGCCGCCGGCGGAGATCTTGTCGAGCAGTTCGTCGAGCTCTTGCTGGTCCGCGGGTGACGGGCCGATGGTCGGCGGGGGCGGGGGAGGTGCAGTCGTCCAGGGACCCTCCACCACACGCTGTCCGGACGACTTGGCTCCGGTGCTCCCACCGCGGCGCTTGGGCGCCTTGGAGCGCCGCGAGCGCGACTTCGACTGCCCCGAACCGTCGAGCGGGAGGTGCGGTATCGGCCACCCGGTCGCGAGGCCGAGCGATCGTCCGGCGACGAGCGCGACGGCGACGGACACCAGGAGGAAGATCACCTGGCCCGTCTGGTCGTTGCCCGTGTACTGCAAGAAGTTCAGCAGCGTGAAGACAGCCGCGAGCGCCCACAACGGGATGACCTCGAACCAGCGCACACCCGGGTACGTCGCGGCGTACACCCAGATGCCACCGAGGAACAGCGTGCTCAGCCCGTACTGGTACATCGCGTCGATCGAGGGATCGAGCGCGCCGAGCGACGTGAGGATGAGCGCGGGCACGACCGTGAGCGTCACCACCCAGGCAACGAACTTGCCGCGCCCGAACAGCGCCTCCAGCTGCTGGCCGAACAGCCAGAAGAAGACGACCCCCAACAGCGGCCAGATCTCCGGTTCGGTGGCGATCGGCCACGTCACGAGACGCCACACCTCGAAGTCGCGCACGAGCGACGGGAAGAACACCAGCTCGACGAACGTCTCGCGACTGAAGCCGTACACGAACATCGTCGCCACGGCGAGGACACAGATGATGTCCGTCGTGGTGACGTCGTAGCGACCGAGACGGAACCATCCTGCGTTGGGGCGGCGGCGGAAGATCGCGGCGAACTGCTCGGACATCGGGCCTCACGGTATCCGGCCATCCGTATGCTTGAGGTGTCATGATGCAGGGGCGACGCCCATGAAGCGGCCGCCGGCCGGAACGATTCCGGAGGCGCCCGGCTCGTACCAGTTCAAGGACGGCGACGGGCGCGTCATCTACGTCGGCAAGGCGTCGAACCTTCGCCAGCGCCTGTCGAACTACTTCCAGTCGCCGCGCAACCTGCACCCGCGCACGGCGCAGATGATGGAACGCGCCGAGTCGGTCGAGTGGACGATCGTGCGCAACGAGGTCGAGGCGCGGATGCTCG
>CAZQCP010000065.1:0-15162 GCA_964592115.1 uncultured Ilumatobacteraceae bacterium
AGAGCGCTACCATGACACGGTAGAGGTCCCGGGTTCGAGTCCCGTCGTGCCCACCGCATAACCCCTGGTCAGGCACCATGTACCGGTGATCCGACCGGGGGTTCGTCGCGTCCGGCGCCACGTTGTCAGACGCCTTCACTACCGAAACGTGTATCAGCAGCATCGCGAGCGACAACGTGCTGTGCCATGTGACGATGACCTATCAGCGTTCCACTGATTCGGCAGTGTGAACGTCGACCGATATCGTGCGGCGGGTGATCCCCCGGCTGGGCCGTTCAGGCCGCCTTGTCGGCGGGCGACGGCGGCGGCGGGCCATCTGGCTGTCCACCTTCGTGCTGCTCGCCGTTGCATCGGTCGTCGTTGGTGGCGGTTCGGCGCCGCCGCGGGCGGAGGCGGCGGTCCTCGCCAAGGACATCTCGATCAACCAGGCGGGCCCACTCGGCGCGGTCACCGTGATCGGCGACTCGGTGCTGCTCGGCGCCGGCATCTTCTCGCCGACGTTGCCCGATCAACTCATCGCCCACGGCTGGGGGCCGATCCGCTACCGCGCCGGCCTCGGCTACCAGGCCGGTCCTGGGAACCGGGACACCACCGCAGCGTGGTGGATCCAGACATGGCGGGCTGCCGGCTGGGACGCGCCGAACGTCATCGTCAACCTCGGCGCCAACGACTCGGGGATCTGCCGCACGAACGTCACGTGCGCACGCAACCGCATCCTCGACGTGGTGAACGCCATCGGCCCCGGACACCGGATCTGGTGGCCGCAGATCACGCGGGCGAGCGACACCGCAGCGCTGGCGTCGACGTGGAACCTGGCGCTTCGTCAGATCGCCGCAGAGCGCGCCGACTTCTTCACCTGGGACTGGCCACTCGAGATGGCGGGTGGTGGATATCCGAGCCATGACGGCATCCACCTCAGCCCCGACGGGTACCGCAAGCGCTCGCTGCGAATGGCACAGGAGTTCACCGCGACGTTGGCGGTCGCACAGCGCGTCGGTGGCGACGCGGCGCTGCCGGCGGCGACAGCGGGCGCCGGTCGGTTCGTTCCGTTGACCCCCGAGCGCATCATCGACACGCGCGTCGACGCGCCTGGCCGCCGGCCCGACGGTGCGGAGGTGGCCGTGACGTTCGGCAACCGCCTGCCTGCCGGCGCAACTGCGGTCGCGCTCAACATCACCGCCGCCGGGCCGTCGGCGCCCGGGTACCTCACGGCGAGACCGTGCGGACGGTCATCGGACGCATCGACCGTCAACTACCGCGCCGGCGGGGCGCGGGCGGCGATGACCGTCGTGCCGCTCGGCGCCGACGGCAAGGTCTGCGTATCGAATCGCGGTGAGACCGACGTCATCGTCGACCTCCAAGGTGCCTTCGTGCCCGGCTCGGGCAGTGGCCTCACGCCGCTTGCTTCGAACCAGCGACTCATCGACACACGCGCCCGCGGACGCGCCACACGCCTCGTCGTGCCGACGCCGGCGGGCGCGTCGGCGGTGGCCGTCAACCTGACGGTGGCCAACGCCGCGGAAGGCGGATGGCTGCGCGCCGCGCCGTGTGGCTCGTCGACCGGGGTGTCGAACGTGAACTTCGAAGCGGGTGAGGACATCGCTGGGGCAGCGTTCGTGGCCACGGCAGCGGACCGCACGATCTGCATCGACATCACCACCGCGGCGGCCGACGTGATCGTCGACCTGACAGGCACGTTCGGCAGTGGCGGGCTGGCGTTCGTTCCCGCCTCACCGACGCGCATGCTCGACACTCGCAACGCCATCGGCGGCTGGGCGCCGATCCACGGTCGCGACCAGACGCTCGACGTCGGCGTCGCGCCCGCGTCGGCTGCTGCGGTGACCGGCACGTTGACGCTGGTGGAGCCGACCACGGGCGGCTTCCTCGTGGGACACCGGTGTGGCAGCGTTCCGCCGACGTCGTCGGTCAACGCCGGGCCTGGACAGGTACTCGCCAATCTCGTCACGACGGGCATCACGGGCGGCAGGCTGTGCGTCACGTCGTCGGCGCTCACCCACACGCTGTTCGACGTGACCGGATGGTGGGTGAGCTGACGTCTTCGGTGACCCAGCAGTGACGCCTCCTGGGACCGGTCGTGACCGACACGTTTGGCGCCCGGCTCCGAGGCTGTCGGGTCCTGTTGCGAAAGTCGCGACGGATGCCGACAGCTTCTGAACCGGTCGGGTTCGGTGCCGGCGGCGTCAGCCGTAGACGGGTGGGACGCGATCAGCCCAGGGCGCCGCGGCTTCGAGCTGCGTGGCGACCTGGAGCAGCAGTGCCTCACCGTCGGCGGGACCGACGAACTGCACACCGACGGGAAGGCCGTCGGCGCTCCAGTGCAATGGCAGCGAGATCGCCGGCTGGCCGCTGACGTTGAACTGCGGGGTGAACTGGAGAATGCTCGTCAGTCGCTCCGAGCCCAGTTCCGGGTCGCTGAGCCAACCGATCGGTGGCGGCGGGACCGCGATGACCGGTGTGACGAGCACGTCGAACCCTTCCCACCACGCCTGGAGACGACGCGACCACTGGTGCATCCAGTTCAGCGAGCTCACGTAGGCGGTCCCCGAGATCGAGCGACCGATCGCAGCCATCACCCGGTTGTCCGGCTCGACGTCGTCGTCGGTCAGCTCACGCCCGACCGCAGCGGCGATGGTGTCGAGGTCGAGTGCTGTTCCGACGGCGACGATCGTCACGAAGTGCCGCGAGAACGCGGCGTCGTAGAGCGCCGCCGGCTGGTCGATCTCGACGTCGTGACCGAACGATTCGAGTAGCCGACCGGCGGCTTCCACGGCGGCGACGCACTCCGGGTCGGTCTGTACACCGGCGTGTTGTGGGGCGAGCCCGATCCGCAAGCGGCCCGGATCATCGGTCGACTTGCGGGCGAACGGGCGCGCCGGGGGAGCCGCGGTGTACGGGTCGCCCGTGTGACGCCCCTCCAGCACGTCGAGCAACGTCGCCGAATCGCGCACGGAGCGCGTGACGACTCCGTCGGTCGTGGCCCCGGCCCATCCCTCGCCGAGCTTGGGCCCGTGCGTGATCCGGCCGCGGCTCGGCTTGAGGCCGACCAGCCCACACTCGCTGGCCGGGATCCGGATCGACCCGCCGCCGTCGCTGGCGTGCGCCGCAGGCACCATCCCCGCCGCGACGGCCGCCGCGGATCCACCCGACGACCCACCGGTCGAGTGGTCGGTGTTCCACGGGTTGCGGCTCGGCCCGAAGGCGACCGGTTCGGTGGTGATCGTGCCGCCGAGCTCGGGCGTGTTCGTGCGTCCCAGCGTTACGAGACCGGCACCGCGCAACGCTGCATAGACGTAGGACTCCTCGGTGGCGCGGTGGTCGGCTTCTTTCAACGCCCGGTTCCCCATCGAGTGCGGTTCGCCGGTCATCTCGCAGCCGAGGTCTTTCACGAGGAACGGCACGCCGCGGAGCGGCCCGTCCGCCAGGTCGCCGTCGGCTTCGGCACGGGCGGCATCGAACCGTTCGTGGATGACGGCGTTGAGCTGCGGATTCAACCGTTCGATGCGGGCGATCGCCTCGTCGACGAGTTCGCGTGGCGACGCCTGTCGCGTGCGTACGAGGTCAGCGAGCGCAGTGGCATCGGGCAGCGGTGCGGTCATGGCCCGTTGTGTAACACAGGATCGGCGCGCGTTCGACACCGAGCCCGCTGATCCTGGCGACGCACCGCGGTTTGTGTGAGCGAAGGTCGTCGCGGCGGACGTAATCGCACAAACCCCGGGAACGGGCGGGCGCGTCAGCGGTCGTGGTCGCCGAAGCGGTACTCGTGGGTCAACGCGTCGAGGCGTGCCTTCACGTCGGCGTCGAGCGGGGCGTCGAGCGCGGCGACCAACGCGGCGAGTTGCTCGGGTCGCGAGGCGCCGATGATCGGGGAGGTGATCACCGGATTGGCGAGCACCCACTGCAGCGCCAGCGTCGCCATCGGTGTGCCGGCGTCCTCGGCGATCTGTTGGAACTTGCCGACGGTGTCGAACATCGCGTCGTGCCAGTAGCGCTCCTGGTAGCGGTCGGCGGCGTGGCCGAGCGTGAACCGCGTGCCTTCGGTCGGAGTGCCGGGACGATGTTTGCCCGTGAGCAGGCCGCCGGCGAGCGGGTTGTAGGGGATCACGGCGATCTGTTCGTCGGCGCACAGCGGGAACAGCTCGCGCTCGTTCTCCCGGAACAGCAGGTTGTAGCGCGGTTGCACGCTGTCGAAGCGGCACACGCCGAGCACCTCGCTGCGCCCGAGCGAGCGGGCGAGCTGGTAGGCGAGCGTGTTCGAGCAGCCGACGTAGCGAACCTTGCCGCTGCGGACGAGGTCGTCCATCGCCCGCAAGGTCTCGTCGATCGGCGTGCGGGTGTCCCAGCCATGGATCTGGTACACGTCGAGGTGGTCGGTCTGCAAGCGGCGCAGCGACGCCTCCACGGCACGCATCATGTTCTGGCGGCTGTTGCCCTGATCCCACGGCATCGGCCCCGTACGGGCGAAGCACTTCGAGGCGATGATGACGCGGTCGCGGCGGCCACCCTCGGACAGCCAGCGGCCGACGAGCTCCTCGGTGCGACCGAGCACCTCGACGGGAGCGCCGAGCGGGTACGCGTCGGCGGTGTCGAAGAACGTGATGCCGGCATCGGCAGCGGCGTCCATGATCGCGAACGACATGTCGTCGTCGCACTGATACCCGAACGTCATCGTGCCGAGGCAGAGCCGCGACACGTGGAGACCGGTCCGTCCGAAACGCACGTGCTGCATGACGGCAACCTAACCGCCACACGTCCTCGAGCCCGCTGGTAGCGTTCCTCGCCGTGGCCCAGCGGTGGGCACAGGGGAGGATGCGATGGAGCATCTCGACATCGACGCCGACGACGTCATCGATCGCCGGGCGGCGGAGACTGCACGTCGCCGCGCGCGGCCCGCTGCCACTGCACCCCCAACCTCTGACGTGCGTGAGCGGTTGATCGCTCGCCGTCGACGAGGAGTTCGAACGCTCGCTCGCATCGAGCCGCGGCGCGCCCATGAGGGCCGACGTCCGGCGCTCGATGGAACCGGCGTTCGGCGCCGACTTCTCCGCGGTCAGGATCCACACCGGCACGCGGGCGCAGCATCTCAGCGCGCAGATCGGCGCGGATGCGTTCACCGCAGCCCACAACGTGTTCATCGGGCGGTCTGACTTCGACCCGTCCACCGCCGCAGGGACCGAGCTCCTCGCCCATGAGCTGACCCACGTCGTACAGCAGAACGGCACGGGCGGCGCCGCCCAGCGCCGCACGGTCATCCGCCGCCGGCTGAGCGCCGAGTCGGACAAGGCGTTCACGACCGCCACGCGGTCGAACCCGACCTACGGCACGAAGAAGGCGACGGTCGACAAGTACCCCAACACCGACATCGACAACGTCACGCTCGACGAGCAAAAGGAGCTGAACGACGTTTCGTCGACGTGGAAGACGCGCCGGCGAACGAAGAAGGTCCGCACCGGTGAGGAAGGCGAAGCCGAACAGTTGGAGGCATTGGCCGATCTCATCCGCGCCCGCAACCTCGCCGAGTTCGCCGAGCGCACCGTGGCCTTGCGTGCTGCGCCGGTCGGGCCGAACGAGAAGTACACCAGTGAAGGCGCGAAGGCCAAGCGGCGGAAGTTCTACCTCACGAAGGCCAACGAGCAGAAGAAGAAGGACCGCAACCTCCTCCGCCTCGGGGTGGCCGCGCCCGAGACGCGTGAGTACCTGAACGAGCACGGGTTCCATCAGGCGGCCCGCGACGTCGTCACGACGATCAACCCGCTTGGACCCGCCAAGGACTCGACGAAGGGTCCCAAGACGAGGCCCGACAGCCAGAACCCACTCGGGGTCACGACCAGCCAGGACGTGAAGGAGTGGGCGCGCGGGCCGCGGATCGACGTGCGCTCGACGTTCATCGGCGGGCCGATCCTCGGGATCCGCGTCCGGGCCCACCTGTTCGTCGTGTACACGTCGCGACAGGGTCAGCAGTTCTACTTCCGAGGCGGGCCCGACGAGGATGGCCACACGGTTGCCGACTACGGCCCGTACACGTCGGACACCATCGACTACGACCCGTCGGCGCCGTCGGTCACCGTGATGCAGGGTCCCGACGCAGAAGGCAAGCTCGACGCGCTCGTACACGCGACGCAGCGCATCAACGCGATGAAGGTGCCGTACCTCGCTGCGATCGCGCCAGGCAAGTTGAAGAAGGCCACCGGCATCATCGGCGACGTCGCGATGGGCGTGAGCAGCGACGGGGAGAACTGCAACCGCACGGCTTGGACGATCCTCGACCGTGCCGGCGTGCCTGTCAAGAAGCCCGGCGGCAAACATCCGGGCTGGGGCAAACCGCTCGGCTCGAGCGTCAAGGGCGAAAAGGAGATGGAGCCCGACGACCACGACGTGGTCGATCCACCCATCCCGCACGTGATCACAGCGGACGAAGGGGGTGGGGCCGGAGTCGTGCAGAGCTACATCGACCGGGCGTTCTTCGTCAAGGGACCCAAGCTGGCCGTCGGGACGAAGGTGACCATCATCGCCGAGGGCCGTACCTACCGGACCTACCAGATGGGGTCGGCGGTGCACTTCGTGAAGAAGACGGCGCTCGAACAGGAGCACTCGGTCAACGCCGAGGTCCGCAGCTGGCTCGTCGCGATGGGCGCGACCACCGACCGGATCAAGTTCCTCTGCGACGACGACGATGACGGTTGGGACACCGTCGTCGAGATCGCCGACGAGCTCGGGATCGATGACCCGAACGAGGTGCTCCGCGCGCTGCAACTCGAGCTCGCCGTGCGAGACCCTGGCGACGAACTGGTCTATCTCAAGCACCGCCTCGACCAGATGACCGATGCCCAGGTCAAGGAGATGGCGACGAACCTGCCCCGCCTCGGACACTTCGCGAAGGAGGTCGGTGTCTCGGCGCAGCAGGTGCTCACGGCAGTGAGGGCGCGGTTGGCCAAGATCGCAGAGCTCGACCGCATGAAGGTCAAGATCCTCGCTGTGGCCCCCGACCCTCAGACGCTGAACCGGGTGGCGAACGACTACCCCGACTACCCCGACCTCGACCAACTCGCGAGCGACCTGGGCAAGAGCACGCAGGAGGTGCTCGATGTGATCGACGACCTGCGCCCACCGGAGCATCGCGGCAAGTTCCTCCACGAGTTCATCGACCAGGTGATCACTGCCGACATGTTGGAGGACCTGCAAGATGGCAGCATCGACCCGTCGAACATCGAGCAGCACCTCGGCGTCGGTGCCGGCTGGCTCCTGCCGCGCCTGATCGAGTTCTGCGAGTCGCTCCAGATCGACGGGGCCGTTGATCCGTCGCAGATCGACCCGGCGACGTACGCGATCAAGTTCTTCGACGGGTGGGGCGGATCCGAGGCGCCAAAGGCGGTTGTGACGCTCGACAAGGTCCCCAAGACCATCGACGTGCAAGGCGCCATGCGGTCCGAGCAGTGCGTCAGCGTCGAATTCCTCGGCTTCACGAACGTGTCGTTGGTCGACTTCGAGATCCTCGAGAAGTGGGTGGCGGGCGACTACGACGGCAAGGCGAAGGTCTGACGGTGGGCGCGATCGGAGCCGGCGAACCGATCGACGCGGCGTTCGTGACTGATCGGCTGTCGGCCGGAGATCGTCTCGAGGTGTTGGCCACGCGATCTCGGCAGGTCACGGCACACGATGATCCCGCCGCAGTCGCGGCGATCTGTGCGGCGCTCGACCGACTGCCGGATCCGTGGACCCATCCGGTCGAGGGTGTCCCAGTTGCTCCGCTGCGCTTCGACTTCTACCGCGGGACGGAGTTCGTCGGGAGCCTTGGCGTCGCCCGTTCGTGCCTCGTCGCGCACGTCGCCGGCGGGTTCGCTTGCTACGGCCTCGACGACGAGCGTGTCGGCGCGGAGCTCAAGCGCATCGTCGGCATCGACGGACCGCCGCGCCGCGCGTCGGTCAGGGCCGCGAGATGACCCCGCGCAGCGCGTCGGCGACGAGCGACGCACCTCCCGGACTCAACATCACGGTGTAGTGGTTGAGGCCGCGCGCTTCGATCCAGCGGTGTTGCGCGTAGCGTTCGCACTGATCCGGCGAGATCAACGGCGGCGGTCCTCCGAACATGCCGAACTCGGCACGCACGATCGTCACCGGTTGCTCTTGCTGGTCGAGCAGGTAGCGCACCTCGTCGTCGATGAGCAGTTCGCCGCCGTCTTGGAGCACCGCGTCGCCATCGACGGCCGTGCGGAACCCACCGTCGACTTCGATCAAGTCGGCGAGCAGGTTGCGCTCGAGGTCGGGACCGATGCCTCCCACGAACGCCGGATGCTGCGCCCACATCGCCTGGTACGACACCCGATCGGGCCAGATCGTCCGGAGCCGCTCGACGGCCGGGCCGAGCCCCTGCGCGAGCGCGGCGGCGACGTCGCCGGTCGGGCGGGGGAGTGGCGTGCCGCCGTCGACCAACAGCAGGTCGCGGACCAGCGCAGGGTGACGCTCTGCAGCCATCTGCACCACGTACGCGCCCATCGAATGTCCCGCGAGCACGAGCGGCCCGTCGAGCTGTTCGACGATCGCGGCGATGTCATCGGCGTGACGACGGATGCCGTACGGTCCGTCCGAGCGGTAGCTGCGGCCGCGACCGCGTAGATCGACGGCGACGAGGCGGGCGCCGCCGGCAAGGTGGTGGGCAACGGGATCCCACGACCAGGCGTTGGCGGTGATGCCGTGCACGGCGACGACGGTCGGGACGCCGATGATGCCCGGCCACGAGAGTGCGCCGAGTGTGGTGGCCGTTGCGTCCGCGGGGTCGCCGACGTCGAACTCGAGGAACTCCGGTCGCTGCGCCATCGCTCACCTCCCGCTACATGTGTTGCTGCACTTTTCGACCACAGAGGGTGAGGTGTGTGCGCCCTCCGTGCTGACGAGGTGAGCGTAGCGCGCCCGCGGACGCGTCGTTGCTGGCGGTCAGCGGGGTTCGCGGGGGAGTCCGAGGACTCGTTCGCCGAGGATGTTGCGCATGATGTTGGAGGTGCCGCCCATGATGGTGTAGCCGGGTGCGTAGACGAGGCCGTGGGTCACGTCGGACCACAGTGTGGCCTCGGCGCCGAGCGTGGTGGCGACGAAGTCGGCGACGCGCACCTCGTGTTCGGTGCAGAAGCACTTCGTGGCTGCGGAGAATCCGGCCGGAGCTTGGCGCAGTACTTCGCGGGTGACGAGGATGCGCCCGATGCGGTAACCGGTCTCGATGGTGGCGATCTGTTGGCGTACGAGCGGGTCGGTGCGGTCGGCGCGAGCGAGGGCGATCTCGTAGAGCGCCCGGTTCGAGACGAGCCGGTCGATGCCACCGCGTTCGTGTTCGAGTTGCGCCATGGTCTGTTTGAACGCGTTGCCTTCGACGCCGACGAGGTTGGCGACGGGCACGCGTACGTCGGTGAAGAACACCTCGCAGAAGTGGCGGTTGGTGGTCATGTCGGTGATCGGACGAACTTCGATGCCGGGCGTGTTCATCGGCACGATGACCTCGCTGATCCCCTTGTGGGGCGGGCCGGATGCGTCGGTGCGACAGATCAGGTAGCAGTAGTCGGCGACCTCGCCGAAGCTGGTCCAGATCTTTTGGCCGTTGATCACGAAGTCGTCGCCGTCGCGCGCCGCGCTGGTGGTGAGCGAGGCGAGATCGGAGCCCGAGTTCGGCTCGGACATGCCGATGCACCAGGTGGTCTCGCCCGACAAGATGCCCGGAAGGAACTCGCCTTGTTGGTCGGGGGTGCCGAACTTGATGAGCGTCGGACCCATCTGGCGGTCGGCGAACCACATCGCGGCGATCGGCGCGCCGGCGCTGATCAGTTCCTCACCCACGATCAGCCGGTTGATCGGTGGTTGGCCGCCGCCGCCGAACTCGGCCGGCCAGGTCATGCCGATCCAGCCCTCTCCCGCCATCTGCATGGCGAACTCCTTGGAGAACCCGTTGATCCACGAGTCGTTGTGCCGTCCGTAGCGGGCGACACCGTCAACAGCCACCGCACGCGCCCGTTCACGTAGCGCGATCTGGTCGGGGGTCCACTCGAAGTCCATCGCCGCCGAGCGTAGAACGTCGCACCGACGCCTACCCGATCGCTGCCGACCGGCCTTGCATCCGGGGTCAGACACCAACTGCAACCGACCACCGATGGCGCGGCGACGTCACCGTGCTCGCGCGCCGTTGCATTTGGTGTCTGACACCGGATGCAATCGTGAGCCGCGTCACGTCACGATGTTGTGAGGTCCCACGAATTGTTGTAGACAAGTTGCAGACAAGTGCCGTCACGCGCGAACCTGTCGACCGCCCCACGAACAGCCGCAGGAGAGAACCACATGAGCGAGAACGCCCCCGTCGCCTCGACGATCATCTACACCCACACCGACGAGGCGCCGCTGTTGGCGACGTACTCCCTGCTGCCGATCATCGAGGCGTTCGCCCGGGCGGCCGACGTCGCCGTCGACACGCGCGACATCTCCCTCGCCGGGCGCATCATCGCCACGTTCCCAGAGCGCCTGCGTCCCGACCAGCGCATCGGCGACGCCCTCGCCGAGCTCGGCGACCTCGCGCTGACCCCTGAGGCGAACATCATCAAGCTGCCCAACGTCTCGGCGTCGATCCCCCAGCTCAAGGCGGCCATCGCCGAGCTGCAGGGCAAGGGCTACGACGTGCCCGACTTCCCCGACGAGGCCTCCACGGCGGACGATGAAGACGTCCGCGAGCGCTACGGCAAGGTGCTCGGTTCGGCGGTGAACCCGGTGCTGCGCCAAGGCAACTCGGACCGACGGGCGCCGAAGGCGGTCAAGGAGTACGCCAAGTCGCACCCGCATTCGATGGGTGCGTGGTCGCCGGAGTCGAAGACCCACGTCGCCACCATGGGCGACCGCGACTTCTTCTCCAACGAACAGTCCGTCACCGTCGCCGAGGCGGGGAGCGTCCGCATCGAGCACGTCGCCACCGACGGCACGGTGACCGAGCTGAAGGCATCGATCCCACTGCTCGCCGGCGAGGTCATCGACTCGACCGTGATGGACGTCGCCGCGCTGCGCACGTTCCTCGCCGAACAGATCGTCGATGCCAAGCGCAAGGGTGTGCTGTTCTCGCTGCACATGAAGGCGACGATGATGAAGGTCTCCGACCCGATCATCTTCGGCCACGCCGTCGAGGTCTTCTTCGCCGACGTCTTCGAGCAGTTCGGCGACGTGATCGCGGCGGCAGGCGGCGATCCACGCAACGGCTGGGCGAACGTGCTCGACGCCATCGTCACGCTGGCCGACGACCAGCGGGTGCCGATCGAAGCGGCGATCGCCGCCGCGTACGAGAACGGTCCTGACCTGGCGATGGTCGACTCCGACCGCGGCGTCACGAACCTGCACGTTCCCAGCGACGTGATCGTCGACGCCTCGATGCCGGCGATGATCCGCACGTCCGGGCAGATGTGGAACAAGGACGGCACGCAGCAAGACACGAAGGCCGTCATCCCCGACGCCTGCTACGCCGGCGTGTACCAAGCCGTGATCGAGGACTGCAAAGCCCATGGCGCGTTCGATCCGTCGACCATGGGGACCGTGCCGAACGTCGGCCTCATGGCGCAGAAGGCCGAGGAGTACGGCAGCCACGACAAGACGTTCGAGGCCGCGGCGCCCGGCACCATCCGTGTCGTCGACGGCGCCACGGGCGACACGCTGATGGAGCACACGGTTGCGGCGGGCGACATCTTCCGCATGTGCCAGGCGAAGGACGAGCCGATCCGCGATTGGGTGCGCCTCGCCGTCGAGCGGGCGCGGGCGACCGGAGCCCACGCCGTGTTCTGGCTCGACGCCGAGCGTGCTCACGACGCACAGCTGATCACCAAGGTGCGCACGTACCTCGACGATCACGACACCGACGGTCTGACGATCGCCATCCTCGCGCCGGTCGAAGCGACGCGGTACTCGATCGATCGCATCCGCAAGGGCGAAGACACGATCTCGGTCACCGGCAACGTCTTGCGCGACTACCTCACCGACCTGTTCCCGATCCTCGAGCTCGGTACGAGCGCCAAGATGCTGTCGGTCGTGCCGCTCCTCGCCGGCGGTGGCCTGTTCGAGACCGGCGCCGGCGGCTCGGCGCCCAAGCACGTGCAGCAGCTCGTGAAGGAGAACTACCTGCGGTGGGACTCGCTCGGCGAGTTCCTCGCGCTGGCGGTCTCGTTCGAGCACCTCGCCAAGGTCACGGCCAATCCGCGGGCACAGGTGCTCGCCGACACGCTCGACGCAGCGACGGGTCTGGTCCTCGAGAACGACAAGTCGCCGGCCCGCCGCCTCGGCCAGATCGACAACCGCGGCAGCCACTTCTACCTCGCGCTCTACTGGGCGCAAGCGCTGGCTGCACAGACCGACGACGCCGACCTGGCGGCGAAGTTCGCACCGGTCGCCGAGGCGCTGTTGGCGAACGAGCAGGCGATCGCCGACGAGCTCCTCGCGGTCCAGGGGAGCCCGGCCGACATCGGCGGCTACTACGCGCCCGACGCAGACAAGACGGCGGCAGTGATGCGGCCGAGCGCCACGTTCAACGCGGTCATCGACGAGTTGCGCTGAGCGACGCCTTGCGCTGAGCATCAACTGCGTCGGCCCGACGCCGGTGGATCTACGCTCGGCAGATGTCCGATCTGCTCGCACTGTCGTCGCGTGTCATCGATTCCGGTGTCGTCGACGAACCGATCAATCGCATCACCAACGAGCTGTCCGAAGTCGCCGACGGGTTGGCGATGGTGGAGAGCTTCAGCCACAGCGTCGTGCTCGACGCCGGCGACGGGCTCGTCGCCTTCGACGCGTCGCACGCCCGGCACGCGCCCGCCGTCGTCGACGCGATCCGCGGGTGGACCAGCACGCCGGTCCGCCACCTCGTGTACACGCATGGTCACATCGACCACGTCGGTGGTGGCGCGACGTTCGCTGGCGCCTATCGAGGGCTCGACGTCGTGGGCCACCGCCACGTCGCGCGGCGTTTCGAGCGCTACCGGGAGACGAACGACTGGAACCTCCTGATCAACGCCCGCCAGTTCGGCGGTGTGCGCGGCGACTTCGGGATGGGCAGCGAGCAGGCTGCCTTCCTCCCTGAGGGCACGCCTGCGCCCGATCGCGTCGTCGACGACTTCGACGAGCTGGCGGTCGGTGACACGACGATCGAGCTGCACCACGCCCGCGGCGAGACCGACGATCACCTGTGGGGATGGATCCCCGACCGCAAGTGGGTGTTCACCGGCGACTTCGTGATCTGGAACTTCCCCAACGCCGGAAATCCGCAGAAGGTGCAGCGCTGGCCGATCGAGTGGGCAGCGGCGCTGCGCGAGATGATCGCCCGCGGACCCGAGTTGCTGTTGCCGGCGCACGGGCTGCCGATCGAGGGCCGCGAACGCATCGCCCGCGTGCTCGGCGACATCGCCGGCGCGCTGGAGCGACTCGTCGCTGAGGTGCTGGCGATGATGAACGCGGGGGAGGTGCTCGACACGATCGTCCACTCGGTGCACGTGCCCGACGACGTGCTCGCCAAGCCGTACCTGCGCCCGCTGTACGACGAGCCGGAGTTCGTGGTGCGCAACGTGTGGCGCCAGTTCGGCGGTTGGTGGGACGGTGCGCCGAGCCGCGTCAAGCCGGCACCCGACGCGGCGCTCGGCGCGGAGATCGCCGAGCTCGCCGGGGGCGCATCGGTGCTGGTGGAGCGTGCCGCCGCGCTGTCCGCGACCGGTGATCACCGCCTCGCCTGTCACCTCGCCGACCTCGCCGGATGGGCAGCGCCCGACGATCCGGGAGTTCACGCCCAGCGGGCGATCGTCTACCGCAACCGCCGCGCCGCTGAGTCGTCGCTGATGGCCAAGGGCATCTTCGCCGGCGCCGCTCGCGAATCCGAAGCCATCGCCAATCTGACCGACTGATCGGCCCAAATGTGCCCGGTTCGTGCCGCCGCGCGCTCGGAACCGGACCAATTTCGGTTCTGCCCGTGCACCGACTGACATTTCGGGTTGAGCGACCCGAAGTCGCCGATAGCATCGGACAACGCTATGTACGCAGTCATCGCCTCAGGCGGCAAGCAGGAAAAGGTGGCCGAAGGCCAGCAGGTACGTGTGGAACTGCTCGACGCCGCCGAGGGTAGTGACGTGTCGCTGACCCCGGTCATGGTGGTCGACGGGAGCACCGTGCTCGCCACGCCCGACGAGCTCAAGGGCGCGTCGGTCACCGGCAAGGTCGTCGGTCTGGCCAAGGGCCCGAAGATCAACGGCTTCACCTACAAGCGCCGCACGAACCAACACCGTCGCTACGGCCACCGTCAGAAGTACACGGTCGTCGAGATCACCTCGATCACCGTCTGATCCCGCCGTTTCCAGGATTCAAGGAGACTCATCATGTCGAAGACCAAAGGTGGCGGTTCAACCCGTAACGGTCGCGACTCGAACGCGCAGCGCCTCGGCGTGAAGGTGTTCGGTGGCACCGAGATCACCGCCGGCGCCATCCTCGTGCGCCAGCGTGGCACCAAGTTCCATCCCGGCAAGAACGTCGGCAAGGGCAAAGACGACACGCTGTTCAGCCTCGTCGACGGCACGGTCGAGTTCGGCCAGAGCCGCGGTCGTAAGACGGTCAACGTCAACCCCCTCGACGCCTGACGCGTCACCACACACTCGTACCCAGAACGCCGACGACGGCCGGGCCCTTCCGGGTCCGGCCGTCGTCGCGTTTGAATCCAGCGAACTCGTGAACGTGTTGCGTGTTCAACACGCAACACGTTCACGAGTTCGAGGAATGCTTCAGGCGTTGGCGAGCTTGGCTTCGAGGGTGTCGACGGCGACGTTGAGCGACGCCGGCAGACGGTCGCCGAACTGGGCGAAGTGCTCGCGGATCTGGGGGATCGCCGCGGTCCATCCATCGACGTCGACCGACAAGATCACGTCGAGGTCGGCGTCGTCGATCTCGAGCCCGGTCGTGTCGAGGGCATCCTTCGTCGGCAGCTTGCCGATCGGGGTGTCGATCGCATCGGCGTCGCCGTTGACCCGCTCGAACACCCACTTGAGCACGCGGCTGTTCTCGCCGTAGCCGGGCCACAAGAAGCGGCCGTCCTCGTCGCGGCGGAACCAGTTGACGAAGAAGATCTGCGGGAGCTTCGACGGATCGGTCGACTTCTCCATC
>CAZQCP010000065.1:15172-15713 GCA_964592115.1 uncultured Ilumatobacteraceae bacterium
CTCCATCGACAGCCAGTGGGCGAAGTAGTCGGCGTAGTTGTACCCACAGAACGGCAGCATCGCCATCGGATCGAAGCGCAGGTTGCCGACGGCGCCCTGGGCGGCGGCCGTGGTCTCCGAGGCCATGATCGAACCGAGGAACACACCGTGCTCCCAGTCGTTGGCCTGGGTCACGAGCGGCACCGTGGTGCGGCGACGGCCACCGAACAGGATCGCCGAGATCGGCACACCGGCGGGATCCTCCCACTCGGGCGCGATCGACGGGCACTGCGACGCCGGCGCGGTGAAGCGGGCGTTCGGGTGGGCGGCGGGCGTGTCGGTCTCCGGCGTCCACACGTTGCCGCGCCAGTCGGTGGCGCGTGCCGGCGGCGTGTCGCTCATGCCTTCCCACCACACGTCACCGTCGTCGGTGAGCGCGGTGTTGGTGTAGATGCAGTTGCCCCACAGGGTCTCCATCGCGTTGGCGTTCGTGTCGTAACCGGTACCGGGGGCCACACCGAAGAAGCCCGCCTCGGGGTTGATCGCGTAGAGGCGGCCGTCG
>CAZQCP010000066.1:0-15650 GCA_964592115.1 uncultured Ilumatobacteraceae bacterium
GTTGCATCTGGGGTCTGACCCCGGATGCAATCCGCGTACGCTGCCGTCGTGGTGTCGCAACCGAACGTGCGCGTCGGCGTGGTGATGGGATCGTCGAGCGACTGGCCGACGATGGTCAAGGCAGTCGACGTGCTCTCGCAGTTCGGCGTCGCCCATGAGGCCCGCGTGGTGAGCGCCCATCGCATGCCCGACGAGATGTTCGCCTACGCCGAGTCGGCTGCGGGCCGCGGCTTGCGGGCGATCATCGCCGGGGCGGGTGGGGCGGCACACCTACCGGGCATGTTGGCCGCGAAGACCATCGTGCCAGTGCTCGGCGTGCCGGTCGCGTCGCGCCACCTCGCCGGGCAGGACTCGCTCCACTCGATCGTGCAGATGCCCGCCGGTGTCCCGGTGGCGACGTTCGCGATCGGCGAGGCGGGCGCGACGAACGCCGCGCTCTTCGCCGTCGCCTTGCTCGCCGCCGACGATGTGGACCTGCGCGCCGCACTCGACGCGTATCGGGCGGCGCGGCGGGCAGACGCGGCTGCGTCGGTTCTCCCGCCCGACGGCAGCGCGTGATGTCGAGCACATCGGTGCTGCCGCCGGCCACGATCGGGATGCTCGGCGGCGGCCAGCTCGGTCGCTACGCACTGATGGCGGCGCGGACGATGGGCTACCGCACGCTCGTCGTCGATCCCGACCCGTCCGCCCCGGCCGGCCGTGTCGCCGACGAGCACGTCGTGGCCGCCTATGACGACGCGGACGCGATCGAACGCGTCAGCCGGGAGTGTGCGGTCGTGACGGTCGAGTTCGAAAACCCGCCAGCCGCGGCGCTCGACGAGTTGGCGCTGCGGCTGCGGGTCGCGCCCGACCCGGCCGCGGTGCGCATCGCCCAGGACCGGATCGCCGAGAAGGCCTTCCTCGTCGCCAACGGGTTCCCGGTCGGACCGCACGCGCCGCTCGTCGACGAATCGTCGGCGGTGCCGGCGACGCTCGTCGACGACGGGGCGATCGTGAAGACCGCCCGGCTGGGCTACGACGGCAAGGGTCAACGGGCCGTGCGCGGCGTGGCCGCGACACTGGCCGCGTGGGCCGAGCTCGGTGGGGTGGCGTGCGTCGTCGAGCAGCGGCTGGACCTCGCGACCGAGCTCAGCGTGCTCGTCGGACGGACCGCGAGTGGCGACATCGAGGCGTGGCCCGTCGCCGAGAACCGGCACGTCGACGGCATCCTCGACCTGTCGGTCGTGCCCGCTCCGGTGTCGCCGCGCCTGACCGATCGTTCCGTCGGCTTGGCGATGGCGATCGCGGACGCGCTCGACTACGTCGGCGTCCTCGCCGTCGAGCTCTTCGTCGTCGGTGACGACCTGCTGGTCAACGAGATCGCGCCGCGACCGCACAACAGCGGGCACTGGACGCTCGACGCTGCCGTCACCAGCCAGTTCGAGCAGCAGGTCCGCGCCGTGTGCGGCGTTGCGCTGGGCGATCCGTCGATGACGGCACCCGCGGCGGCGATGGTCAACCTGCTCGGCGACCTGTGGGACGGCGGGGACCCCGACTGGTCCGTCGCGCTGGGCGACCCCGCGGCGAAGCTCCACCTGTACGGCAAGGACACCCCTCGTCGTGGCCGCAAGATGGGTCACCTCACCGTGCGCGCCGCCAACCCGGCCGCCGCCGCCCGCCACGCCCTCGACCTCCGCGCCGCCTCGATCGCCTCCCAACCCCGAAACGTGTCCGCTCCGTCCCGCTGAGCGGAAGCGGACGGACAGATTTGGGGGAGGAGAGCCAGACTCGGGTTTCGGCTCAGTCGCCGCGGAGGTACAGCAGGTCCACCGGGGAGCGACCGGCGTCGAGGCCGCGCTGCTCGAAGCGGGTGAGCGGGCGCCATGCTGGTCGGTCGATCACGCCGCCGTCGAGGCGTGGCTCGGCGTCGCACACCTGCTGCATCACCTCGCCGTAGTCGGCGATGTCGGTGGTGAGGTGGAGAAACCCGCCGGGTCGCAGGCGATCGACGATGGCGGCGACCACGTCGGGAGCGATCAACCGGCGGTGCTGCCGTCGGCGCTTCGTCCACGGGTCGGGGAAGAAGACGCGCACACCAGCCAACGATCGTGCGGGTAGCCGGTCGAGGAACGGCAACACGTCGCCGTGCACGACGCGGATCTGGTGCAAGTGCTGGTTCTCGATGGCGTCGAGCACCGTCACGACGCCCGGCGTGTGGACCTCGACGGCGAGCACGTCGATCTCCGGCTCGACCGTGGCCATCGCGATCGTCGACTCGCCGTGCCCGAAGCCGATCTCGAGCACGACATCACCCGATCGGCCGAACACCTCGCCGTAGTCGAGCGGCGGACCCTGCACCGCGACACCCCAGTGCGCGACCCACCGATCGAACTCGGCCTGCCGCTTCGCCGAGAGCGACCGGCGCCGAACACGGAACGTCGTCGCTGGACGTCGGAGCGAGGTGGTCACGGGCGCCGAAGCTACCGGTGAGGAGCGGGTGGACCGACGTGTGTCAGCCGTCGCTGCCCCGCTGCCCTCGCACTACAGTTCGCGACATGTCCGCCACGTCGATCGACCTGATGCCCGACGAGAAGCTGGTCCTCGCGTCGAACCCCCACTGGTTCTACTTCTGGAAGCAGTTCATCTCCGGCGCGGTGTTCATCGGTCTGCTGCTGTTGTTGCGCTGGGTGAACCTGGACTGGCTCGACAGCTTCTTGCGTTGGATCCTGCTGTTCGCGGTGGTCGTGTTCATCTTCATGTCGATCTACGACTTCGTGCAATGGCGCACGACCAAGTTCGCCATCACCGACCAGCGTGTGGCCTACCAGAGCGGCATCCTGCGTCGCCGCGGTGTGTCGATCCCGCTCAACCGGATCAACAACGTCAACTTCGATCAAGGGGCGATCGCTCGCCTGTTCAACAACGGGATCGTCACCATCGAGTCGGCCGGTGAGACCGGCGACTCGGTGTTCGAGAACGTTCCCAACCCCGAGCACGTGCGCTCATTGATCTTCGGTGAGATCCAAGCCGACGAGCAGCGCGATTCGGATCGTGATGCGACCGCGCTCGCCAAGGCGATGCAGGAGCACATGGCGTCGCCCGCCAGCACCGATCCGCCGCCCACGGTGCAAGAGCGCCTGGCCCAGCTCGACGCGCTGCGGGCGCAGGGTCACATCTCCGACACCGAGTACGACGAGAAGCGCCGCGCCATCCTCGACTCCCTCTGACGGCGCAAGCTGTCACAACGGTGCCAGGCACCGATGTGACGTACCGATGTGATGCTGCTCAGGCGCGGGTGCGGGTGCGACCCCAGTGCGCCATGGCGCCGACGCGCTGAAAGCGCTCGGGACGGTCGTCGGGGCCGAGCACGTCGGTCGCCAGCCACAGCCGCTTGAGCCAGCGGACCCGCCCGCGTGACGTGTCGTCGACGTACCGGCGGCGGCCGTGGAGCACGTGGTAGTTGTTGATGAACTGGATGTCGCCGAAGTCGAGCGCCATCTCCACGCGGTTGTCGGGGTCGTTCACGAAGGCGTCGTAGGCATCCATCGCCTCACGCTGCAACGGCGTGATCCGGGGCGCATCGGCGTGACGCTGCGATGCGTCGATGAACGGCCGGATGTAGCGCACGAAGAGTCGATCGCCGGCTTCGCTCGTGTGGCGGGTGAACGCCGGCAACTCGTAGTGCGGCTTGGATCCGGGGCGCTGCTCGCCGCGGAAGTCGTAGGGGAGTGGCTCGTAGAGCTCGGCCGCGAGGTCAGGCCGCTCACGCACGAGCAGGTTGTGCGCATGGAGTGCGTTGGCCACGAGGCTCTCGCCGCCGCGCACGCCCGGGTCGATGCACATCAGCCCGACGAGGTCCGAACCGTCGCTGTGGAACGTCAGCGGGTGCCCACCGATCTCGTTGCCTCGGGCGGTCGGGTCGTCGGGCGCCTTGCCCTGGTCGCGGACATCGCCGAGCAGGTGCCCCTTCGCGTTCTGTGGCCACGGCTCCCCGAGGTGCATCCCGATGCCCCAGTAGCACCAGGACGCGTCCTCCGCTCCCAGCCGGGCGACGTCGAGCGCCGCGATGCGGGCGAAGCCGCGGCCGTTGACGAGCTCGTCAGCCATCTCGGTGAGCAACGGTGCGAGGGTCGGCAGCGGGAAGTCGTCGCGGGTGACGTCGAGCAGGTCGTCGGTGGTGGAGCGGGCGTGGGCGAGCGCGTCGTCCAGCTCGCGGTGGTGGGCGTCGGTGAGGCGCAGTGTCCAGTCGTCAGGGTTGCCGACGTCGGCGGCCGTCCATTCGGCGTACGGCTCCAGTTCGACGATCGCCATGGTGCGCTCGTCAGGCTCCGGCCGGCGCAGGCTGACCGCCGCGGATGAGGCGACCGGGGAGGGCATCGGTCGCTTCGCCCGCGTGGTAGGTCTCGTGGCCGGCGACGACGGTGTGTTGCCAGCCGTCGGCGCGCTGGAGCAGGCGGCGTCCGTTGGCGGGCAGGTCGTGCACGATGATCGGACGGTGGAGACGCAGGTTGTCGAAGTCGACGACGTTGAGGTCGGCGCGGTACCCCGGCGCGAGCACGCCGCGATCGAGGAGACCGACCGTGCGGGCGGTGTCGCGGCAGTGGCGTTGCACGAGGAACGGCAGCGGGATGCGGTCGCGGTCGCGGTCGCGGCCCCAGTAGGCGAGCAGTGTCGTCGGGAAGCTCCCGTCGCAGATCGTGCCGACGTGGGCACCACCGTCGGCGAGGCCGGGAACGGTGTGTGGGTGCACGAGCATCTCGTGGCAGGCGTCGAGGTTGCCGTCGATGTAGTTGAGCAGCGGGGCGTAGATGAGGCCGCGGCCGCCGTCGACGAGCATCGCATCGAGCGCCAGCTCTGCTGGTGTCACCCCACGCCGTTCGGCTTCGGCGGCGATGGACATGTCGAGCGTCGGCTCGTAGTTCGGAGTTTCGTCCATCACGAACAGGCTCTCGAAGCGGCTGATCAGGTTGCCGCCGAGCTTGTCGGCCGCCTGCGTCGCGGCTTCGGCGAGCAGCCGCTCACGAACTTGGGGGTCGGACAGGGCACGAACGCGATCGGCGAGCGGCTCGTCGGCGATCGCTCGGTACACGGGGTTGGTGACGAACGGGTTGAGCGTGCACTCGAACCCGAGGATGATGCCGACGGCGCGCGGGGCGACCTGGCCGGTCATCGTCAGCCCGTCGTCGTTGGCGGCGGTGATGTTGGCGAGGATGCGGCGGAAGTGTTCCGGCACGACGGGGCTGCTGGCGACCGAGATCGACATCGGTCGGCCCGACCGCGTGACCATCTCGCGCAGGGTCGCGAACTCGCCGTCGAGGTCCATGAAGTCGGACACGACCTGCAACACGCCGGTCCCCGCGGCGCCGACGCCTTCGGCGATGCCGATCAATTCGTCGGGCGCGGCGGTGAGCGTCGGCGTGTACGCGCCGGTCGAGGTCTTGTGGTTGCGGGTGCGGCTCGTGGTGAATCCGAGGGCTCCGGCCTCGATGCCCTCGCGGGCCAGTTCGGCCATCTGGGAGATGTCATCTCGCGTCGCGTCGTCGTGGTTGGCGCCGCGCTCGCCCATCACGTGCAGCCGCAGCGCGCCGTGGGGTACCTGCATGCCGATGTCGAGGTCGTGAGGGATCGCCTCCACGGCGTCGAGGAACTCGCCGAAGCTGTTCCAGTTCCACTTCAAACCTTCGTGGAGGGCCGCGCCGGGGATGTCCTCGACGCCTTCCATCAGCTCGATCAGCTTGTTGTGATCGGTGTCGTGGACCGGGGCGAAGCCGACGCCGCAGTTGCCGGTGACGACGGTGGTGACGCCGTGCCACGACGAGGGCTGCATGCGATTGTCCCAGGTGGCCTGCCCGTCGTAGTGCGAGTGGATGTCGACGATGCCGGGGATGACGAGCGCCCCGTCGGCGTCGATGGTGCGCGTCGCGGTGCCGCGGATGCGTCCGACCTCGACGACGATGCCGTCGCGTACGGCGACATCGGCGGTGCGGGCGTCAGAGCCGGTGCCGTCGATGACGGACCCGCCCTTCACGATCAGATCGAACTCAGCCATGCCCCATCCTCGCGCCAACCAGCGTGGCCCCCCGACCCGGACGGTGATTGCATCCGGGGTCAGACACCAAATGCAACAGCGAGCGAGGTTGGTGTTGGCGGCCCCCCTGCGCTCGGTTGCATTTGGTGTCTGACCCCGGATGCAATCACCCTCGCACGCCGCGGGCGGGCGATCTGGGCGGACCTAGGTCTCGACGTTGGCGAAGCGTTCGATGTCGGCGCGGTGGCCGGCGACGACGATCAGGTCGTGCGTGCCGAGCAACGTGGCGCTCTCGGCGTACGTGAACGCCGAGCCCTCGGGCTTGATGCACACGACGGTCACCTTGTACTTGGCGCGCAGGTCGGTGTCGCCGAGGCGCTTGCCGGCGATGTTCACGGGCACGCGCATCTCGACGAGCACGAAGTCCTCGTCGAGCGCGAAGTACTCGATCAGCGCGCCGGTGACGAGACGGGCGACGCGGCTCCCCATCTCCGCTTCAGGGAACACGACGTGGTGGGCGCCGACGCGCTGGAGGATGCGGCCGTGCTGCTCCGTCAGCGCCTTGGCCCAGATGTTCGGCACTCCGATGTCGACGAGCGCGCCGGTGGTGAGCACGCTCGCTTCCACGTCGGCCCCGATGGCGACGATCACGGTGACCGCCTCGTCGATGCCGAGCTGGCGCAGCGCCTGCTCGTCGGTCGTGTCGGCCTCGACGACTTGGGTGAGCGTCCCGGAGAAGCGCTTCACCCGCTCGGCGTCGACGTCGACGCCGAGCACCTCGTGGCCCATCTCGGCGAGCGTCACGGCGAGCGCGGACCCGAAGCGTCCGAGCCCGATCACCACGATCTCACCTTGGTGTTCGAACTGCGGCATGAAGCCGCCGAGCATGTTGTGCAGGATCTTGTCAGCCAATGATCGGACGCTCCTCGGGATAACGGTAGGCGCGCGCACGGTCGCGCAGCGCCAACGCGGTGACGAACGTGACTGGCCCGACACGACCGGCGAGCATCACGAGGATGATCAGCACGTGCCCGGCCGGGCCCATGTGCGGCGTGACACCGGTCGTGAGGCCGGCCGTGCCGAACGCTGACGTCGACTCGAACAGCGCCGGGCTGAGCGCCACGCCTTCGGTACTCATCAACAGCAGCGACGCGCCGACGACGACACCGACCGAGATCAGCGCGACGGTGACCGCCTGGCGGATGACGGTGAGCGGGATCCGGCGGTGGAACACGTTGACGTCGGCGTTGCCCCGCACTTCGGACCACAGCACCCATCCGAGCACGGCGAACGTGGTGACCTTGATGCCACCGCTCGTGGACGCCGGCCCGGCGCCGATGAACATCAGCGTGCTGATCACGAGCAGGGTCGGCTCGTTCATGGCGCCGATGTCGAGCGTCGAGAAGCCCGACGTGCGCGGGGTCACACCCTGGAGCCATCCGTTGAGGATCTTGTCGGAGAGATCGAGCGGACCGAGTGTGGCCGGGTTGGACCACTCGAAGAGCACGACGACGACCGGGCCGACCACGAGCAGCATCGCCGTCGCCAGCAGCGTGATCTTCGTGTGCAGCGACCAGGGACGGCGGGCACGGCCGCGGCGGCGACGCCACTGCCTGCGGCGCCAGATCTCGACGAGGATCGGAAAGCCGAGGCCGCCGATGATGAATCCGATCGACACGGTCAAGATGACGATCCAGTCGCTGCTGAATCGTGCCAGGTTGTCCGGGTACAGCGACATCCCGGCGTTGTTGAACGAGGCGATCGCATGGAACACGGCCGAGTACGCCGAGCGGACCGGCCCGTCCTCGTAGCCCGCCGACCAGAAGCGCACGAACAGCACGATCGCGATCGCGCCCTCCATCCCCAGCGTGATCCGGGCGATCGCGGCGACGAGCTCGCGCACGTCGCCGATCTCGACGGAACCGATCTCGGTCCGGGCGAGCATGCGCTGACGCAGGCCGACACGGTCGGAGGCGACGATCGCCAGGAGCGAACCGATCGTCATGATCCCGAAGCCGCCGACTTGGATGAGCGTGAGCAGGACGAGCTCGCCGAACAACGAGAAGCGACCGATGTCGACGGTACCGAACCCCGTGACGGTCGACGCCGACGTCGACATGAAGAGGGCGTCATCGAACGCCAGCTGCTGCGTGCCGTCGACAGCGATCGGGAGCCACAACAAGAAGGTGCCTGTGACGATCAGGATGACGAAGGCGCCGACGACGAGTTGGGCGGGGTTCCGCACGGCGGCGAGCAGTCCCCCTCGTGGCACCGCACGAGTGTAGGTGTCGCGTTCGCGGCGGCATGCTTGGGGTGTGTTCCTCGGAGAAGATCTGCTCGCCTGGCTGCTGCTGGCGTTCGGTGGCGCGCTCGCGGTCGGCAACCTGCTGGCGGTGATCCGCCCACCGGAGCGCCAACTCGATGACACGAATCTGCAGCGCGCACCCGTGGCGCGCAGCCTCGTGTTCGCCGGCGTCGGGCTCGTCGCCGCCATCTGGGCGTTGGCGTCCCTGATCAGCGGGTGAGTGCGCGAGAGGCTGCGCGGGTGCGAGGCTGCGTGCAGATGCGCGTGACGACGTCGGCGACAGGCAGGGAACAGTTGTGACGAAGGGACCGCTGAAGCTCGAGTTCATGCAGTCGGCGACGCGCACCTCGCAGCTGCCCGACTCGCCCGTCGAGGTCGCGTTCGTAGGCCGGTCGAACGTCGGCAAGTCGTCGCTCGTCAACGCGCTCGCCAACCGCAAGCAGCTCGCCAGGGTGTCGAACACGCCCGGGCGCACCCAGCTCATCAACCTCTTCACCGTCGCCGAATCGAACCCGCCCGGCACGCTCGTCGACCTGCCGGGGTACGGGTTCGCCAAGACGTCGAAGTCGGTGCGGCGCGATTGGCCGGAGATGATCGAGGGGTACCTGATCGGGCGCGAGCCGTTGGCGATGGTGTACGTGCTCGTCGATGGAGCGATCGGTCCGACTCCGCTCGACGTGCAGATGCTCGAGTGGCTGCGGCACAACGGCGTGCCGCACACCGTCGTCGCGACGAAGGCGGACAAGGTCAAGTCGTCGAAGCGCCCGGGCCGGCGCAAGGAGCTCGCCGCCGGCTGCCAACTCGACCCGGGCGACGTCGTGTGGGTGAGCGTCACCTCTGGCGATGGCATCGACACGCTCCGCTCGCTCGTGCGCGCCTTCGTCACGACCTCGTGAGCCGATCTCGTGAACAGACGGTCGCTGGGAGATGCCATCTGTTCACGAGATGCCCGCTGGCGAGCGGGTGAGCTCGACGCACTACCGTCGACGCATGGCCGACCCCGCCTCGCCCGACGTGTCGATCACCGGGACCGGGTTGTTCACGCCGCCGGAATCGATCAGCAACGCCGAGTTGGTGGCATCGCTCAGCGAAGCGGTGGTGAAGTGGAACGCCGACCACGCCGTCGAGATCGAACGCGGTGAGCTCGCCGAGCGGGCGTTGCCCGATGCGGAGTTCATCGTCAAGGCGTCGGGGATCAAGTCGCGGTACGTGATGGAGAAGTCCGGCGTGCTCGACCCGGAGCGGATGCGACCCCGGCTGCCGACGCGAGGTGAGGACGACCTCGGCATCCAGGCCGAGATGTCGCTCCCGGCGATCCGCGAAGCGCTCGCCCAGGCTGGTCGCGAGCCGGGCGACGTCGACGCGGTGATCGTCGGCTGCTCGAACCTCCAGCGCGCCTATCCGGCCGTGGCGATCGAGGTGCAGGACGCGCTCGGCGCCCGGGGGTGGGGCTACGACATGAACGTCGCCTGCTCCTCGGCGACGTTCTCGATCCAGGCCGGCGTCGACGCGCTCCGCAACGGCTCGGCGAACTGCGTGGTCGTCGTCAACCCGGAGATCACCACGGGACACAACAACTTCGCGATGCGCGACTTCCACTTCATCTTCGGCGACGCCTGCACGGCGGTGGTGCTGGAACGCACCGCCGACGCCCGCGCCGACGACGCGTGGACGGTGCTCGGCACGAAGCTGGCGACGAAGTTCTCGAACAACATCCGCAACGACGCCGGCTTCCTCAACCCGAGCGAGGTGGATCCGCGGTCGCCCGACGAGCTGATGTTCCGCCAGAACGGCCAGATGGTGTTCCGCGAGGTGTGTCCGATGGTCGCCGAGCACATCACCGCCCATCTCGACGAGGTCGGGCTCGCCGCCGACGACGTCCGCAGGTTCTGGCTGCACCAGGCGAACCTGAAGATGAACCAGCTGATCGCCAAGGGTGTGCTCGGCCGCGTGCCGAGCGACGACGAGGCGCCGGTCGTGCTCGACGAGTTCGCCAACACGAGCTCGGCGGGCTCGGTGATCGCCTTCCACCGCCACCGCGCCGACCTGCAGGCCGGCGACGTCGGCGTGCTGTGCTCGTTCGGTGCCGGCTACTCGATCGGCAGCGTCATCCTCCGCCGCTGATTGCATCCGGGGTCAGACACCAAATGCAACCGGCGCGATCATCGGACGTGCCTGCGGCTTGTGTGCCGTTGCATTTGGTGTCTGACCCCGGATGCAATCTCGGTCGTCCAGTCAACGGTCACACGGCGAGGTGTTGCTCCAGTTGGCCGTGAGAATTGCCGATCGTGAAATCGATGGAATCCGCCACGGCCACAGCCGACCGAGGAACGACTGCGGCGCGCACCGTGTGGGCACGTCTCGGCAGCTTGACGTTCCGCCGGCGCTGGGCAGTGCTCGGTTCGTGGATCACGATCCTCGTGGTGATCTTCGGGCTCGTCGGCACGATCGGTGGATCGAACGACAGCTCGTTCTCGATCCCCGACTCGGAGTCCAAGCGCGGGTTCGACACGCTCGACGCCTACTTCGACGGTGTCGGCAGCGGCCGTTCGGGCACGATCATCTTCCGCGCTGAACAGGGCGTCGACGATCCCACGGTCGAGGCGGCGATGAGCGAGATGTTCGACGAGGTCGCGGAGATCGACGGCGTCACCCTCACCAGCCCGTACTCCGAAGAAGGGATGCTGCGCGGCCAGACCGCGCGCGCCGGCGACCTCGCCGGCCAGGTGGCCTTCGCCGAGATCAACCTCGACCCCGAGGTCGACGAGGGGCACTCGAGCGAGATCGGTGCCGAGATCGCCGCGCTGATCCCGACCGGGATCGACGGACTGCAGGTGGAGATCGGCGGGCAGGCGCTCGGCGAGTTCGAGCCGCCCGAGTCGGAGCTGATCGGTCTCGCGTTCGCGATCGTCGTGTTGATCCTCGCCTTCGGGTCGGTGCTGGCGATGGGGCTGCCGATCGGCGTCGCCCTGTTCGGCGTCGGTGCCGGTGCCGGCATCATCACCCTGCTGTCGAACGTGATGACGGTGCCCGACTTCGCCACGACCCTGGGGGCGATGATCGGGTTGGGCGTCGGGATCGACTACGCGCTGTTCATCGTCACACGGTTCCGCGAGGGGTTGAAGACCGGCCTGTCGCCACACGACGCGACGGTTTTGGCGATCGACACCGCGGGGCGTGCTGTCGTGTTCGCCGGATTCACCGTGGTGATCTCGCTGCTCGGCATGTTCCTGATGCAGCTCGGCTTCGTCACGGGCTTGGCCACCGGGGCGGCGGTCACGGTGCTCGTGACCATGATCGCCTCGATCACACTGCTCCCTGCGTTCTTGGGCTTCGCCCAGCGGCGCGTCGAAGTGACCCGTTGGCGCGGCATCATCGCTGCTGGACTCGTCGCCATCGCGCTGCTCGGCGTCGGCCTCGGGATCTCGCCGCTGCTCGTGGGTGCGCCGCTGGCGATCGTCGTGCTGGTCGCCTCGTTCGCGTTCGCACCGTTGCGCGCCGAGGTTCCCCGCCGTCCCGACAAGCCGCTGCGTGACACGTTCGCCTATCGCTGGAGCCGGTTCGTGCAGGCCAATCCGTGGTCCGTGGCGATCGCCACGACGGCGGTGCTGGTGTTGCTCGCCGTGCCGGTGTTCAGCCTGCGACTCGGATTCAGCGACGAGAGCAACTTCGCCGAAGGCTCCACGACGCGCAACGCCTACGAGCTCACCAGCGCCGCGTTCGGGCCGGGTACGAACGGCCCGCTCCTGTTGACCGCCGAGGTGACCTCGGCCGCAGACGGACCGGCGCTGCTCGGCCTCGTCGAGAGGTTGCAGGCGACCGACGGGATCGTCAGCGTCGTCGGTCCGATCCCCAACACGCCCGACGATCCGATGTCGGCGTCCGCCGTGATCATCCAGGTCGTGCCCACCACGGGGCCGCAGGACGAGGCCACGACCGATCTCGTGCACACGCTGCGTAGTGACGTCATCCCCGCGGCGACCGAGGGGACCGATCTCGTCGTCGACGTCACCGGATCCGTCGCCGCCAACATCGACTTCAGCAGCTACCTCGCCGAGCGACTTCCGGTCTTCTTCGTCGCCGTGCTGTCCGTGTCGTTCTTGTTGCTCATGATGGTGTTCCGCTCGCTGCTCGTGCCGCTCAAGGCCGTCATCATGAACATGTTGTCGATCGGTGGCGCGTACGGAATCGTCGTCGCCGTGTTCCAGTGGGGCTGGTTCGCCGGCCTCCTCGACACGTCATCGGGTCCGATCGAGCCGTTCTTGCCGATGATGATGTTCGCCATCGTGTTCGGCCTGTCGATGGACTACGAGGTCTTTCTCCTGTCCCGGGTGCGCGAGGAGTACGACCGCACGGGCGACCCGGTCACGTCGGTCGCCGACGGTCTCGCGGCGACCGCCAGGGTGATCACGGCCGCCGCGGCGATCATGATCGTCGTGTTCGGCAGCTTCATCCTGGAGGACAACCGGATCATCAAGATGTTCGGTCTCGGGCTGTCCGCTGCCGTGTTCCTCGATGCCACGCTCGTGCGCATGTTGCTCGTGCCGGCGACGATGAAGCTGCTCGGGGCGCGGAACTGGTGGCTACCGGCATGGCTCGATCGTCTCTTGCCGTCGCTCAACGTCGAGGGGCACGCGGCACCGGCGGTCGCCGACGATGACCAGAAACCGATCCGCGAGCTGCAAGACGCCTGAGTGTGGCGACACAGGTCCGAGAGCCGGGGTCAGAGCCCCGACGCGACACTGTCGATGCGCCCACGCTCCTCGTCGAGGCGTGACGTGCCGAAGCTCATCGTGCCCGAAGGCCCGTGCAGCACCTCGTACGGGTCGCGCACGTCGTCGATGTAGCCGAGCGCGTACGCCCCGGTGCGATAGCCGATCAACCGGGCGAGGTCCTCGGGCAGCGACGCCGCGATCTCCCTCGGCACCGACAGGTACTGGTTCTCCTCCTGGCGCAACCAACCCACGTTGTAGGTGATGTTGAGCCCCATCCGGGTCTCGTCGTCGGTCGTGTTCGCCCCGCCTCCGTGGTACACCTTGCCCGTGTAGATGAGGCACGAGCCGCGGGTCATCTCGGCCGGCACGGTCTCGTCGACGGTGTGCTCGAAGCTCTTCGGCCACGCCTGGCTGCCGGGGAGCAAGCGCGTCGCTCCGTTCGCCTCGGTGAAGTCCGTCATCGCCCAGATCGTGTTGCACTGCACGTGGTAGTCGGCCGGGAAGTCGAAGAAGTCGAACGCCCACTCGTCACGGTGGATCGACTGGCCGGGCGAGTTCGGGCCGATGGCGATGACCTGCGTGAGGTGCAGTTGGTAGCTCTGCGCGCGGTGGAGCAGCTTGGCCGTGACATCGAGGACGGTCGGGTGCTGGATGAGCGCGTGGCTCGCCGGTGACCGGGCGACGAGCGCACCGGTGCGCTTCGTGGTGCGACCGGAGAACTCGTCGCTGCCACACGGGGTGGCGTCGATGAAGCCCTCCATCTCGGCGACGATGCGATCGATCGTGTCGCCGTCGGTGAGGTCGTCGACGATGACCGCGCCGTCGCGCTCGAGCTTCGCGTGGACATCGTCGGCGCTCGCCGTGGCAGGAACGTGTGCAACCCCCATGACTCGACCGTACGGCATCGGCGGTGTTCTGTTGCACCCGTCCCCGCGGGACACCCGTGCCTGCCGCGACCGGTGGCAGCGCGGATGCCAGACTCGGCGCCGTGCCGGCGATCATCGAGACTCGGGGGCTCGTCATGCAGTTCCCCTCGACGCGGGCACTCGACCGTCTCGACGTCGTCGTCTCGAGCGGCGTCACCGGGCTCGTCGGCGCCAACGGCGCGGGAAAGACGACGCTGATCTCGCTCGTGCTCGGTCTGCTGACGCCGACCGACGGCTCGATCTCGGTGCTCGGTCTCGACCCGCGGACGAACGGTCCCGAGCTGCGCGCCCAGATCGGTTACGGCCCCGAGCGCAACGTGCTGCCCGACGACCTGCGGGCCTATGACTTCGTCCGCCACCTCGCTGAGGTGAAAGGCTTGCCGCGCGACGAGGCGCGCAGCCGCGCCAGCGACTCGCTCTACCTGGTCGGACTCGGCGAGGAGCGGTTCCGGGCGCTGGGCACGATGTCGACGGGCCAGCGCCAGCGCGTGAAGCTGGCCCAGGCGATCGCCGCCGATCCTCGCCTGATCGTGCTCGACGAGCCGACCGACGGCCTCGACCCGGTGCAGCGCGAGGAGGTGCTCGGCATCATCCGCCAGGTGAACCGCAACTTCGGGATCGACGTCGTGCTGTCGTCGCACGTCCTCGAAGAGGTCGAGAAGGTGTGCGACAACGTGGTCGCGCTCGCCGCCGGACAACTCGTCGCCCAGGGAGCCCTGACCGACCTCGCCGGCGACTCGGCCGGGATCGAGCTGGAGCTCGTCGACGTCGTCGATCGTCCGGGCGCGATCGATGCCGTGGAGGCGATGCTCGTCGGCGCCGGCGCCGAGGTGCGTCGCGCCGGCGCCGTGATGTCGGTCGGCGGCCTGCCCGACGACGAGCTGTTCGACCTCGCCGCCCGCTCGGTGGCGTCGGCGGGTGCCCGTTTGCGTCGGCTCGCCCGCCATCGTCGCACGCTCGACGACCTGTTCATGGCGGCCGAGACCGACGCATACCCGCCCGACGTATCGCCGGCAGCACAGGGAGACGGTGCGTGAGCATGCGCGGTGACGCCCGCATCGTCGAGCGGGGTTTCCAACGCTACGACGGTCGCCGTTCGGGCGTGCCCGGCGCGATCCGCAGCGTCTCGTGGGAGGCGATCCGAGCCACGATGGGCCTCGGGCGAAAGGCGTCGCACAAGATCTTCCCGGTCATCGCCGTCGTCATCGCCTACCTCCCGGCGGTCGTGTTCATCGGCGTCGCCGTGCTCCTGCCCGGCGACGTGCTCGACCCGTCCGAGGTCGCTGACTACCCGGGCTACTACGGGTTCATCATCTTGGCGATCGTGCTGTTCGCCGCGCTCGTGGCACCCGAGGTGCTCGTGACCGATCGGCGCAACGGCATGCTCGCGCTGTACCTGTCGACGCCGCTCAGCCGCCCGACGTACTTGGCGGCCAAGACGCTCGCCGTCGCGGCGACGCTCGGGCTGGTCACGCTCGGGCCGCCGCTGCTCTTGCTCATCGGGTACACGGTGGAGGGCGCGGGACCCGACGGCGTCGGCGGATGGCTGCTCACGCTGGGGCGCATCCTCATGGCCGCGATCGCGGTGTCGGCGCCGCTCGCCGCCGTGTCGATGGCTGCGTCGAGTCTCACCGATCGCCGAGCGTTCGCGGCGATCGGGATCGTGCTGCTGGTGCTCGCCCTGCCGATCCTGGCGA
>CAZQCP010000067.1:0-15385 GCA_964592115.1 uncultured Ilumatobacteraceae bacterium
GGCGGTGCGGCGAGATCCGTGATCGACGCCCTCGGCCGGGCTGGGGCAGCGTCGATCGTCGTCGTGAACCGCAACGCCTCGCGGGCCGCCGAGGCGGCGGCGTTGTCCCCGGCCGCCCGCGACGGATCGCTCTCCGCCGTCGCCGCCGCCGACATCGTCGTCAATGCCACGAGCGTCGGCATGGGCACGAACGACATGCCGTGCGACCCGACGTTGCTGCGCGCCGACCAGATCGCCGTCGACCTGGTGTACCACCCGCTGCAGACGTCGTGGTTGGCGGCGGCCGACGCGCGGGGGCTGCGCACGATCGACGGGTTGGGGATGCTGATCCACCAGGCGGCGCTGCAACAGCTCGCCTGGATCGGCACCTTGCCCGACGTCGGGGTGATGCGCGCCGCGGCCGAGGCCGCCCTCGCCGTGCACCGGTAGCCTCGACTCGATGTTGCGGTACCTGACGGCGGGCGAGTCACACGGCCAGGGTCTCGTGGTCGTCATCGAGGGCCTGCCTGCGGGCTTGCAGATCACCGTCGACGACATCCAATCCGAGCTCGCCCGGAGGCGCCTCGGATACGGCCGCGGGCCACGACAGCGTTTCGAGGTCGACGAGCTGACGCTGATCGGCGGCGTCCGTCACGGACGCACGCTCGGGTCGCCGCTGGCGATCGAGATCAAGAACACCGAGTGGTTCCGCAGCGACAAGTGGCACGCCGAGATGGATCCGGCGCCCGGAGAGACGGCCTCGCCGCTCACCCAGGTGCGGCCGGGTCACGCCGACCTCGCCGGCATGCAGAAGTACGGGTTCACCGACGCCCGCGACGTGCTCGAACGGGCGAGCGCCCGCGAGACCGCGGCCCGCGTCGCTGCCGGCGCCGTCGCCAAGGCGTTGCTGCGACCACTCGGCGTGGAGATCATCTCCCACGTGATCCAACTCGGTGCGGCCAAGGTTCCCTCCGGCGCGGCCCGCCCGACTCCCGACGACCTCGAACGGGTCGATGCCGACGACGTCCGTTGCTTCGACGCCGATGCGTCGGCGGCGATGGTCGCCGAGATCAAGGCGGCGGCCAAGGATGGCGACTCGCTCGGCGGCGTCGTCGAGGTGCTCGGCTTCGGCGTGCCGGTCGGCCTCGGCAGCCATGTCCACTGGGACCGCAAGCTCGACGCGCTCCTTGCCCAGGCCGTCATGAGCATCCAAGCGGTGAAGGGCGTCGAGATCGGCGACGGCTTCGATGTCGCCGGCCGCCGCGGCAGCATCGCCCACGACCCGATCAGCTGGGACGCCGACGCCGGCCGCTACCGGCGGGCGAGCACGCTGGCCGGCGGGACCGAAGGCGGCATCTCGACCGGTGAGCTCCTCGTCGTGCGGGCGGCGATGAAGCCCTTGGCGACGCTGAACGTTCCCACGCTGGAGACCGTCGACACGGCGACGAAGGAATCGGCGGTGTCGTTCAAGGAGCGGACCGACGTCACGGCGGTGTCGGCGATGGGCGTCGTTGCCGAGACGATGGTGGCGCTCGTGCTCGCCGGCGAAGCGCAGCGCAAGTTCGGCGGCGACTCGCTCGACGAGTTCGTCCGCAATGCCCGCGCCTACGAGGCGACACTGCCCGATCCGTCCTGGTGACCGGGACGCGGAGCAGGGCGATGAGCAGGGGAGCGCCGACGAGTGAGCGACCGAGTGGCACGCGCCATCTCGTGTTGGTGGGGATGATGGGGGCCGGCAAGTCGACGATCGGGCGGGCTCTCGCGGCGCAGCTCGGTCGACCGCTGCTCGACTCTGACGACATGGTCGTGGAACGGGCCGGACGAAGTGTGCGCGAGATCTGGAACGACGATGGCGAGGACCGCTTTCGCCAGCTCGAGGCGGAGGCACTCCGTGATGCGCTGGCGGCGGAGGAACCGTCGGTGATCGCCGCGGCGGGTGGCATCGTGCTGCGGGAGGAGAACCGCGAGCTGCTCAAGCGGGCCGACATCGACGTCGTGTGGCTGCTCGCCGACCACGACGTGCTCGTCGAACGCGTTCGCAGAGGCGGTCACCGGCCACTCCTCGATGACGATCCGGCGGCGATGCTGGAGCGCATGGCCGACGAGCGCGGTCCGCTCTACCACGAGGTCGCTGATGCCGTGGTGTCGGTCGGTCAGCGCTCGATCGGTGACGTGACGAAGGCGGTGCTGCGATGCATCGCGTGACCGTGCCGCTCGGCGAGCGTGCGTACGACGTCATCGTCGGCCGGGGCGCCATCGCCGAGCTCGACTCGGTCCTGCCCCCGTCCGCCAGGCGGGTCGCCGTCGTCACGCAGGCCGGTGTCCCGCTGCAGTCGACGATCGCTGCCCAGCTCGACGGCCGTGACGCCGCGACGCACGTGATCGGTGATGGCGAGGACGCGAAGTCGCTGGCGACGATCGAGACGCTCACCCGCGGGTTCGCCCGCCAGGGTCTGACCCGGCGCGATGTCGTCGTCGCCGTCGGCGGCGGGCTCGTCACCGACGTCGGCGGCTTCGCCGCCGCGTCATGGCACCGGGGTACGCCGGTCGTTCACGTCGCCACGACGTTGCTGGCGATGATCGACGCCGCGGTCGGTGGCAAGACCGGTGTCAACCTGCCGGAGGGCAAGAACCTGGTCGGCGCGTTCTGGCAACCGGTTGGCGTGATCTGCGATCTCGACGCCCTCGACACGCTGCCAGAACGCGAGATGCACTGCGGGCTCGGCGAGATGGCGAAGTACCACTTCCTCACCGGCGACGACCTGCTGGCGATGCCGCTCGACGAGCGCATCGCCCGCTGCATCGAGATCAAGGCGGACGTCGTCGCCTCCGACGAGCGCGAGGGCGGGCGGCGGGCGCTGCTCAACTACGGCCACACGCTGGCCCACGCGCTGGAGATCGCCACCGACCACGACCTGCTCCACGGGGAGGCGGTCGCCATCGGGTTGATCTTCGCCGCCGAGCTCGCCGCCGAGCTGGGCCGCATCGACGAGGCGCGAGTCGACGAGCACCGCAGGGTCGTGGCGGGGGAGTACGGGCTGCGCATCACGCCGCCGGAGGGGCTCGACGCCGATCTGCTGATCGACCTGATGGGCCGTGACAAGAAGGCGCTCGACGGTTTGACGTTCGTGCTCGACGGCGGGCCCGACGGGGTCGAAGTCGTCGACGACGTCCCGGCCGCTGCCGTGCGAGCGGTGCTGGAGCGGTTCGTATGACTGCCGCGGCGACGTTCGCACCGATCGACCACGCCCGCCGCGTCGCGGCTGTGCGCGACTGGCTCGCCGGCTCGGCCGCCGACGCGCTGTTGGTGACCGACCTGATCGAGATCCGGTGGCTGACCGGCTTCGGCGGTTCGAACGGCTGGGTCGTCGTCCGCGGCGACGAGGTCACGCTCGGCACCGATGGTCGCTACGACGAGCGCGCCCGCGAGGAGACCGCCGGATCAGGCGCCACCGTCGTTGCCGAGCGCCAGCGGACGCTGCTGCACCAACGCCTCCTCGACGCGCTGCGCGGCGCCGAGGCCATCGCCCTCGATCCGGCGTCGACCTCACACGGCGAGTGGCAACGTGTTGCCGCCGAGGTCCACCTGCATGCCGTGGCGTCGCCGATCGGCACGTTGCGCGCCGTCAAGGACGCCGCCGAGATCGAGCGGATGACTGCGGCCGCGGCAGCTGCTGACGCGGCACTCGGTGAGGTCCAGCCGATCCTCTTCGGCACCGTCGACAGCCCCATCACCGAGGCCGACATCCGCACCGAGCTCGAGTACCGGATGCGCCTCCACGGCGCCGACGACCGCAGCTACGACACGATCGTCGCCAGCGGACCCGACCACGCGGCGCGCCCGCACCACGAGGTGAGCCGCCGCACGATCGTCGCCGGCGACACGGTGATCATCGACGTCGGAGCGCTCGTCGACGGCTACCACTCCGACATGACACGCTCGTACGTGATCGGTGAACCGACCGCTGAGCAGCGCGACGTGTATGCGCTCGTCGAGGCATCGCACCGCGCTGGCGTGGCGGCGTTGCGTGCCGGGATCACCGCTCGCGACCTCGACGCCGTGTGCCGTGACGTGTACGAGCAGGCCGGCGTGCTCGACTGGTACCTCCACGGAACCGGCCACGGGGTGGGCTTGCAGATCCACGAGCCACCGTTCCACTCGCCGGTGTCCGACGAGATCATCGAGGCGGGCAACGTGGTGACCGTCGAGCCAGGCCTCTATCGTGTCGGCTTCGGTGGTTTCCGGATCGAGGACCTCCTCGTCGTCACCGAAGACGGTGCGTCGTCGCTGACCCACACACCGCCGCACCCCTTCCCGGGCTGAGCCCGGACTCGCACGCCAAAGGACCGAACATGCCACAGATCTCCGTCAACGACCTCAAGAACGGGATCACCCTCGAACTCGACAACGGCCTCTTCCAGGTCGTCGAGTTCCAGCACGTCAAGCCGGGTAAGGGCGGGGCGTTCGTGCGCACGAAGATCCGCAACGTGCGCAACGGCTCGGTGATCGACAAGACGTTCAACGCCGGCATCAAGGTCGAGCAGGCGATCGTCGACCGCCAGGACATGCAGTTCCTGTACAAGGACGGCGGCGACTACGTGTTCATGAACACGTCGACCTACGACCAGATGAACGTGCCGGCCAAGGCGCTCGGCGACGCCGCCGACTTCCTGACCGAGCAGATGATCGCCCAGATCGCCCAGTACCACGGCGAGATCATCGGCGTCGAGATCCCGGCGTCGGTCGAGCTGACGATCGCCGAGACCGAGCCGGGTGTGCAGGGCGACCGTGTGTCCGGCGCCCGCAAGCCAGCGACGCTCGAGACCGGGAAGGTGCTGCAGGTGCCGTTGTTCGTCGAGACCGGTGACAAGGTCAAGGTCGACACCCGCTCCGGCGAGTACATCACCCGCGTCTGATGCAGCGCCCCGATGAGCGCTCCGATGCGCGGGAGCGGGCGCTCTACCTGTTGTACGAGGCGTACTCGAAAGAGATCAGCCCGACCGACGCGCTCGCGTTGCAGGTCCTCGAACCCGACGAGTTGACGACGCTGCTGGTGTCCGGTGTGACCGAGCACGTCGGCGAGCTCGACGAGGCGATCGCCGCCCGGGCCAAGGGCTGGACGCTGGTGCGCATGCCCGTCCTCGACCTCAACGTGTTGCGCCTCGGTGCGTTCGAGCTCGCCCATCGCCCCGACGTTCCCGTGGCGGTCGTGCTCAACGAGGCCGTCGAGCTCGCCAAGCGCTTCTCGACCGACGACAGCGGCCGCTTCGTCAACGGCGTGCTGTCCGCCCTCGTCGCCGACCTCCGCCCAACCTGATCGAGCCCACCGTCAGGCGCGCCGGTGCAGGCGTGTCACGAGGTCATGCCGCCGAGGCCGACAAGCCCGCGGGCGAGCTCGATCTCACCCATGTGGCGTAGGCCGTGCTGGTAGAGCCAGCACTCGAACCCGTCGAGGACCGTGATCCCGTGCGGAGCGGCGCAGCGCGCACTGTAGGTCGATGCGACCTGCGGTGGATACGGCGGCGCGATCAGCACGCGCTCGAAGTCCGCCGGATCCATCGCCGCGATGTAGGCCTCGGTGCGATCGAACACGGCGCGCATGTACTCCTGGAACGCGTCGTAGTCGCCCATGCGTTGCTCGATCATCTCGTCGACCGTGCGGTGCTTGCCGTGATCGTTGATCGTCATCTGCACCCGTGCCTGCCACTCGTCGTTCCAGATCGGCGGCTCGCCGGTGATCATCATGAAGCTGGCGTCGTGCATGTTCACGTAGTGGTACAGCGAGAACGCGATCGGCACGACGCCGTCACGCTCGAAGTGGTTGACGTGGTCGAGATCCATCGTCTCGACCGCCTGGTAGTAGAGCGAGTGCATCGTGCGCATCCGCCGCAGGAGCGAGTCCTGCACGAGGGTCAGCTCGGCTGTGGACGTGGTCGACATCGACATCGCCATCGACCGTACTCACGCCTGCGGGGACTCAGCGAGCCGGCCGCGGGCCGGGTGTTTCCACGGCGGGTTGCGGAAGAACACGTCGGCGAGCCGGAGGCGTTCACCGAGCGGCGGCTCGTAGATCCCCTGCGGGGGAGGCGGCGGTGCCCCGGGGGGCTTGGGTCTCGCCCCGGAGGCTTCCAACGGTTGCCCGTTCGCTCTGGTGAAGCGGATCCCGTCGGCCTCGTCGGCGTTGCCCGAGATGCCGAGCTTGCCGCGATGGTGCAATCGGTGGTGCCGAGGGCACAGCGCGATCAGGTTCCAGGTGTCGGTCGAGCCGCCGTCTTCCCAGTGGACGATGTGGTGCACCTCGAGGTGGTGCGTGGCGCCGCAGCCAGGGACTCGACACCCTTGGTCGCGCCAGACCACGAAGCGGCGCGTGCGTTCGGGGATCGCTCGCTGGGTACGCCCGACCGACATCGGCACACCGTCGACGAACAACGTGGGCGTGAACAGCCCGTCGCAGGTGATGTGCCGACTGATGCAGTCGGGCAGGCGACACCCGCGTGCATCGGTCGCTGCGCCCTCGCGATCGATGTGAACGTACGTGCGAAAGCGGTCGCGGCGTTCGGGTGAGGTGACGTTGTCGAGGGAGCGCTGACCGATCTCGCGGAGCGCATCGACCATCGTGACATCGACGTGGCCGGCGTTGAAGAGCGCGTCGCGTGCTTCGGCGAGCGCTCGCTCGAACATCATCCCGGTGAGCTGGTCGGACTCGACGCGCAGGCGCCACCGTCCGTCGTCGCCGACGCCGCACCAGAACCGGTCATCGTCGTCGGTCCCTGCGTGCGGTTGCGGCGTGGTGCGTTCGAAGTCGGCCTCGATGTCGGTGTCGTCAGGCCGCGGCTCGGCTGACACCTCGTCGGTCTCACCGGTCGTGACGTCGGCGGGAGGCTCGGGGAAGGGATACCGACCGAGCAGCCGCCGGAGTTGGGTGACCGTCAGCATGCGGCCGAGTTCGAGGATCTCAGTGTCGATGTACTCCGGTGCGCGCTTGGTGATCGCCGCGACCTGGTCGACAGCCAGCTCGCCGTATCGGAGTGCATCGACGCAGGCGGGGAGCTCCGTGGCGCGCTCGGCGATCGCAACGATCTCGCGTGCCCGGGCCGGCGAGAGCCCCGTCTTCCAGGCCAGGTATTGGCTCGGGGAGTGGATGCCGTCGATCGCCCACACCTCGTCGGCGAGGATGCGGATCGCCACGTCGACGAGCCGGCCGTGCTGAGCGTTGAGGTGACCGGTGATCTCCGCCAGCTCGTCATCGATCTCTCGCTTCACCGCCATCCGGGGAAGTTCGACAACTCTGGCGACCATGTGTGAACACTAGCACAGACGCGCGGGAGTTGCAAGCAAAACCGTACATGAATTCGCTCAAATGGCACCCTCCCGACGCCGCGACCGGATACAGCGCCACCCGCCGTCGCCCGCACGGGTGAGAGCGCGGCAACTAGGGTTGGCGTCCATGAGCTGGGTGTCGCGGGCCGTGGAGGAGCGGCTCGCCATCGCGGCCGCGGCCGGTGAGCTGGCGGCGCCTGAGCACCTCAAGGGCAAGCCGATCGCCGACATCGATCTGGTGCGACCGGCGGGCTGGTGGGCCGAGCAGTTCGCGGCGCGCGAGCTCAGCCACGACCGTCGCGCCGATGCCCAGCGGGCGGTGGACGCGGCACGCTCGCGGTTCTGGCGCTGCACCGATGAGACGTCGTTGCGCGCCGCGGTGGCAGATGTCAACGCCGGGATCGACGACGCCAACCGCAACCTGATCACCTCCGATCGGCTGGACCACTTCGACGTCGACGACGTGCTCGCCCGGTGGCGGAACATCCGCCGCTAGCGACGAGCTCGCCGGGGACCGCTGAGGAGCCCCGTCGCGCTCGTTGGTGGCACCGCATCCCACCGCCGTCGGCGCCGCAGGTGCTGCTCGGTGGCGTCGTGCTCATCTGGACGTGGTACTTCAGCGTCCGCTCCCTCAACATCCACCACGCCCTCGGCACCGCGACGTACGACTCGGCGCTCTACGACCAGGGCATGTGGCTGCTGTCGCGGTTCGACGCGCCGTTCGTGACGTTGATGGGCCGCAACCTGTTCGGTGACCACACGTCGTTCGTGCTGCTGTTCTTGGTGCCGCTCTACTGGATCGCGCCGGGCGCCTGGATCATGTTCACCGCCCAGTCGGCGGCGATCGCCGCGGGAGCGATCCCGGTCTTCCTCTATGGTCGCCGCCGGCTCGGCTCGGAGTGGTTTGCGCTCGTCGGTGCGGGCGCCTACCTGCTGCATCCGGCGGTCGGGTGGACCAACCTCGAGAACTTCCACCCGGACGCCTTCCTCGGCGTGTTCGTCGGGTTCGCGATCTACGGCGCGCTCGAGCGGAAGTGGCGGCTCTATGCGGTGTTCGTCGTGTTGTCGCTGCTCGTCAAGGAAGACGCATCGCTCGTGATCGTGCCGCTCGGGATCTGGGTCGCGATCCGGCGCGACCGGCGGATCGGGCTGCTCACCATGTTCGGGAGCGTGGCGTTCATGCTCGTGGCCATGTTCGTCGTGATGCGCAACCTGATCGGGGTGCCGACGAGGAACACGTGGCGGATCCCGTTCGGCGGCGTGCGTGGATTGGTCGACACGACGATCACGAACCCGACCTCGCTGTGGCGCCATCTCACGTCGGAGGGTCGGCCGTGGTACCTCGTGCAGATGACGGCCCCGTTCGCCTGGCTGTTCGCCCGGTTGCCCGACGTCGCCTTGATCAGTGGCCTCGTGCTCTTCACGAACATCCTCAGCACGTTCTGGTACCAGTTCCAGATCGATTACCACTACAGCCTGATCGCCGTGCCGGCGTTGGCGATCGGCACCGTGCACGCGATCGGGGTGCTGCGCGACCACGTGGTGCGTTGGGACAACCGTTCCTTCCAGGTGCCCGGCCGCGCGTTGGCGATCTTCGTGCTTGCCGCCGCCTCGCTGACGACGGCGCAGCTGTGGGCGCCACTGCCCTGGGCGCGCACGCCGCTCTATTACGGCGATCGCGGCAACGTCTACGCCACATCGGCGCGTGAGCTGCTCGCCGAGATCCCCGACGACGCGGTCGTGTCGGCGAACTACCGGTTGACACCGCACCTCGCCCATCGCGAGGAGATCTACCAGTTCCCGGTGCCGTTCCGGGTCGTGCTCTACGGACCCGATGTGTCGCTGGAGGGTACGCGCCTCGACGACCGCGCCGAGCGGGTCGAGTACGTGATGTTGCCGACGACCCAGGACGCCGAGCTACGCGACGACTGGGCGGCGATCGACCACGCCTTCACCGAGGTCGGCCGCAACGCGATCTGGGTCCTCTACGAACGCGACCCTGACGTACCGCTGTGACGGCATTGCATCCGGGGTCAGACCCCAGATGCAACCGCAGGCAAGTTCAGCGTGGGGTCACCCGGCGTGTGACCCGTTGCATCTGGGGTCTGACCCCGGATGCAATGTGGGTCAGCGGGGGCCGCGGAGGAGGCGACCGGGGAGCTCGCCGGTGAACTCGTCGTGGTCGACGGTCTGCACGCCGGCGACGAACGTGGCGTCGTAGCCGCTGCCCTTCTGCACCAGGCGGCGGGCACCACCCGGCAGATCGTGGGCCATGCGTGCCGGGCCGAACGTCAAGGCGTCGTAGTCGATCACGTTCAGGTCGGCGCGCAGACCGGGCACGACGGCACCGCGGTCGTGCAGTCCGTAGAGCTCGGCGGTCTGCCGCGTCTGGCGGTGCACGACCCGCTCCAAGGGGAGCGTCGGCCCGCGGCGACGGTCGCGCGTCCAGTGCGTCAGCATGAACGTCGGGGTGCCGCCGTCGCAGATCACGCCGCAGTGGGCGCCGGCGTCGGCGAGGCCCATGCGGGTCCGGTCGTGGAGGTGCGCGTCGTACGTGAACGACAAGTCGCCGTAGGCATAGTTGAAGAACGGCGTCAGCACGATCCCGTTGCCATGGTTGCTCGCCAGGTGATCGACGAGCAGATCGGTCGGCGCCACGTTGCGCCGTGCGGCCTCGGCGGAGATCGACGCCGCAGCCACCGGCTCATAATCGATGTCGCCGTCGGACACCGCCCAGAACTTGTCGAGCCGATCGAGCACGACGCGCCGGAAGAACCCGCCGTCGTCAGGCTCCACGGCGAACCGGGCGCGGACCGCGGGATCGGTGAGTGCCGCTGCCCGCTCGGCGAGTGGCAGGTCGGCGAGTGGTGTGTACGCCGGATGGAACGCCAGCGGGTTGAAGCTGCCCTCCAGGCACATCAGCAGCCCGACCACGCGGCCAGCCACCTGGGCGACGATGTCGAGGCCCTCGGCATCGGCCTCGTCGAGCAACGCCAGCACCTCACGCCACAGGTCAGGGGCGTCGTCGGGCTGGTTGAGGTTGACGCTGATCGTGCGACCGGTGCGCCGGGCGAGCTCTTTCATCCACGGCCACTCCTGCGTCGGCACGAGGGCGTGGTCGGGGGCGAACTGGAACACGCCGTGGCCGGCGCGGGCGAGCGCATCGGCGATGCCGAGCAGCTCGTCGCGCTCGGCGTGCGTGCCGGGCACGAGCTCGCCCGACTTCGACCGGTGGATCGGCGTTCGTGACGTGGAGAAGCCGAGCGCTCCGGCCCGCAGGCCCTGCTCGACGATCTGCGACATCGCATCGATGTCCTCCGCCGTCGGCGCCTCGTTCGCCGCGCCCCGCTCACCCATCACGTAGGCCCGCACCGCGCCGTGGGGCACCTGCGTGCCGACGTCGATCGCGTACGCCCGCGAGTCGAGCACGTCGAGGTATTCGTCGAACGACTCCCATCCCCACGTGATCCCCTCGGTGAGCGCGCTGCCCGGGATGTCCTCGACGCCCTCCATCAGCTCGATCAGCCACTCGTGGCGGTCCGGCGCGGCGGGCGCGAACCCGACGCCGCAGTTGCCCATCACCACCGTCGTCACACCGTGCCACGACGACGGCGTGAGGAACGGGTCCCACGTCGCCTGACCGTCGTAGTGCGTGTGGACGTCGACCCAGCCGGGCGTGACGAGGCGCCCGTCGGCGTCGATCGTGCGGCGGGAGGCACCGATCTCGCTGCCGCCCGCATCGACGACCGCGGTGATGATCCCGTCGTCGACGGCGATGTCGGCCATTCGCGACGCGGTCCCCGTGCCGTCGACGAGCGATCCACCCGTGATCACGAGATCGTGCATGGCAACCACGGTAGTTGCTGCTACGTTCGGCGTCACCGTGAAGCGGGTCCCGTGAGGCTCGCACGGAGGAGAGACATGGTTGCTGACAACGTCGGCGCCACACGATCGGGAGCGGACGCCAAGCAGGTGCTCGGCCCCGACGACGTGCGGCGCGCCATCACCCGGATGGCCCACGAGATCATCGAGCGCAACCGTGGCCTCGACTCCGTGGTCATCGTCGGCATCGCCCACGGCGGCGTGTGGCTCGCCGAAGCGCTCGGCGCCGAGATCGCCCGCATCGAGTCCGACGTCCCCGTCGGATCGGTCGACGCCAGCCTGTACCGCGACGACATCGGCCTGCGGCCGGTCGCCCCTGGTGCGGTCAGCGACCTGCCCGACGTCGACGACGTGGTCGTGGTGCTCGTCGACGACGTGCTCTACACCGGCCGCACGGTACGAGCGGCGATCGACGCCGTGTGCGACTACGGACGACCGCGGGCGGTGCAACTTGCCGTGCTCGTCGACCGCGGTCACCGCGAGCTACCGATCCGCCCCGACTTCGTCGGCAAGAACCTGCCGACCAGCATGACCGAACAGGTCGCCGCGACCGCCGACGGCGTGGTGATCTCGTGAGCGTGGTCACCACCACCCGCTCGCTGCTCGACGTCGACGACCTCGGCGCCGGCGGCATCGCCCGCATCCTCGACCTCGCCGACCACATGGCCGAGGTCAACCGTCGTCCGAACCCGAAGGTTCCGGCCCTGCGCGGCAAGACGGTGTGCAGCGTGTTCTTCGAGGACTCCACGCGCACCCGCCTCAGCTTCGAGACCGCCGCCAAGCGGCTGTCGGCCGACACGATGACGTTCGCCGTGTCGCAGTCGAGCTTGAACAAGGGGGAGAGCCTGCGCGACACGATCGAGACGATCGCCGCGATGGGCGTCCACGCGTTCGTCGTGCGCCACTCGTCGAGCGGCACGCCGCGCCAGATCGCGGGCTGGACACAGGCGAGCATCATCAACGCCGGCGACGGTTGGCACGCTCACCCGACCCAGGCGCTGCTCGACGCCTACACGGTGCGCACAGCGCTCGGCCGCACCGGCGGCTTCGACGGTCTGAAGATGGCGATCGTCGGCGATGTCAAGCACAGCCGCGTCGCCCGCAGCACGATCGCCGCGATGCGCCTGCTCGGCGCCCACGTGACCGTCGTCGCACCGCGCACCCTGCTCCCGCCGGACACCGGTGTCGACTTCGCCGACGACGTGACCGACCGCCTCGACGACGTGATCGAGGACCTCGACGTGCTCTACCTGTTGCGGATGCAACAGGAGCGGATGCGCGAGGCGCTCGTGCCGAGCCTGCGTGAGTACACGACGCGGTTCGGTCTCACCCCGGAACGTGCCCGGCGCCTCGATGCGCGCACACTCGTGATGCACCCCGGTCCGATGAACCGCGGCGTCGAGATGGCCGTCGATCCCGCCGAACTGCCCGGCAGCGTCATCACCCAGCAGGTCACCAACGGCATCGCCGTGCGGATGGCGGTGCTGTTCGACCTCCTCGGGTCGGGAGCGATCGGATCGGGCGGGCTGGCAACGGCCGAAGGAGTCATGCCATGAGCCTGCTGATCACCGGAGCCCGCGTCATCGACCCTGGTGGTGAGCGGCGTGCGGATGTCCGCGTCGATGCGGGTGTCGTCGCCGAGGTCGGTGACTCGCTCGAGCCGAGCGGAGCCGATCGCGTCATCGATGCCGCCGGGTGCGTCCTGTCGCCCGGTTTCGTCGACCTCCACGTGCACCTCCGTGAGCCAGGTCGAGAGGAGGCGGAGACGATCGAGACCGGGAGTCGTGCCGCGGCGCTCGGCGGTTTCACGGCGATCGTGGCGATGCCGAACACGGACCCGACGCAGGACTGCGTGGAAGTCGTCGACTTCGTCCGGCGGCAAGGTGAGCGCGCCGGGTTGTGCGACGTGCGGCCGGCTGGATCGATCACGATCGGTCGAGCAGGGGAGCGGTTGAGCCCGTTCGCCGAGCTTGCCGCGGCGGGCGTGCGTCTCCTGACCGACGACGGCAGCGGCGTGCAGGATCCACTGCTGATGCGGAGGGCGCTCGAGTACGCCGCCGGGCTCGACGTGACGCTCGCCCAGCACTGCGAGGTCGAGCGCCTCACCGAAGGCGCGGTGATGCACGAGGGTTCCTGCTGCAGCCACCTGGGTCTGCCCGGATGGCCCTCGTTGGCCGAGGAGCTGATGGTCCACCGCGACATCGAGCTCGTACGCCTGACCGGTGTCGGCATGCACTTCCTCCACCTCTCGACGGCCGGAAGCGTCGCGCTGGTGCGCGCCGCCAAGGCCGACGGGCTGCCCATCACGGCGGAGGCCACGCCCCACCACCTCAGCCTCACCGACGAGCGTCTCAGCACGTACGACGCGCTCTACAAGGTCAACCCGCCGCTGCGTACGCACGACGACATCGCCGCCATCCGCGCCGGGTTGGCCGACGGCACGATCGACGCCATCGCCACCGACCATGCGCCGCACGCGCCGGAGACGAAGGAGCGACCGCTCGACCAGGCGCCGCCGGGGATGCTCGGGCTCGAGACCGCGCTCGGCGTGTCGCTCGCCCACCTCGACATGCCCCTCCCCGACGTCGTGGCTGCGCTGTCGTGGAAGCCGGCAGCGATCGCGGGGGTGGGCGACCGCCACGGGCGTCCGATCGAACCCGGCGAACCGGCCAACCTGACCATCTTCGACCCCGACCACGAGTGGGAGGTCGTGCCCGCCCGGCTCGCCAGCAAGAGCCGCAACACCCCCTACGTCGGCGTGTCGCTACGCGGTCGCGTCGAGCACACGATCCTCGACGGCGAGCTGGTCGTGTTCGAACGAAAGGCGCTCCGGTAATGCATGATCATCCGGTAGTCTGCATGTTCATGCAGGCGCTGGCCCCACATCCTGGTGTGTGTGAGCGAACACGATCGATGCCGACGTATTCGCTGACACAAATCTCGGGAGGCCGGGCATGATGCGCGAGGGCGCGTTGGTGTTGGCCGACGGGAGCGTGTTCGAGGGGGAGCTGATCGGGGCCGACGGTGAGATCGCGGCGGGCGAGGTCGTGTTCAACACCGTGCTCAGCGGCTACCAGGAGGTGATCACCGACCCGAGCTACGCCGGGCAGATCATCACGTTCACCACGCCACACATCGGCAACTACGGCACGAACGCCGCCGACGACGAGTCGCGGGGCGCGTTCTGTCGCGGCATCGTCGTGCGCGAGCTCGCCAGGCGCCACAGCAACCACCGCGCCGAGGCGAGCCTCGACGCGCTCCTGCGTCGCCACGGACTGATGGGCATCGGTGCGATCGACACACGCCGCCTGACGCGGATCTTGCGCGACACCGGGGCGATGCCCGGCGCGTTCGGTTCCGTCGACGAGGCATCCCTGCGCGCCGCCGCCGCGGCGGAACCAGGCACCGATGGCGTCGACCTCGTCGCCCAGGTCACGGTCGAGGAGTCGTACGTCGTCGAAGCGCTCGATCCCGACAGCACCCGGCGGATCGTCGCCATCGACTACGGCATGAAGCGCAACATCGTCAACAACCTCGCCCGCCTCGGCCGCGTCGAAGTCGTACCGGCATCGACGACCGCAGCCGACGTGCTCGCCCGTGATCCCCACGGCGTGTTCCTCTCCAACGGTCCCGGCGACCCGGCGATGGTGCCCTACGCCGTCGAGGCGATCCGCGGGCTGCTGGGCAACGTGGCGATCTTCGGCATCTGCCTCGGCAGCCAGCTGCTCGGTCGGGCGATCGGCGCCGACACGGTGAAGCTGCCGTTCGGACACCACGGCGGAAACCACCCGGTGAAGAACCTCGCAACCGGCAAGATCGAGATCACCAGCCAGAACCACAACTTCGCCGTCGACCCCGACTCGCTGTCGGGCCGGGCCACGATGACCCACGTCAACCTCAACGACGGCGTGTGCGAGGGATTCGCAGTCGATGGCGAACTGGCGTTCAGCGTGCAGCACCACCCGGAGGCGAACCCCGGGCCCCACGACGCCCGCTACCTGTTCGACCAGTTCGCCGACATGATGCGCCGCTCGACGCCGGCGGAAGGCCGGGCCTGATGCCGAAGCGCACCGACATCCACTCGATCCTGATCATCGGCTCCGGGCCGATCGTGATCGGCCAGGCCTGCGAGTTCGACTACTCGGGAACCCAGGCCTGCCGCGTGCTGCGCGACGAGGGCTACCGCGTGATCCTCGCCAACTC
>CAZQCP010000068.1:0-15347 GCA_964592115.1 uncultured Ilumatobacteraceae bacterium
CGGAGCCGATGAAGCCGCCGTCGCCGCGTGTGCCTCGATCTTCGCCGATGTGTCGCTCGAGCGGCTCCCTGTGCTCGCCAACCTCGCCGATCTACCGGGACGGGCAACCGAGAACGCCTTCGACCACCTCGTGCGTGCCCGAATCCTCGTCACGCACGATCGCACCTTCCGGTTCGCCCATCGGATCGTGCGCGACTCGCTCTACGACAACCTCGGTCCCAGCCACCGGCGACGCCTCCACGACCTCGCTGCCAAGTTGTTGACCGAGTCCGGCCAGGAAGGTCAGGCCGACATCACCGAGATCGCCGCGCACGCGCGTGCCGGCGCGATCGTCCCCGACCCGGCCACAGCCGCTCTGCTCGTCGCCGCGGGTGACACGGTGGCCCGCCTCGCGCCACGATCGGCTGTGCGGTGGTATCGCGATGCGTTGGACGTGACACCCGAGGGCGATCCTTTGCTGGGACGCGTGCAACTGAAGCTGAGTCGCGTGCTCGGGCTCTCCTCCTGCTACGGGGATGCAGCCGACCTGGCATTGGCCGCGAGAGCCTCCCTTCCAGACGGCGCCGAACGGACGCGCGCGACGGAGCTGGCGATCAACGCGTTGAGGGCGGCACGGCGTGTCGACGAATCGGTCGGTCTCATCGACGCCGTCCTCGACGATCCGGCTTCCCGCTCGGGCCGCCTCGCCGTGCAACGCGCCCAACTCGCGATCTGGCAGGAACACCTTCCCGCTGCGCGACGATGGATGGAGGTCGCCGAGGAGATCGGCATCGACGAGCACAGCCGCGCGCTCGCGAGCGCGGTGGCGATGCACCTCGACGTCGCCGCCGGCCGCTACCAGCAAGCTGCCCGCGTCGCCGACCATCTCCGATCCTTCGACGACGTCCTTCCCGCCGAACGCTCGAACGTGCGGATGTCGTTGATGATCCATGCCGCCTACAACGACGACCCGCAACTCGCGCTCGACGATCTTCAGCCCCTCGCGAGCGCTGAGGTGATGCCCGAGCTCCACCTCGGCGTCGCCGCCTGGGCCCTCTACCGCCTGGGACGTTGGACCGACGCCACCCGAATCGCCGGCGAGTCGATCCAAGTGTCGGCTGCCAACGACCAGCTGGCCAACATCTTCGCGCTCGGCGCGCTCATCGCCATCAAGGCTGAGCGCGCCGAGTACGACGACCTTCAAGACCTCATCGACCAGACACGCGGCACTGCACATAATCGTGCGATGGCGGACTGGGCGATCGCGCTCGCCGCGGCCAACCGCGGCGACCTGGGCTCGGCGTTCGACGTGCTCGTGGACGCCGAGGCGAGGAATCGAACCATCGGGCGGATCAACGCCCTGCCGAGCCTCTTGTCGCTCCACGCACGACTGGCGCTCGCAGCAGGTGATCAGCCTCGCGCACAGGCGGTGAACGGCGTCCTGCAGACGCTCCCGCTCGACGGCCGTGGCATCGCCGCGACGGCTGACACGCTGATCGCCAACGCGCTCGTGAACCAAGACCGAGCATCAGCCGCTGCTGCACGGGCGCATGCCGAACGATACGGGTTGGCCGTCGAGGCCGCGACCGCCGCGGGTGTGCTCGGAGCGATCGACGACGACGTCGACCTCCTCCTGCAGGCCCACAAGGCGCTGGGAGTTCTCGGGGCAACGGTGCGCCAGCGCGCCGTCACCCAACAGCTCCGCCGCCTCGGCAAGCGGGTCAGCAGCGGACCACGCGCGGCAGGTGAGTTGACCTCGACGGAGAACGAGATCGCCGGTCTGGTCGGGCTCGGCCACACGAACCGCCAGATCGCCAGTGCGACCGGCCTGACCGTCAAGACGGTGGAGACCTACATGTCGAGACTGTTCGCCAAGACTGGCTGCCGATCTCGCGTCGAGCTTGCGGTCGCGGTGACCACCGGGAGGATCACGATCGAGTGATCGAAGTCGAAGGGACGGGACGTGCCCGCTGATCAGTCGATGCGGCTGATGCCAGGGATCTCGTAGGTGGCGTCGAGGATGGCCTGGCCCGGCGCGTAGATGCGCAGGATGGGTCGGAAGGCGTCGGCGGGCGTCGGGAGCCAGTTGGCGCGGGCGGCAGGATCGGAGGGTTCCTCGTGCTGCAGGTGCAACGTGAGCGAACCGTCGGCGGTGTAGTGGAGTCCGGGCGTGCGGTCGCCGATCGAGTAGCGGTCGATGGCGTTGGCGACCATGTAGTACTCGGGCAAGTCGTACATCGTGACCGACCAGAACGCGTCGCACGGCGGCGGTGTCGGGAAGGTGAGGGTGTAGCGGTGGTCGCCGTGCAGGGCGTTGCCGTCGAGGTCTTCGTAGGTGAGGAAGTAGGCGGCCTCGTAGCCGTGGTTCCCCCACAGCCCGCCGAGCGCGGCGATGGCCCTGGTGATGGTGGCGCGTCGCGGGTCGTCGATCTTCCAGTCAGGGCTGTCGATCGTGCCGAGCTCGAAGTAGTCGGTGTTGTAGTCGAACGTGTGCAAGGCGGTCGTCCAGCCGTTGTGCTTCGGTGCGGTGCCGGCACGCAGGATGTCGACCAGTTGCTGATGGCCAGCCGCGGCGCCGGCGACCAGCGCGCCGCGGAGGTCGCCGGGCGGGTCGACATACGGAGAGGTGTCGTCGAGGATGCCGAGCGGGCGGAACGACTCGAGCTGCACCTGGATGGTCGGTGACGGCGGGCATGCCCTTGCCCAGACCCGCAGCTTCTCGAAGAACAGCAGATCGCCGCCGACGCCTGGATCGGGCACCGGGAGCCCGTCGCCGAGTGATTGATCAGGGTTGAGCGGCTCGAGGACGAGTTGATCCTGCAGGGCCGCGATGGCTGACAGATCCTCGGGGCCGTCACATCCCCAGCGGCCGACGATCGAGGCGATCGGCGTGGGCAGCGCGATGCGGGTGGCCCCATCGGGGACGATCCCGGTCCAGCCCGGTGGGGTGAGCAGGTAGGTGCCGGCGCCGGTTCCGGTGGCGCGCATGCCGATGTACGCGAAGTTGTTCGTCCAGGCATCGACGAACTGGAACACGTCGTAGCGGGTGCCGCTGTCGGGCACGTGGAGCAGTTGCGGACCGCCCGAGACGTCGAGTGAGCCCATCGAATACAGGGTGTCGTTGTTCAGTGACACGAAGTGATCGTCGGGTCCGGACAGGGCGCGGGCGTGCGAGAACGAGTTGAACGGGGCCGCTGGGTTGGAGCCGATCCCGGTCGTCACGTACCGCTGTACCTGCTCCAGGTCGAACACGAGGGGGAAGCCGACCACGTAGGCGGCGGCCGCCAGCTCAGCCAGGTCGCCATCACCGTGAACCGGACTCTGCTTGCCTGTCCCAGTCGCCATCGGCCACATCCTGACCCGCGATGGCAGCCAGCTGGAAGTCAGGATTCCCTGATGCAACCGAGGCGATCGGAACCCGGGAGGGTCACCAACTCAGCCGCTCGCCCGTGACACGATTGGGTTGATGCGCTCGCTCGCCCAGGTGGATGTCGGAGACCTCCTGGCCGACAGCCCGCATCACTTCCGTACTCCACATCTGGCATCAGCCCGAAGAAGGCACGTCAGCGGCATCCGCGGCGATCGAAGCCGCGCTCTCCACGCTCGAGGCCGACGGCCGTGACGCCACGGTCGTGACGCCGCCGCCCGAGAGCCCGCTCACTCCCCCAGCACCGATCTGAACGATCGAGGCGGACCACCCCTTACGACAGGAAGCCATGCCCCTCATCCCCCCGGACGCACCACTGCGCCGACTGCTGCACCACGCGCGAGACCACCGCGGTCGAGTTCTGCTCGCCGCCACGATGTCGACGATCAACAAGGTGTGCGACGTCGTGCCCGAGTTGCTCATCGGCGTCGCCATCGACGTCGTCGTGCGTGGTGACTCGTCGTTCCTCGCTGCTCTCTTCGGCATCACCGATCGCTTCGAGCAGCTGCTGTTGCTCGCCGGGCTGAACATCGTCGCCTGGCTCCTCGAGTCACTCACCGACTACGTCGCCCACGTGCTGTGGCGCAACCTCGCCCAGACGGTTCAACACGACCTGCGGCTGGCGACCTACCGACATGTGCAAAACCTCGAGGTGGCATGGTTCGAAGACACCACCAGCGGTGGACTGCTCGCCGTCTTGAACGACGACATCAACCAGCTCGAACGGTTCCTCGACCACGGCCCGGACGACATCTTGCAGACGTTCTGGAACGTCGTGCTCGTCGGGATCGTGTTCCTCGTCGCCTCACCGTCGCTGTGGCTCTTGTCGTTCGTGCCGATCCCGATCATCGTCGTCGGGTCGGTCCGCTATCAACGGCGGCTCGAACCGCTCTACGACGTCGTGCGTGAACGGGTCGCCGACCTGTCGTCGCTGCTGTCGGGCAACCTCGGCGGCATCACCACCATCAAAGCGTTCACAGCCGAAGAACAAGAGGCGGAACGTCTCGAGACCGTGTCGCTGGCCTACGTCGACGCCAACCGCCACGCGATCCGCTACTCGTCGGCGTTCATCCCGCTGATCCGCCTCGTCATCCTCGCCGGGTTCACCAGCACACTGATCGTCGGCGGGCGCATGGTGATCGACGGCTCACTCGAAGTCGGCGTCTACTCGGTGCTCGTGTACATGACTCAACGGCTGCTCTGGCCACTCACCGCGCTCGGCGAGACGCTCGACCTCTACCAGCGTTCGATGGCCTCGATCCGCCGGATCACCGACCTGTTGGAGACCAAGCCCGTACTCGTTCCCGGACCGGCGTCCCTCGCCGAGCCCGTGCGCGGCGATGTCGAGTTCCGCGACGTGCACTTCGGATACGCAGACGGCGCCGACGTGCTGGCGGGCATCAGCCTGCGCATCCCTGCCGGAGAGACCCACGCCGTCGTCGGCGCCACCGGCGCCGGCAAGTCGACACTGGCACGCTTGATCTTGCGACTGCACGACACGCGCAGCGGCACGGTTGCGATCGACGGCACGAACGTGCGCGACCTGTCGCTCGTGTCGCTGCGGCGTGCGATCGGCTACGTCAGCCAGGACGTCTTCCTCTTCCAGGGCACCGTCCGCGACAACATCCGCTTCGGCTCGCCGGACGCCGCGGACGACGAGGTCGAGCGCGCCGCCGCACTCGCCGAAGCGCACGAGTTCATCGAGCAGTTCCCGAACGGCTACGACACGATCGTCGGCGAGCGTGGCCAGAAGCTGTCCGGCGGGCAGCGCCAGCGGCTGTCGATCGCTCGCGCCATCCTGCGCGACCCGGCGATCCTGATCCTCGACGAGGCCACCTCGGCCGTCGACAACGAGACCGAGGCCGCGATCCAACGCTCACTCGCCCACGTCGCCGAGAACCGGACCGCTCTCGTCATCGCGCATCGCCTCTCCACAGTGCGTGATGCCGATCGGATCTGGGTGTTGGAAGCCGGGGAGATCATCGAAGCGGGAACGCACGACGAACTCGTGACAGGCAACGGCCTCTACGCCGCGCTGTGGCGGGTGCAGACCGGCACCGCCCACCACGAACAGCCGCTCACCTGAGCGTCGAGCTTCTAAATTCAAATCTGATTGACGAAACAGGAGGAGGGTGTCTATTATTGCAATTACTACTTTTAGAAAGGAACATGATGAACACATCCCTCCTCCACCCACCTGTGACTGGGGCTCACGCTCGGAGCCGAATCGGTGATCCGCGGTTCCAAGCGTTCGCCCTCCTCCGCGCCGCCTTCACCGTCGCCCCGATCCTGTTCGGCCTCGACAAGTTCCTCGACTGGCTCGTCGACTGGCAGGTCTACCTCGCCCCGGAGATCGACGATCTGGTCCCCGGCAACGCCCACCAAGCGATGCTCGCCATCGGAGTCATCGAGATCGTCGCCGGCCTCGTCGTCGCCGTCAGGCCGAAGTGGGGTGGCTACCTCGTTGCTGGATGGCTCGGCGGGATCATCGTCAACCTGCTCGTGCTCGGCGACTACTACGACGTGGCACTGCGCGATTTCGGGCTCCTCCTCGCCGCGGTGGCCCTCGCCCGACTGGCTACCGCTGAGGAGCACACCGCCAGAACCGTCGACACCAGCATCCGGTGATCGACATCCCCTGACGTGACGAAGCTCATCGAGACCGTGGAGTTGGCGCCGTCACAGACGCGTACGCGACCGCACGACTGACGTCTCCGGCCGGAACAACCCACCGGAGCACGAGCCGGCACGCGAGTATCACTCCATGACGGAGGCCACGATCGCCGTGCTCGCGCTGCTCATGCTCGGCTGGGCAGCTGTCTCGGGCGCGTTGTCGCGCCACGACATCACGGGCCCGTTCGTGTTCGCCCTCGCTGGCTACCTGCTCGCGAACCCCGATTGGGGACCGTTGGCGGTCGAGGTCGAGGCCACAGCGGTTCACCTCGTGGCCGAAGGCACCTTGGCACTCGTGTTGTTCTCCGACGCCGTCAGAGTGAACCTCGCTGAGCTCCGGCGCGACCTCGGCATTCCTGCGCGACTGCTCGGTATCGGCCTGGTGCTGTCGGTGGTTCTGGGCGGGCTCTTCGCCGGCTGGATCCTCGTCGGGCTTCCATGGGCGCTCGCTGGCTTCATCGGCGCCGCGCTGGCTCCAACTGACGCCGCCCTCAGCGTCGAGGTGATCAACGACGAACGGATCCCGCTCCGGATTCGCCGGGTACTCAACGTCGAGAGCGGCCTCAACGATGGCATCGCCACGCCGATCGTTGTGTTCATGCTGGCTGTGGCGGCCAGCCAACTCGACATCGTGCACGAGAGCGTGTCGTTCGAGATCGGAGCCGCGCTGCGCGATGTTGCCGGGGGGATCCTCGTCGGCATCGCGGTCGGGATCGGCGCGGCGGTGGTGATCTCGACCGCGACCCGGCGCGACTGGATCATGACCGGCGGGCGGCGGCTGGCCACACTGGCCACCGCCGTCGCCGCGTTCGCTCTGGCACAGGCGCTCGACACCAACGGCTTCCTCGCCGCGTTCGTCGCCGGGATCGCCTTCGGGGCGATGCTCCAGGACAACGTCGTCGACCGCGAGGAAGCAACCGAGCTGCTGTCGCTCGGCAGCGAGTTCCTGGCGCTCGTCGTCTGGTTCGTGTTCGGCGCCACCCTCGTTCCACTCGCGATCGAAGAGCTCGACGGGCGCGCCGTGCTCTATGCACTGGCGAGTCTGACCGTCGTCCGCATGGTCCCGGTGACGCTGAGCCTCGTGCGCTCGGGACTCGATCTGCCCAGCGTCGTCTTCATCGGTTGGTTCGGCCCGCGCGGACTCGCGTCGGTCGTGTTCGCGTTGCTGGCGATCGAGGAGTTGGGAGACACCACGTCGGAAGTGCGACGGGCCGTCTCGATCGTCGGGTTGACCGTGCTTCTGAGCGTCGTGCTCCACGGCATCACCGCTCGGCCTGGTGGACGACAGTACGTGCAGCGTGAGCAGATTCGGTCGGGGACGGGTCCCGCTCCCAGGAGTCGACCGAGACCTCTGTCACCGCGACGCACCCGTCACTGAGGCGTGATCGGCAACCACCCGCTGACAGATGGTCACTCCCCACCCGGCCAGTTCGTACCGTCGTTGCATGATGGACCGTTCGACAGACGAACTACGCGAACGAGTGAACCGGCTGATGCCGCAGGCCAAAGACGATCTTGCCCGGATGGTCGCATGCAAGTCGGTCTATGACCCGAAGTCTGATCCGCCCCAGGATTGTGACGACATGGTCGACCTCGTCGTCGACCTGTTCTCGAGCGTCGGCCTGCAAGACGTCCGACCCTACGTGACCTCCGACGGGAGCAAGTCCGTCTTCGGTCATGCCGCGGGTCCTCCTGGTGCGCCGACCGTGCTGTTGTACTTCCACCACGATGTCCAACCTCCCCTCGGCGAAGATGACTGGTCGAGCCCGGTCTGGGAGATGACCGAGCGCGACGGTCGTTGGTACGGCCGCGGTACCGCGGACTGCAAGGGCAACATCGTCACGCACCTCACCGCTCTGCGCGCCCTCGATGGTGATCTGCCGGTGAACATCAAGATCGTCGGCGAGGGATCCGAAGAGCTCGGCGACGGCGGACTCGAAGATTTCGTCCCGCGGCACGCCGACCTGTTGCGCGCCGACGTGATCCTGATCTGCGACACGGGCAACGCCGCGGTCGGCGTGCCGACGTTGACGACGACGCTCCGCGGCGTGGTCGAGGTCACGGTCACCGTGCGGTCGTTGTCGACCGCGATGCACTCGGGCATGTTCGGTGGTGCGGCGCCCGACGCGCTCGCCGCACTGATCTTCATGCTGGCGACGCTGCGCGACGAGCAGGGCAACACGACCGTCGAGGGGCTGGACAACACGCAGGTGTGGCCAGGCGCGACCTATCCGTCCGAGCAGTTCCGCCGGGACGCCAACGTGCTCGACGGTGTCGACCTGCTCGGCGACAGCGTCGCCGACATGATCTGGGCCAGACCAGCGGTCACCGTGTTGGGCATCGACTGCCCACCGGTCGCCGGCGCGTCAGCCGTGGTCCAGCCCGAGGCACGGGCGCTCGTCAGCTTGCGGGTGCCGCCAGGGATGGACGCGACGACGGCGCAGGATGCCCTGGTCGCGCATCTCGCTGCGGTCGCACCCTGGCACGTCCACGTCGAGTTCGAGCCCGGGTTCATCGGAGAACCGTTCGCGGGCGCGGTGGACACACCCGCGTTCAGGGCGATGGCCGAGGCAATGCAACGGGTGTACGGCCGGGAGGTCACGCTGTACGGCTCCGGTGGTTCGATCCCGCTGTGCAACGTGTTCCAGGAGACGTTCCCCGACGCGTCGATCATGCTGCTCGGTGTCGAGGAACCGCAATCACTGATCCACGCGCCGAACGAGAGCGTCGACCCGAGCGAGATCGCGAACATGGCGTTCGTCGAGGCGCTGTTCCTGCAGGAGTACGGCGCCGAGCGGCTGCTCACCGGTTCACGACCGAGCGGTACAGACGCGCCGGACACGTGAGTGGATCGGGCCGCAATCTCGTCGGACGCTTCGATGAGTTGCAACGGCGCCGGCGAGTCCTCGGCTTCCCGATCGCTGTCGGCAAGCGCTACGCCGAGGACCACGGCGGATGGCTCGGATCGCTCATCGCCTACTACGGGTTCTTCTCCCTCTACCCGTTGCTCGTCGTGTTCGTCACCGTTGCGACGTGGCTGTTCAGGGACCGCCCCGAAGCGCTGCAGCGCGTGCTCGAGGCGCTGTGGTCGAAGCTCCCGTTCGTCGGCGCCGAGCTCGGCGCCGAGGTCGAACAGCAGGTCCGCAGCCTCACCGGCCAGGGCTGGGTGCTCGCGCTGTCGCTGATCGTCACGATGTGGGGTGCCATCGGCGTGGTTCGGGTGCTCCAGGACACGGTCAACACCATCTGGGGTGTGCCCCGGTACGACCGACCACGGTTCTTCGCCAAGCTGCAACGTGGGCTCGCCGTGATGGCGTTGCTCGGTCTCGGCGTGGTCGGTACGGCCATCGTGACCGCCATCACGTTGACCGTCGATCTCCCCTTCGTGGCCGCGCTCGCCGCCGCGATCGCCAACATCGCGCTTGCCGCAGGGATCGCCGTGGCCCTGTACCACCTCACCATCGGAACGTCCGTGCGAACGTCCGACGTCGCGCCGGGGGCCGTCATCACCGCCATCGGGTCGTACGTGATCACGTTCGTCGGGGGCCTCTACGTGAAGCACGTCGTTGCTCGCACGAGCGGCGTGTACGGCCCGTTCGCCAGCACGATCGGATTGTTGGCCTATGTCAGCCTCCTCGTTCAGCTCTTCGTCGTCGGCACCGAGGTCAGTGTGGTTCGGGCTCGCCGGCTGTGGCCGCGAGCGTTGACGCCCGAGCTCGGCGACGCCGACCAGCGGGCCATCGAGCTCACGATGGGTCGCGAAGCGCTGTTTCCGAGGGCTCAGCCAGAGCGGTGAGGTCGCAGGGCAGTTCCCCGGCGAGTCCCGTCGGTCCCGTCAGGCGGTGTCGATCTCGAACGCCGTGATCGCCCGCAGCAGCTGCTCACGCTGAATCAGGATCGCACGATCGACGGCGCCGACGACATCGGGCTGTTCGGGATGCTGTGTCCGCATCTGATAGCCGCTGTCGAGCGCCCCGCGCATGCTGGCGACTGCGAGCTCGAGGTCGGAGAGCGCCCGCGCCGCCTGGGCATCCCCACTCCGCGGAATGCCGATCAGTTCCTGATGAACCTCGCGCAGGGTGCTGTCGACCATGGTCCACGTCGACTGCTGCGCGACGGGATCGCTCGATCCCAGGAGGGACGGCACACCTTGGTCGACGACCCAGCGTGTACGCGTCGAGATCGACGCAAACTGACGCCGCGACGAGTCGTCCAGGTGTCGTGGGCCGTCCGATCGCCTCGCCAACCACACGATCAAGCCGATGACGGCGGCGAGCAACACGAGCAGGAGCGCGATCGCGACCGCCTCTCCGCCCGTGGTGCCGTCACCCTCGTCGATCGGCTCCGTCGTGACGGGTTGTTCGGGAGGCGCTGGTTGCTCAGGGGCTGCGGTTGGTTCGGGCGCGACCGTCGGTTCGGCTCCCGCGGGATCCGTCGGAGCAGGCGCTGGATCGGTTGCGCCCTCAGGCAGCGTGACGGCGGGATCATCGGGGCGGGTGACACCGCTCGCATCGCCGTCACCCGAACAGCCGACACCCAGCACGATCGCCGCCATGGCGGCGACGAACACCCCGACGCTGCGGTTCATCTCTCGACCGCCGTTCCGGTCGGGTCGAGCACGAACCACACGCCTTCTGCCGCCTGCCCGTTGGTCTCCCCGGAAACGGTGTCTCCCGAGAAGAGATAGAGCGGCCAGCCGCCGTACGTGACCTGGATCCCATCGGGATGGTCGACGGTCGCGAGCAGCGACACATCGACTCCGTCGCCGGCCACGATCTGCTTGGGGTCGTCGACGAGCAGAGGCGGCCACGTGCCGGCGCACGCATCGACGCACGTCGGCGCGCCCTGTGCGTCGGGAGTGAACAGGTACAACGTCATGCCCTCGGCATCGGTCAAGATCTGGCCGAGCGCCGAGTCGCCGACCGCGACCGTCGGATCGTCGTCGACCTCGTCAACCGGGACGGTTGTCGGTGGAGCAGTTCCCCGAGCAGCCAGCGCCTGCTGGAACGCCGCCATCGTGGCCGCGTCGACGACACCTGTCGGCTCGACGCCAAGAGCGGTCTGGAACGCCTGCAGAGCGGCGGTCAGTTCGTCGGTCCACACACCGTCGATCGGGCCTCCCCAGTAGCCGGTCACGGCCAGGACCGTTTGCACCGACGCGGTGTGGGTGAGGTCGGCGGCCGCCTGTTGGAGGTCGAGGTCGGCCAGCAACGCATCGAGGGCGGCGGCGGTCGCCTGGTCGACGAACCCGGTCTCCCGCAGACCACTATCGGCCTGGAGGCGCTTCACACCTTCGACGGTCGCCGGACCGTAGATCCCGTCGATCTCACCGTCGTAGTACCCGACGAGCTGCAACTCGGTCTGCAGATTGGTCGTGTAGGCGGCGACGTGCGCGACCGCCTCCGCCTGTCGCTCGTCGTCGAAACATCCGGCGTCGGCGAACAGCCTGAGCCAGGCGACCTGGAGAGCAAAGGCGGCGGAGTTGAACTCGGCGGTCGCTTCGCTGAGCGGGGTCGACGCCGTGATCCCCTCGCTGACGTCGGCGAGATCGTCCTCGGCCTGCTGCACCCGATCGACCGTGGCCGGCGGCACGAGCGTGGTCGTCGTCGTTGTCTCCGGTGGCGTCGAGCTGATCGGAACGCTCGATGCGGTCGCGATCGCCTCCGCCAACGCCGCCTCGGCGTCGAGCAGCTCCTGCCCCGCAGCAGCGACCGCGGACTTCGCATCTTCGACCTCGTTCACCGAGGCCGCCACGGTGTCGCGCGGCTCCGCCAGATCGGCGCCGAGCGTCTGCACGTCGCCGACAGTTGCCGCGTCGTCGGTGAACAGCTTGCCGTACCGATCGACGGCGTCGAGGTAGCTCTCGGCGTCGACGCAGAACTGCCCATGGGCTGCCTCGAGCGCTGCCTGCGACTCGGCGACGTCCGCCTCCGCAGCGGCGACGCGTTCCTCGGCCGCCGCGATCGGATCCTGTTCGGATGCACTCTCTGTCGACGCCGCGCCGCCGTCATCGTCATCGCTGCACGCCGCGACGACGAGCGCCACGGCGACCAGAGCCGCCATCGACCGGCGGCGCTTCATGGCCGACCTCGTCGGCACCCGGACCTGCTGTGCGCTCATCGACTCACCGCCTGAAGTCTGCGACCTGCTCAATCGTCGAGCGCGAGATCGGCGACGGCGATCGCGAAGCCGAGCGCGCGTGCGATGTTTCCCGCGGCTGATACGACCCTGGCGGTACCGACGATGGGCGCGACCGCAACGAGCACATCTTGTACGTCTTCCGCCGTCACGCCGGCCTCGCTCGCGACCCCGGCGTTGGCGAGATAGGACAACGGTGGGGCGTCGGCAGCTATCAGGGCCGATAGTCGAACAAGCATGTGCTCGCGCGCCCCGAGACTGGACTCAACGATCGACACGGCAGTCATTGCCTCGATCGTTTCCAACACCGGTCGATCCGCTTCTGACATCTTGATACCTCGTGAGTTCGGGGGTACGTGAGGCTCGGGTCGAACCATCGATCGTGAACACTCGCGCCAGCGCCGCCACGACACACCACCCATCCTCGGGTGGTTGAACACGGTCGCGAGCGCGTTGAGCCGGCGGATCAGTTTGCGGGCGGTCGATCGACGAGAGCGACGAGCTTCTGAGGCGCCATCACGCAGTAGCTGTCGGTGATGATCTCGCGGACCTCGTCCCAATCGGTCGTGTCGTCGAGCACCATGCCGACCGCGTCACGGCCCCAGCCGAGCATGAAGAACGGATGCCCGGCGTGGCGGAACACCTCGAGATCCTCGCCCTCGGACCGGAACGACAACACCGTGAACGCGGCGGCACCTTCGTGCTGCACCCCGAGGACCGACGCAAACGTCTTGCGCCGAACGAGCCACCGGGTGCCCTTCCATGCCCGCTGCTCGGCGACGTCCGGAAGCGATGAGCAGATCTCGCGAAGTCTGCACTCGATCCCCTCGGGCACGTCGTCGACGTAGCTCCGCTTCCCCGGCATCACGAGAGCGTAGGCGGATGGAACGAGTCGGGCGGAGCCTGCGTCAGCGACGTCACAGGCGATCGACCGACGGTCGACGGTCTTGACGAGGACGCGCGCTGGTTCGGTGACGACACCGAGGTGTCGACCGAATGCTCGTCGTTGACCACGTGCCCCATGCGATCGTCCCGTGCGGAGACGGTCACGTGATTTCGTGGCCGTTGGGGTCGATCACATGCCAGTTGCCGTGCGTGTCACGGTGGACTTGGAAGCCTCGTTCTTTGAGCAGGTTGTGTGCGTTGCACAGAGGCCCGCCGTTGCGGGGCACGGTCGGGCCGTGGGCTTTCCAGCCGAGGGAGTGGTCGGCGTGGCACCACTCGATCGGGCGGTCACATCCAACCCAGATGCAGTGGGTGGCGAGCAGCATGACCGCTTCGCGTGATGGCCCGCGGAACAGCCGTGAGCGGCGTCCGAGCTCGATGACGACACCAGCGGCGTCGTACACGACGCGGCGCACATGATGGATGAGTGCGGCGTTGCAGGCGTCGTCGGGATGCAGCCGGCGACCGGTCTGGGTACGGCACACGACCTGGCGATAGTCGGCGGGGTCGCGCCGCTGGCCGCGCAGGTGTGCTTCGAAGCTGGCGTGATCGATGAGCACGTTGACCGTGATCGCCGCCGACCGTGGCCCGGCAGGCGCGCTTGCGGCGGCTCGAGCCATGGCCAACAACGCGTCAGCGCGGCGTTGACCCTCGGTTCTGGCAAGATCGCCGGTGGTGGCGCCCTCGCCGAGCCGGGCGCGCGCTTCGGCCCAGTCGGTGTGCCATTCGGCTTCGATGAACCAGGCAAAGATCTGGTTGAACTCGGCGCCTTCCAGCTCGCCAAGCACTCCTTCGAGACGCCAGCCGCCGTCCGGCCGGGGACGGATCATGGCGTCACGGGCAGCCTTGACGCGTTCGTTGCGGTCACGATCTCCAACCGGATCGGCGAGCGCTTCCCACATCCGCGCCCGTTCAGCGAACCGTTCGTACGGAAGGGTGCGGGCATCGTCGAGCAACATGTGCTGATCGCGTTCCAACACGTCAGCATCGATGCGCGGGTTGGCTGCCACACGGCCCATCAACTCACTCTGCGCCACACCGACCACACCCTCCTCCGCGGCGTCACGCCACGCTTCGAGGCGGTCGTGCATCCGCACCGTCTGCACACGCCGGAACGCTTCGGGACCAGACAGATGCAACATGTGCTTGATCGCCGTGCGGGCCGACAAGAAGCCCTGATCACGAAACGGGTTCGAACGTTCCAACTCACCCACGGCCCGCACAGACGCGGCGTCGACCCTGCGACGGACCTGTTCGATGCCTTCCAACCACGCGCGATGACCGGCGGCATCCAGCATCGTCACGTCGATGTCGGCCAACGCACCGATCGCCAGCATCGCCCGACTGATCACATCGCGAGCCCGCGCGTCCTCCGGCACCAACCCCTCGGCGGCGACTGCGACCAACTGCCACCGCAACGACTCCAACCCCCCGACGCGCCCAGCGCGGTCGGCGCGGTCGGCGCGGTCGGCATCGGTGACCTGGCACGTCTCCATGCACCCCATTCTGACGAGGGGGTGTCACAGGGTTCGCGAGCGGGCGGGGCGTCACGCTGGTGCCTGGCACCGTTGTGACATCGCCAGCAATCGGCGAGCGTCACCTACGATTGCGGCGTGGGAGATGTAACCACCCGCGCGGGGGTGGTCACGTGCCACCCGTCCCGTTCGTAGCGTCACTCGTGCCGAGTTGGGGATCCGATCGCGCACGACTACAGAAGGAGCAGTCCGATGAGTGACGAGGTCAGCATGTGGGCGAAGGGGTGGGCGTCGTTCGCGGCGTTCATGTTGATCATGGTCGGCGTGTTTCACGCGATGGCGGGTTTGGTCGCCCTGTTCGACGACGACTACTACCTGGTCGGCCAGGAGTGGGTCTTCGAGTTCGACGTCACAGCGTGGGGCTGGATCCATCTGATCGGCGGCCTCATCGTGCTCGCTTCAGGGATCGGGATCCTGAGCGGCAACGTCCTCGCCCGCACCGTCGGCGTGATCGCCGCGCTGTTGAGCGCCATCGCCAACTTCGCATGGTTGCCGTATCAGCCTGTCTGGGCCTCGATCATGATCGCGATCTGTGTCGCCGTCATCTGGGCGCTGACCGTCCACGGCCGCGACCTCGTGGCGCCGTAACGATCTGGGGCGGATTCGTTCCGCTCTCCGGAACGATTCTGGCCCAGATCAGAACAGCGGGG
>CAZQCP010000069.1:0-15204 GCA_964592115.1 uncultured Ilumatobacteraceae bacterium
TGTGCGGTGCGGGACGAGTGGTGTGCCTGATCGATCCGATCGGCGACGTGTACGCGTGCCCGTTCGTGATCCACGACCAGTTCAAGGCCGGGTCGGTACGCGACGAGGGCGGGTTCGCCCATGTGTGGAAGCACAGCTCGCTGTTCACCGAGCTGCGCGAGCCGCAGTCCGCGGGGGCGTGCTCGTCGTGCGGGAGCTACGACGCCTGCCAGGGCGGGTGCATGGCCGCCAAGTTCTTCGTCGGCATCCCACTCGACGGCCCCGACCCCGAGTGCGTGTCGGGCCACGGTGAAGCGGCGATGCTCGCGGCGAGCGCGTCCGCGGGAGCCCCGCCCCGCCCGATGATGGACCACTCCAAGCCGGTCCGCGTCGCCGCTCCGGAGCGCATCCCGGTCACCCTCGGCCGCCGCTGAGGCGCCCCGCTCGCGGCGACCGCATCGATCTGGGTAGAGATCCTCCCGGTTTCCGGAACGATTCCGACCCAGATCGGGTCAGGCGACGAGGACTGGCGGGGGTTCGGCGTCGGTGACGAAGTGGAGCTCTTGCACCGCGCGGGTCATGGCGACGTAGAGGAGACGGGCGCCGCGGGCGGTCACCGGAGCAGCGGTGCCCTCGCTCAGGATCTCGTGCGGGTTGACGACGACGACCCCGTCGAACTCGAGGCCTTTCACCGCCTCGGGCGTGAAGACCGGGATCTCCTCGGGTGCCAGCTCGTGGACGTGGTCGACAGCACGCAGGTCGTGAGCGACGAGTGCGTTCGCGATCGGGTCGTGCAGTGCGAGCGGGGCGACGATCCCGGAGATCCGGCGCCGCTGCTTGGCCGCCGCGGCGACGTCGGCCGCTCGCTCGGCGAGGTGGGCCGACTCGGCCCGATGCCACTGCGGTGGCTCGCCGGCTCGACGAACGCTGCGGCTGGCCGTCGCCTCGACGTCGGTGAGCGGGAGCAGTCGGTTGGCGACTTCGAGGATCGGCTCGGGCACCCGGTACCCGATCGTGAGGTCGGCGATCGTGCCGGCGCGCCGTCGCGTGGCCACGTCGACGCCGAGATGCCCGAACACCGTCTCCCATCGCTGCTGACCCGCCGGAGTGGTCGATTGGGCGACGTCACCGACGAGTGTCATCGACTCGCTCGGGCTGCGGCGTCCGATCACTCGCAGCGCGACCGCGGAGTGGTCCTGCGCCTCGTCGACGATCACGTGGCCGTACGTGAACGGCGTGCCGTTGAGCAGTGTGTTGGCCTCGTCGACGAGCAGTTGGTCAGCACGGGTCCAGGCTCGGCGCTTGCCTGACGGGCCAGGGAGGAACTTGTCGACGAGCTGGATCGGCTTCTGCGTCGGCCACGCGGCGGTGATCGCCGACTTCAGCGCGGCCGCCTTCCCCCACGTCTCGTCGGAGCCGGTGCGGCGCAGGAGCTCACGTTGGGCGAGCGCCCGCATCCGCTCGCGCCGCTGGTTGAGCGGGCTCGTGCCGCCCTTCGCCGTGTCCAGCCACTCGACGAACAGATCGCGTTCGACAACATGGATGCGAGCGCCGATCGGGATGCGGATGTCGTCGTCGGGTGGGCGAATGCGGGAGAGCGCGAACGCTTCCAACTCGCCGACCCGGTCGGCGGCGCCCTTCCAGCGCGCCGTGTCGACGTCGTCGTCGCCGGTGACATGCACCCGCGGGATGCAGAGCTCGTCGATCGTCGCTTGGCGGACGGTCCGCTCGCCGAGCGACGGCAGCACGTGGGCGATGTAGTCGAGGAATGCCTGGTTGGGCCCGACCACCAGCACACCGTCGCGGGTCAGGCGGCGTCGATGCTCGAACAGCAGGTAGGCCGCCCGGTGGAGCGCGACGGCGGTCTTGCCGGTACCGGGACCGCCCTGCACGACGAGCACCTGGTCGATCGGTGAACGGATGACGATGTCCTGCTCGGCCTGGATCGTCGACACGATCTCGCGCATCACACCCGACCGCTCGGCCCCGATCTCGGCGAGCACCGGGTCGGGGATGCCCCCGGCCACCTCGCCCTGATCCGGATCATCGAGGTGCTCGTCGAGGTAGGCGGTGATCTCACCCTCGTCGAGCGTGAAACGGCGGCGGAAGTCGACGCCGAGCGGGTCGACGGACGTCGCTCGATAGAACGGCGCGGCAATCGGTGCCCGCCAGTCGACCACGACCGGATCGTGGCGTTCGTCTTCGATGTGGCGCCGTCCGATGTACCACTCGTCGATGCGGCCGAAGAAGTCGCCGGCGCCCGGTGTCCGCAGATCGTCGAGCGCATCGGCGACGGTGACCTCGATGTACTCCTTGCTGATGTCGTCTGCCGCACCCTCGGGATCGACCGCTTCCAGCCGCTCGATCATCCGGTCGCGACAGGCGCGCGAGAAGTCCAACCGGTTCCGCTCCGCATCGAGCTCGGGGAACAGGTCAGCCGCCATGGGGCGAGCCACGCTATCGACGCGGGCGCACCAGATTGCATCCGGGGTCAGACCCCACATGCAACCGCGCACCAGCGCCAGGCCGGCCACCATCACGTGTGCCGTTGCATGTGGGGTCTGACCCCGGATGCAATCGAACGCTGACCGCGGATGCCACGGATGGACCGCGGGGACCGGGCACCGTCGTGACAGGATCACGAGTCGTGTGGTTTCTCGTGCCGATCGCGTACGTGCTCGGCACGTTCCCGAGCGCCATCCTGATCGCCCGCGCCAACGGCATCGACATCTCGACGTTCGGCTCAGGAAACCCCGGCGCATCCAACGTCACTCGGGCGCTCGGCTGGCGCAAGGGCGTCTGGGTCTACGTGTTCGATGCCGGCAAGGGTGCGATCGCGGCGGCGCTCGGCCTCGTCGTCGACGGTCGCCCGATGGCCTACTGGTGCGGTGCGGCAGCGATCGTCGGGCACATGTTCCCGGTGTTCCGGCGCTTCCGCGGAGGCAAGGGCGTCGCCACAGGGTCTGGGGTTCTGCTCACCGTGCAACCGATCCTCGCGCCGCTCGCCGTCGGCTTGTGGTGGATCATCACCAAGCTGACCGGCAAGGCTGCGATCGGATCGGTCGTCGCCGTCGCGCTCGTGCCGGTCGGCATGGTCCTGCTCGACAAGCCACCGTGGGAGTTCGCCGCCACCTTGGGGGTCTGCGCGCTGATCGTCGTGAAGCACGCGGGGAACATCGTGAGGCTGATCAGGCGCGAAGAGCACTCTCTCGGCCAGACTTGACGTTCCCCGATCAGGATCCACGACACATGCAGCTGCTCTCCCCGCTCACGTTCGGCACCCCGACCGAACCACGTCGCACGGCGCCGAACCGCCTGTTGTTCGGGCCGCACGTGACGAACCTGGGCGCTGACGACCGGTCGATCCCCGCCCGCCTCGTCGCCTACTACGAGCGGCGAGCACGCGGCGGATGCGGCACGATCATCGTCGAAGGCGCGTCGGTGCATCCCTCCGACTGGCCCTACGAAAGGTCGCTGCTCGCCGAGCGATGCCGTGACGGCTGGGCAGCGATCGTCGACGCCTGTCGCCCGCACGGCTCACTCGTGATCGGGTCGCTCGACCACGCCGGCGGGCAGGGGTCGTCGGCCTACAGCCAGGCGCCGCTGTGGGCACCGTCGCGCGAGCCGGAGGTCAACACCCGTGAGGTCCCGAAGTGGATGGAAGCCGACGACATCGCCGCGGTCGTCGCCGGGTTCAGCGCGGCCGCTCGCAGCGCCGCCGACGCCGACCTCGACGGCGTGGAGATCAACGCCGGCCAGCACAGCCTCGTGCGCCAGTTCCTGTCGGGACTGACGAACCATCGCGATGACGAGTGGGGCACCGACCGGTTGCGCTTCGCTCGCGATGTGATCGCCGCGGTGCGCGCCGGCACCGGTGACCGCGTCGTCGGGCTGCGGTTGGCGTGCGACGAGCTGGCGCCGTGGGCCGGCATCACGCCGGAGATGGCGCCCGACATCGCGGTGGAGCTGGCGCAGTGCGGTCTCGACTATCTCGTCGTCACGCGGGGGTCGATCTTCAGCGTGGAGAAGACCCGGCCCGACTTTCACGAGCCCACCGGCTTCAACACGGATGTGTGTCGTGCGGTGCGTGGCGCGGTGGCCGACGCGACGGGGATCCCGGTCGTGCTGCAAGGATCGGTCGTCGAGGTCGGTCAGGCGGAGTGGGCACTCGGCGGCTACGACGATCCGGCGCTGTGCGACGCAGTCGAGATGACCAGGTCCCAGATCGCCGACCCTGATCTCGTGGCCAAGGTCACCGCTGGCGACGTCGAACGCATCCGGCCGTGCACCCGCTGCAACCAGACGTGCCAGGTGCGCGACAACCGCAACCCGATCGTGACGTGCATCGGGGAACCGACCACCGGCCGCGAGACCGAGGACCCGGATTGGTATGTGCCCACACCGCACCCCCGCGACGTGGTCGTGGTCGGCGGCGGCCCCGCCGGCCTCGAGACCGCCCGGGTGGCCAGCGCCCGAGGGCACCGGGTGCGGCTCGTCGAACGCGACGGCGAGGTCGGTGGTCTCGCGCGCGTCGCTGGGCCGAACGCCGCGCTCGTCACGTGGTGGGTGGGTGAGCTCGCAGCCCTCGGCGTCGACGTCGCGACCGGGTCCGAGTGGACCGACGGCTCGGCAGCCGACCACCAGACCGTGATCCAAGCGAGCGGTTCCGTCCAGGGTCGGAGGACCTACGACGTCGAATCCGGTGCGCTCGTGCTCGACGTCGCCGAGGTCCGGCGCGGGACGGCTGCGATTCCCGACGACGGCGCGGTCGTGCTGTTCGATCCGATCGGCGGGCCGATCGCGGTGGCCCTCGCCGAAGAGCTCGGCGACCGCGCGATCCTCGTCACACAGGACAACATCGCCGGCAACGAACTGTCGCGCACCGGCGATCTGGCACCGGCGAACAGCCGCCTCGCCCAGCGCGGCGTGCGCATCGAGCGGCGAACGCTGCTGCGCGTCGCTCGTGCCGATTCGGTCGAAGTCGAGGATCGCTACAGCGGCGAACGGCGCACGATCGACTGTGTCGCGGTCGTCGACTGTGGCTTCCGCCTCCCGAGCGATCCGATCGACGGGGCGGCGGCGATCGTCGGCGATGCCCTCGCGCCGCGGACGATCCACGAGTCGGTCCTCGAAGCCCGCCGCGCCGCCCTCGCGCTGTGACGAGATCCGCCAGCCGAGCCCCAAATCTGTCCGCGTCGTTCCGCTGAGCGAGACATTCCGGACAGATTCGGGGGCTCGGGCTCCTCTCGCCGAGGGATCAGCCGTCGTGGCACACTCGCCGGCATGAGTGTGACCGACATGTTCGACCTGTCCGGCAAGGTGGCGGTGGTGACCGGCGGGTCGCGCGGCCTCGGGCGGGAGATGGTGCTCGCGTTCGCCGAGCAGGGCGCCGACGTCGTCATCGCCAGCCGCAAGCTCGACGCCTGCGAGGCGCTCGCCGCAGAGGTCACCGAGGCGACAGGACGGCGGGCGCTGGCCGTTCAGTACCACGCCGGTTCGTGGGCCGACAGCGAGCGCCTCGCCGACACCGTCTACGGCGATCTCGGTCGCTGCGATGTGCTGGTGAACAACGCTGGGATGTCGCCGCTGTACCCGAGCGTCGACGCCATCGACGAGGCGCTCTACGACAAGGTGATGGACGTCAACTTGAAGGGTCCGTTCCGCCTGTCGGCCCTGGTCGGCACGCGGATGGCTGCTGGCGACGGCGGCTCGATCATCTTCGTGTCGTCGATCGCTTCGCACCGGCCGAGCCCCAACGAGCTCATCTACGGCGCCGCCAAGGCTGGCGTCAACAACCTCACGTACGGGCTCTCGCGCACGCTCGGACCGAAGGTGCGCGTCAACTGCATCGCCCCCGGCCCGTTCCTCACGGACATCTCCAAAGCATGGGATCTCGAGGAGTTCGCGAAGGGTGCGCGGGCCAGATTCGCGCTCGAGCGCGGGGGTGAGCCGCACGAGATCGTCGGCACGGCGCTGTACCTGGCGAGCGACGCGTCGTCGTACACGACCGGCACGGTGATCGACGTCGACGGCGGGCCACGCTGAGCGTCGAGCTGCCGGTCCACCACGATGCACGACTACGCCGACGCCGACCACCAACTGATCGCCGAGGGTGTGCGGGCGCGCTGCGCCGCGTTCGACGACGCGTACTGGCGAGCGTGCGACGACGAGCACCGCTTCCCGTGGGACTTCTACGCGGCGATGGCCGCCGACGGGTGGGTCGGCATGGCGTTCCCGACCGAGTACGGCGGTGGCGGAGGCGGCATCCTCGACGCCGCGGTGATGATGCGCGAGATCGCCGCATCCGGCGGCGCGATGAACGCCTGCACGCCGCTACACCTCACCATCTTCGGACTCCAGCCCGTCGTGCGCTTCGGGAGTGAGCGGCTCAAGGCGGAGTTCCTCCCGCGTGCCGCAGCCGGTGAGTTGCACGTCGCGTTCGGCGTCACCGAGCCGACCGCCGGCACCGACACCTCGAAGATCTCGACCCGCGCCGTCGAGCGCGACGGCACCTGGTACATCAGCGGCCAGAAGATCTGGACGTCGAAGGCGCTCGAAGCCGAATACGTCCTGCTGCTCGCCCGGACCAGCGATGCTTCGGACGGCGACCCGAACGATCGTTTCGGCGGGCTGACGCTGTTCCTCGCCGACCTGGACCGCAACCACGTCGACGTGCGCCCGATCCCCAAGGTCGGGCGCAACGCGGTGGCGAGCTGCGAGACGTTCTACGACGAATTGCCCGTCGAGCCGTGGCGCGTCGTCGGCGAGGTCGGCCGCGGGTTCCGCCACCTGCTCGCCGGGCTCAACGGCGAACGGATCCTGCTCGCCGCCGAAGCGATCGGCATCGGCGACGTCGCGCTACGAACTGCCGTCCGCTACGCAACCGACCGGCACGTGTTCGACCGCCCGATCGGGTCGAACCAGGCGATCAGCCATCCACTCGCCGATTCCTACGCCCGGCTCGAAGCAGCGTGGCAGATGGTGCTCGTCGCCGGCGCCCGCTACGACCGCGGCGAGCCGTGCGGTGAACAGGCCAACCTCGCCAAGTACCTCGCCGCCGACGCCAGCTTCCAAGCAGCCGACCGGGCGATGCAGACGCTCGGCGGGCTCGGCTACGCGTCGGAGTACCACGTCGAGCGGTACTGGCGCGAGGCCCGCCTCCAGCGCATCGCTCCGGTCAGCCAGGAGATGACGCTCAACTTCCTCGCCCAGAACGTCCTCGGCCTCCCCCGTAGCTACTGACAGCCCACCGACCAGGCACGGCGTGACGGGCGGCACAGACGATGGCCTACGGTGTCGGCCCATGGAGATCCACTTCGCGACCGCGTGGGAGTCGATCAGCGACGTGATCGGCGACCGGCCGGCGATCACGCACGGCGACGTCACCCGCACCTGGGCCGAGTACGACGACCGTGCGGCACGCATCGCCGCCGCACTCGACGCCGCCGGCCTCGGTCCGGATTCGAAGACGGCGCTCTACATGTACAACTGCAACGAATACCAAGAGGCGCAGTTCGCCACGTTCAAGACGCGCGGCGTGTCGATCAACGTCAACTACCGATACCTCGACGACGAGCTGTGGTACCTGCTCGACAACTCCGATTCCGAGGCGCTGTTCTTCCACGCCTCGCTCGGCGACCGCGTCGGACGGGTGATCGAGCGGCTGCCGAACCTCAAGCTCGTCGTCGAGGTCGCCGACGGCCCGACGGCAGGTGTGCCTCGTGCGATCGCGTACGAGGACCTTGTCGCCGGCCACGACCCGCTGCCGCGCATCAGTCGCGACGAGAACGACATCTACATGCTCTACACCGGCGGCACGACCGGCATGCCGAAGGGTGTCATGTACACGATCGGAGGCATGAGCCGGGCACTGATGGCCAGCGGGTTCCCGCTGCTCGGCCTCGCCGCACCCGAGGATGGGGCCGAGGTCGGCCCGGCGGTCGCCGGCGCCGTCGCCGCGGGCAACACGATCGTCTCGATCCCGTGCGCGCCGCTGATGCATGGCACCGGCTTGTGGATCGGCTGCTTCATCCCGTCGCTCGCCGGCGCCCACGTGGTGACCCTCACGAGCCGCAGCCTCGATGCCCACGAGGTGCTGGCGACCGTCGAGCGGCACGGGGCGACGGCGCTGACGATCGTCGGCGACAGCTTCGCCAAGCCGCTCGTGCGAGCGTTCGACGAGGGCCGACCGGGGGGCGGGAGCTACGACCTGTCGACCGTCAAGCTGATCACGTCGTCGGGGGTGATGTGGACGTCGGAGGTGAAGCAGAGCCTGATCGACCGCATCCCCCAGGTGATGCTGATCGACGCGATGGGATCGACCGAGGGATCGATGGGCACCCAGATCATGGCGAAGGGCATCAGCACCGAGACCGCCAAGTTCCAGAAGGTCCCGACAGCGAAGGTGTTCACCGAAGACGACCGGGAGGTCGAGCCGGGGTCCGGTGAGGTCGGCATGGTCGCCGCCGGTGGGAACGTCCCGATCGGGTACTTCAAAGATCCCGAGAAGTCGGCGCGCACGTTCCGGGTGATCGACGGCGTGCGCTATTCCTTCCCCGGCGACTACGCCCAGATCGCCGCCGACGGCACGTTGATCCTGCTCGGGCGCGGCAGCCAGGTGATCAACTCCGGTGGCGAGAAGATCTTCCCCGAAGAGGTCGAAGAGGCGGTCAAGCGCGTCGACGGGGTGATCGACTGCCTCGTCGTCGGCGTGGACGACGAGAAGTTCGGCCAGGCGGTCACCGCGGTGGTCTCGCTGGGCGACGGCGCGGATGTGTCGGAGGAACAGATCGTCGCCGCGGTCAAGGGGCAGCTCGCCGGGTACAAGGCGCCGCGGCGTGTCGTGTTCGTCGACCAGGTGCCCCGGGCTCCGAACGGCAAGGCCGACTACCGCACCGCGAAGGACCTCGCCACCGCGCAATGAGTAACAGTGGGGTCTGACCCCGTTGTTACTCAGTCGGGTGGGAGGAGCTTGGCGGAGAGGAAGTCGAGAACGCGTTCGACGCTCGGGTCGTCGCGCTGTTCGGTCAACACGGAGTGGTCACGCTTCGTCGCGCTCGGCAACTCGACGGCGATGAACGCGTCGCCGAGCAGCTCGCGCAGCGTGGCGAAGCGGTCGCCGACGAGCTGGTCGCCGGTGAACCGCAAGCCGAGCACCTCGCATCCAGCTGCCGCTCGCTCCTGCACCGCCAACACGTCGTCGGGCGACAAGTTGAGATCGCGCGCCCGCGCCTTGCCGCCCATCGCCAGCGGCAACGAGGGCTGCGACAGCACCGGTGCCACCATCACGTCGTCGACCATCATCCCGAGCGCGAAGCCACCGCTGAAGCACATCCCGACGGCACCGACGCCCGGTCCGCCGACCTCGGCGTGGAGGTTGCGCGCCAGCGCCCGCAGCCAGGCGATCACGGGCGACGTCTTGCCGACCGCCCACGTCGTGAACTCCTTGGCGACGCACACCTTGAGCATCGACGACGCGATCGTGCGACCGGACGGGACAGCCCCCGGCTTGCCGACGAGCGACGGCATCACGACGGTGAAACCGCGATCGACGACCTCGTTGGCGAAGCGCGTGACCAGCGGCGTGATGCTCGGCACCTCGTGGATCACGACGACACCAGGGCCGCTCCCACGCCGATACGTCGGGAACGTCATCCCCGCCGCGCTGAACTCGACCGGCTCCCACCCTGCGAGCACCGTCTTCGGATCCGTCACCGCTCCCATGGCGAGCGAGTCTGCCATGCGGCAAGGGCGTCAGAGGCGGCGCATCGCGGCGAGCGCCGACTCGGCGAGGTTCTCGGTGCCGACCTTGAAGCCGTCGAGCACCTGCTCACCGATGTCCTGGTTCCCCATCGCCCCCTGGAGGTAGCGGGCATACACACCTTCGGAGATCACGGCGAGCCGCCACGACCCGAAGGCGACGTAGTACTGGATCTCCGAGAGGTCGCGCCCGGTGCGCGCGGCGTAACGCTCGAGCAGGTCGGCGTAGCTCGGGAAGCCGTCGAGGCCGGTCGGGTCGTTGGGCCGGATCTGCGGCTCGCCCGGATCGGCCCAGTACACGCCGAGGTAGCCGACATCGGCGAGCGGATCGCCGAGCGTGCACAGCTCCCAGTCGAGCACGGCCGCGATCTTGCCGCTCACCGTGTCGGACAGGCAGTTGCCGAACCGATAGTCGCCGTGGGCGATCGACACGCCCTGCTGCGCGGGGAGCCGCTCGGCGAGCAACCGGGCGACCTCTTCGACGGCGGGGAGCTCGCGGGTCTTCGACTTCTCCCACTGCGTCGACCAACGCTTGACCTGCCGCTCGACGTACCCCTCACGCTTGGCGAGATCGCCCAGCCCGACGGCGTCGACGTCGACGGCGTGCAGATCGGCGAGCACGTCGATCAGGTCGTAGCCCAGGCTGCGCCGCACGTCCGGTGCGAGGGCGCGTCCCTTGTCGGTCGAATCGAGCACGACACCGTCGACGAAACCCATCACGTAGAACGGCGCGCCGTTGACGTCGGGATCGGTGCACAGCCCGAGCGCGGGCGGCACCGGGACCGACGTCTGGCCGACGGCGGCGATGATCCGATGCTCGCGGGCCATGTCGTGGGCGGTGGCGAGCACCGCTCCGGTCGGGGGACGTCGCAGCACGTACTTCGTACCATCGGCGCCCGTGACGGTGAACGTCAGGTTCGACCTGCCGCCGACGATCATCGTGAACTCGAAGGGCGCGATGGCCCCCGCGATGTTCTCGCTCAGCCAGCGGGTGACGCGTTCACGGTCGATGCCGCGGATCTCTTCCTCCACGGCGCTCGACCGTAGCCGGACGAGGCGCCGCGACGTCAGCCCGGTCGTCCGACGCCGACGACCTTGCCCCAGTTGACAGCGGCGACCGACACGGTCTTGCCCGTGCTCGGCGCGTGCACCTGCGTCCCGTTGCCGAGATAGATGCTGACGTGGCTGATCGGGCTGTAGAAGAACAACAGATCGCCGGGCTGCGCCTGGTCCTTGGGGACGTGGGGCACCGTCGCGTACTGGGCACGCGACTGGTGCGGGAGCCCGACGCCGGCCTTGCCCCACGCGTAGGCGGTGAGACCGGAGCAGTCGAAGGCGACACCGGGGATCGACGAGGCGAACCGGTACGGCACGCCCTGCTGCGCCATCGCCGCCTGGATGGCGATGCCCGATCGCGACGACACGTTGGGTACGGAGGCGCTCGCGCCCCCGCCACCCCCGCTGCCGCCCGACGAGTCCGACCCGGCGTTGCCGGATCCAGAGTTGCCGGAACCGGCGTTACCGGAACCACCCGAGCCGCCGGTGTTCCCGGAGGACGCGGTCGCATTGGAGCTCGCCCGCTGGCTCGCGGCCTGCGCGGCGAGTCGGCGCGCCGACTCGTCGGCGCGGCGCTGCTCCTCTTGCTGGATGAGCGCGCCGAGCTTGGCCTCCGCATCGGCGCGAGCTTTCGTGTACTCAGCCGACTTGGCTTCGGTGTCCTGCTTGGCGGCGATCAACGACTCGGCGAGCTGTTCGGCCTGCGTCCGCTTGCGGTCGAGGTCGGCGCGCTCATCGACGATGTCGTCGAGCAGTGCGTTCAGTTCGTCGGTCGTGACGTCGCCGGCGCTGAGCGCAGCTCGGGCGAGCTGGTCGCGCTTGACGGCGTCGTTGACGTCGCCCGAGTCGTCGAACAGTGGGCCGAGCGGCGTCGATCCGCTGCCGACGAACGACCGCCGCGCCATCTCGCTGAGATCGGAGCGCAGTTCGTCGAGCTCGACCTCCTTTTCCGCCAGACGTGCCTCGGCGGCGATGATCTCGGCGTCGAGCTGGTCCTTGGTGTCGATGGCGACGATGTAGTCCTCGGCGAGACGGTTCGCCTTCTCCTCCAAGCGCTCGAGCTCGTCGACGATGTCGTCGACCTTCTGGCGCTGCTGGTCGACGCTTTGCGCCTGGGCGGAGGACGGGACCGCCAACGGTGCCACGAACGTCGCTGCGATGGCGATGGGGAGGGCACGCAACAGCGTTCTGAACGGGGGCCTCATAGCTCGGTGGGTCACCCTATCGAATGTGACGAACGTGTTGCGAACGGCTGACGGATCTGGGGATAAGTCACACCTTGGGGACTGGGCCCCGCGCCGTTGCTCATTCCCACTCGATCGTTCCCGGCGGCTTGCTCGTGATGTCGTAGGCGACTCGGTTGATCCCCGGAACTTCGTTGATGATCCGCTGCGACATCGTCTCCAGCACGTCGTAGGGGATGCGCGCCCAGTCGGCCGTCATCGCGTCGTCGCTGGTCACGGCACGGATGATGATCGGGTGACCGTAGGTGCGCTCGTCGCCCATCACGCCGACCGAGCGGATGTCCGCGAGCACGGCGAACGACTGCCAGATCTCTCGCTCCAACCCGGCCCGATGCAGTTCCTCGCGCACGATGGCATCGGCCTCTTGCAACGTCGCCACGCGCTCGCGCGTGACCTCGCCGATGATCCGCACCCCGAGCCCGGGCCCGGGAAACGGCTGGCGCCACACCATCTCGTCGGGCAGGCCGAGCTCGATGCCGAGCTTGCGCACCTCGTCCTTGAACAGGTCGCGCAGCGGCTCGATCAGCTCCAGCTCCATGTCGTCGGGGAGACCGCCGACGTTGTGATGGCTCTTGATGACCGCCGCCGTGCCGTCCGCCCCGCCGCTCTCGATCAGGTCGGGATACAGCGTGCCCTGCACGAGGAACCGGGCGTCGGTGAGGCCGCCGGTGTTCTCCTCGAAGACCCGGATGAACTGCTCGCCGATCGCCTTGCGCTTCGCCTCCGGCTCGGTGACACCCGCGAGCGCGGCGAAGAAGCGGTCGCCAGCGTCGACGTGGATGAGCTCGATGCCGAGGTTGCGACGAAACGTCTCGACGACCTGCTCGCTCTCGCCCTTGCGCATCAGCCCCGTGTCGACGTAGACGCACGTGAGCTGATGGCCGATCGCCCGGTGGACGAGCGCCGCGGCGACCGACGAGTCGACGCCGCCCGACAGCCCGCAGATCACACGGTCGCTGCCGACCCGCTCGCGGATCGACTCGACCTGCTCGTCGATCACCGACGACATGGCCCACTCGGCGCCGATCGCCGCCCGTTCGTGGAGGAACCGGGCGAGCACCGCCATGCCGTACGGCGAGTGGACGACCTCGGGGTGGAACTGCACGCCGTAGATCCGCCGCACGTCGTCTTCGAGCACGGCGACCGGCGCTCCCGGCGTGGTGGCGGTCACGGCAAAGCCGTCGGGCGGGTCGGTGATGCCGTCGAAGTGGCTCATCCACACGTCGTGCTCGTCGGGTGCGTCGGCAGCGAGGAGCAGCGACGGCGCCGTGCGCGTCAAACGGGCGCGGCCGTACTCGCCCTGCATCCCGCGCCCGACGACACCGCCGAGCTGTTGGGCGATGAGCTGCGCGCCGTAGCAGATGCCGAGCACCGGCACGCCGAGCTCGTAGATCGCCGGGTCGAGTGATGGCGCACCCTCGACGTGCACGCTCTTGGGGCCTCCCGACAACACGATCGCCGCCGGCTTGCGCTCGGCGATCTCGGCTGCCGTGATGCGGTGCGGCACGATCTCGGAGTACACCGCCAGCTCCCGCACCCGGCGGGCGATCAGCTGGGCGTACTGAGCGCCGAAGTCCACCACCAAGACGGTCGGGCGGTCGAGCGCGGTGGGACGATCGGGATGCTGCGGTTGACTCAAGACCGTGAATCGTAGATCAGCCCCGGTCATCCGCCTGGTCCTGACGATCGTGACACTCGTCGCCGCGCTGGCACTGGCGACCGCTCCGGCGGCACCGGTCATCGACGCCGCGGCACCCGCCGGCACCGAGCCTGCGCCGCTCGACGAGCCCGTGACCACGGCCAACGAGTTCCTCCCCGACCAGCGCGACCTGACCGACTGCGTGGGGCTGGTCGAGCGGCCCGGCTGCGGCTCCGAGTCGCGCGGTGGCCTCCACCAGAACCTCGTCGCGATCGCGATGGTCTCCGGCCTGGCGGTGATCTTCGGCCGTGTCGGTTGGGTCACCTGGCGCAGCAGCCAGCAACGCTCGACGGCCGACAGCGACGACCGCTGACACCGTCATCGTCGCCATGCGTCTACCGTGGCGCGCCGTGAGCTCGGGCGCGATCAGTCGGGCACTCGCCCTGCATCGGCGCCGTTGGGGTGAACCCGTCCGCGCCGCCCGGGCGCCGGGGCGGGTCAACCTCATCGGCGAGCACACCGACTACAACGACGGCTGGACGTTGCCGATGGCGCTGCCGGTCGACACCACCGTGGTGGCGAGCGACCACGGCGATCCGGTCGACGGCGTAGTCGTGGTCGAATCGGAGGGGTTCGGCGAGGCGGTCATCGACCCGGCGGCCAGCGCCGAGGAGCAGGCGCTGATGACGCCTCCGTGGGCTGTGCACGTCCGCGGCGTCGTCGAGCTGCTCGGCGCGGCGGGTGTGCCGAGCGGCGGATGGCGAGCGACGATCGCGACGGACATCCCGACCGGCGCCAGCCTGTCCTCGTCGGCAGCGCTCGAAGTGGCCTTGATCACGATGCTGCTCGACCGGGCCGGCGAAGTCTGGACGCCCGTCGAGATCGCCCGCCTCGGCCAGCGTGTGGAGAACGAGGTGGTCGGGCTGCCGAGCGGGATCATGGACCAGCTGATCTCGGCCGGCGCGGTCGGCGGGCACGCCAGCCTGATGGACTGCCGCACCCTCGAACTCGTACCGAAGCGGATCCCGCCGTCGGTCGTCGTCGCCATCCTCGACACCGGCACCCGGCGCGTGCTCGCCGACGCGGCCTACGCCGACCGGCGAGCGAGCTGCGAGCGGGCGGCAGCGGCGATGGGCGTGGCATGGCTCCGCGATGCCGGTGCTGGCCAGCTCACCGACGTCTCCGACGAGGTCGACCGGCGCCGGGCGCGTCATGTCATCAGCGAGAACGCCCGGACGCTGGAGGCCGCGGACGCGCTCGACCGCGACGACAGCGGCGCGTTCGGTGCGTTGATGACGGCCAGTCACGCCAGCTTGCGCGACGACTTCGAGGTGTCGGCGCCCGCACTCGACCGGATCGTCGAGGTCGCCGAGTCCGCACCGGGATGCCTCGGCGCACGGATGACCGGGGGCGGATTCGCCGGGTGCGCCGTCGCCCTCGTCGATGCCGACGGAGCAGACGAGTTCGCCGACACCGTTCGGGCCGGCTACCACTTCGACGACCACCGTGCCCAGGTCTGGCTCTGCA
>CAZQCP010000070.1:0-15014 GCA_964592115.1 uncultured Ilumatobacteraceae bacterium
CTTCAGCACGCAGAATCACCACCGAACTTCAGCCGACCGCGCTGCACTGCGGCCCAAGCCGAGCGCCCGGTAATCACGGGCATATCGCCACGGAATGGTGCGGTCGCAGGCTGGCTCAGACTGTCGGATCGAGCAACCGGGCGGCGTGCGCTGCGGTGTTCGACGGACGGTGGCCGAGGCTTCTGACGTAGCCAGCGGTTGTCGATGGATCGGCGTGGCCGACGTGTCGCGCAACGTCGGCGAGATCGAGTCCACCGTCTGCGTAGAGCGCTGTGACGACGGTGCGACGTCCGCTGTGGCTGGCGAGTCCCTCCGGGTCGAGGCCAGCGAGCTTGGCGGCGCGACTGATCTCCTTCGTCACCGCTTGGCGATTCGCAAGGCCGCCGTGGGTCGCAGTGAACACCATCGTCAGCGACTCGCCGTCGTAGACGTGGTCTTGCCACTCGGCACCCATTGCTTCGCGCTCGAGTTGCTGCTCATCGCGACGCTTGCGGAGGTGGGCGACCGAGACGGGCGCAAGATAGTGGACACCCTCGGCCCCGGATGTCTTCGTTGACCCGAGAACCATGCCGACCGACGACGTGTACGAAGCGCCTCGGCGGATCTGAGCAGTACCGGCATCGAGGTCGAGGTCCTCCCAGGCCAGCCCTAGGACCTCGCTCACGCGCCAGCCCTGGCAGAAGAGCAGTGTGACCGCAGCACCGAGTCGCAGATCTTGGGACGCGGTGATCAGCGCCTTGGCGTCAGTGGGGGAGAGGGCGCGTCCGGCCTTGACCCGCTTCGCTCGCGGCGCCTTCACCAGATCGAACGGGTTGGCGGCAATGAGCCGGAACTTCACCGCCTCGGTGAACGCCTGCCGGCAGACCTTCCGGCAGTTGAGCACGGTGTACGGCGCGAACTTGTCGAGCAGCTTCGACTGCCACTGCGTCAGGAGCTCCGGGCCGACGTCGACTACGGCGTGGGTTCCGATGTCGTCGGCGAGGTAGCTGGCGAACTTGCGGTAGCTGTCGAGCGTGGAGGTCTTCACCTGGTGGCGTGCAACCGAGTCGAGCCACCAATCGGTGAGCTCCGCGACCGTCGTATCTCGGGAGAACCGACTCCCCACCGCTGGCATGGCGGCGATCTCGGCGAGCTTCACCTCACGTCGGGCTTCAGCCTGCACTCGGGTCGGTCCGGACACGGTTCGACGCTTGCCGTCGGCATCTCGATAACTCGCTCGCCAGTAGCCGGGTCGGGCCTTGCCGTCTTTCGAGGTGCGAGGTGGCTCGAAGTACACCGATCCATCGCCGTTGGAGTTCTTCGACACCACCTCGACCTCGCCCGAAGCGGTGGTCGTTCGCTTCCCTCGTGGCGGCCTTGGCATGGCTTGGCTCCTTGCTTCGGGGATCTCCGCAACGGCTGATTTGCGGAGCAACGTGCGGAGCAACCGTACCACCGTGCGGAGCAACCGGCGGAGCAACACTCCAGCAACGATTGCGAACGTCAGCGCATCTCAGCGAACAAAACCCCTGGTCAGAGGCTTGTGATCCGGACTTTGGCGCAAGCGACCGCACGACCGAAAACCTGATGGTGGAGCTGGGGGGAATCGAACCCCCGTCCATCAGCCGGTGGACGAACCTGCTACGACCATTCCCGACATTGACACTGACGCTGTGTCACCGGCGGGTCGGCTGTCCGCTCAAGGCGGACCACGCGCCGTCTTTCCGACAAGTCAGCGGTCTTTCTCGCCGTCAGCGGTCTTTCTCGCCGTCATCCCTCACTTCTGTTGCCGGGCTGTGATGGAGTGGCCCCGTGCGGCATTGCTGCTCACGATGACTCTCGGATCACCTGGAGATCAGGCGGCGAGAGCGAACTGCTCTTCGGCAATTCTTGTGGTTGCCCCGTTTTACGAGTCTGAGCAACTCGGGTCGCAAACTCGAACAGCGTTACTGACGTCGAAACCTGTCAGCCCCATGATCGATATGTAAGTCTTCAGTCTACCGGTGCCCGGCGCCCGTCCGGCCGGGGTTTTCGATCCGGCGGTCCAGGCCGGATCAAGGGTCTGTCCGGCCGATCTACTGGTTAGCGTCGCTCGCACATGTTCCTGGCGCTGAAGGAGTTGCGGAGAGCCAAGGTTCGCTTCGGACTGCTGATGGCGGCCATCGCGCTCCTCGTCTTCCTCATCCTCTTCCAGCAAGCCCTGCAGACGAGCCTGATCACGTCGTTCGTCGGGGCGATCCGCAACCAGTCGGCACCGGTGCTCGTCTACTCGACCGACGGCCAGCGAACGTTGCAGGGGAGCGTGCTGACGCCGCAGAACGAACAGCTCGCCCGCGAGGCACCAGGTGTCGGCGAAGCCGGACGCATCGGACAGGGCACGTTCTCGGTCACCGCCGACGACGACGTGACCGAGGCGGCGATCATCGGCTACGAGATCGAAGGGCTCGGCTCGCCGACCGAGCTGAGCGAAGGACGTCTGCCCGAAGCGGCAGGGGAGGCCGTCGCCAGCGACGCCGACGCGACGAACGGCTTCGACATCGGCGACGTGGTCACGGTCGAGCCGGGCGGATTGGAGCTGACCGTCGTCGGCCTGGCGAGCGACTCCCAGCTGATGGTCACGGCGACGATGTTCGTCGACTACGACACCTACCTCGACGCGGTGGTGGCGAGGAACCCGGACGCCGGTGACCCGCTGCCGAACGCACTCGGCATCGCGCCAGCGGTTGGCGTGACTCCCGACGAGGTGGTCGCCGAGATCAACGGCGCCAGCGACGACCTCGAAGCGCTGACCCGCGACGACGCGGCCAGCGAGGCCCCCGGCGTCGCCCAGGTGCAGCAGTCGTTCCGGATCATCTTCGTGCTCTACGGGCTCGTGGTGCCGTTCGTGACCGGGCTCTTCTTCTTGATCGTCACGCTGCAGAAGGCGGGAGCGCTGACACTGTTGCGCGCCGTCGGAGCGCCCGCCCGCAGGCTGATCGCCGCCCTCGTCATCCAGGTCGTGATCGTGTTGGCGGCCGGCCTGTCACTCGGCGTCGCCGCCTTCGGCCTGCTCGCTCGCGCCGACACGACCGCGCTCAGCTTGCGGTTCGACGTCGCGACCGTCGCCGCGTGGTGCCTCGTGCTGCTCGTGCTCGGCGTCTTGAGCTCGGTGCTGTGCGCCCGGCGCGTGCTGGCGATCGACCCGGTGACGGCAACGACCGTGGCGGGTCTGCGATGAGACTGGCGCTGCGCGAGCTGCGACGGCGTCCGGGGCGCTTCGTCGCCGCCACGGCGATCCTCACGCTCGTCGGGCTGCTGGTGATGTTCCTCGGCGGCCTGCTCGACGGGCTGATCAACGGTTCGATCGCCGCCATCCGCTCCCAGGACGGCGATGCACTCGTGTACTCCTCGACCGCCGAGGCGACGTTCCAGCGCAGCCGCATCGACGCCGACCTGCGGGCGATCGTCGACGGCGTCGACGGTGTCGCCGAGACCGGCGGGCTGGGCGTCGTCCAACTCGGGGCACGAGTCCCCGGCAACGGGCCCCGCGACCTCGCCAGTACAGCCCTGTTCGGCTACGAGATCGCGCCGATCGGCGTGCCGGAACCTCCTGGCCCCGGCGAGGTCTACGCCGACAGCGTGCTCGAGGCCGACGGCGTGGAGGAGGGCATGGAACTGCTGCTCGGCCCGGCGCGCACACCCGTCACGGTGATTGGGTTCGTGAGCGACACGACGTTCGCCGCGCAGGGCTCGCTGTGGGCCGACGCGGCGACGTGGCGCGAGGTGCTCGCCGCCAACCGGCCCGACCAGCAGCTCGGCGACGACGTCTTCCAGGCACTGGTCGTGCGCGCCGAGGACGGCGTCGCGGTGAGCGAGCTGACGACGCACATCGACGAGGCGACCGACGCTGCGACCGAGTCGCTGACCATCGCCGAAGCGATCGAGGCGGTGCCGGGCGTCGCCCAGCAGCGCACGGTGTTCAACCAGATCATCGGCGTCACCATCGCCATCGCCGTCACCGTCGTCGGGCTGTTCTTCGCCCTCCTGACGGTCGAACGGGTGCCGCTGTACGGCGTGCTCAAAGCGGTCGGCGCCCGCAGCTCGACGATCTTCGGGGGGCTGCTCACCCAGGCGGTCACGGTGACCTTGATCGCGGTCGTCATCGCCGGCGGGCTCAGCCTGGCCCTCGACGCCCTGATCCCGCCGGGGTCCGTGCCCGTCGACGTCACCGCCGGCCGCATCCTTTACAGCGCGCTGCTCCTGCTCGGTGCGGCGGTGATCGGCTGCGCCTTCTCACTCCGCCGGGTCCTGCGCATCGACCCGGCCTCAGCGATCGGAACTGCTGCATGACCGACGGACTCGTGCTCGAAGGTGTCCGCAAGGTGTTCGGGTCGGGTGACGACGAGGTCGTCGCTGTCGATCACGCCGAACTCACCGTCGACCGCGAGGAGCTGGTTGCCCTCGTCGGCCCGTCCGGCTCCGGCAAGACGACGCTGTGTTCGATCGCAGGAGGCCTGCTCACGCCGACCGAGGGTCGTGTCGTGGTCGGCGGCGAGGACATCAGCGAGCACTCCGAGCGCGAGCTGACGAAGTTCCGCCAGGAGAAGGTGGGCTTCGTCTTCCAGGCCGTCAACCTCGTGCCGTTCCTGACGGCCCGCGAGAACCTGCTGGTGGTCGACGAGCTCGGACCACGCCGCGGACGCGCCGCTCGCCAGCGGGCCGACGAGCTGCTCGCCGACCTCGGCCTCACCGATCGGGCCGATCAACTCCCCGCCGAGCTGTCCGGTGGCCAGCGTCAGCGGGTGGCCATCGGACGCGCCCTCATGAACGACCCCGCGCTCGTGCTGTTCGACGAGCCGACGAGCGCCCTCGACACCGAACTCGGCGAGCAGGTGATGGCGCTGATCCGCACGGAGGTCAAACAGCGCGGCACGGCGGCAATCGTCGTCACCCATGACGACCGCATGACCGAGCACTGCGACCGCGTCGTGCGCATCGTCGACGGCCACCTGCAGAACTGAGGTCGGCGGTCCAGGGAATCAGAGGCCCGACTGCATGTGGGGGAGCAGGACGAGGATCTCGTCGGTGCCGACGAGATCGGTGCCGCCGCCCGTCGATGCGACGATCGTTCCCTCGTAGGACACCGGCGGCGGGTTGAACACCTTGCCGATAACCAGGAGGTCGTCGTGGCCGTCGCCGTCGACGTCCTCGAACCGGTGCCACGCAGCGCCGTTCTGCCGGACCACCGGCCGTCCGTCGAGGGTGACCGACTCCGGATCGATGTCCGCCGCCGGCACGGCGGCGCTCCCGAAGATCACGACCGGCAGCCATTGCACACCTGGCCAACCGTTGACCACGGCGCCGATGCCGAGGTCGATCTCGACGACCACCGGTGCCTCGCCACCCCGGCCGCCGGCGGCGGTGACCGGGGAGGCGGACATCGTCACGACGCTCGCTGCGCTCAACGCCAGGGCGAGGACCCCGCGGGTTCCCGTACGCATCAGCCCATCCCCTTCCGGTCGTCTTCGAGGTCCTCGATCCGGGTCTTGCCCCTGTTCCAGTCGCTGACCTTGTGCATCCCGTACGCGAACGTCATGCCCGGCGACAGCGTCACGTCGACCTGCTGGTTGCGCGACCCGACGTGGTCGGCGGTGAACCCGATCCCGAGCTGTTTGGTCAGCTCGGCGGTGAACGAGCCACTCGAACTCGCGGCGGCGTCGAGCCCCTCAGCGAGCTCGGCGTCCATCACGACGAAGATCGTCGAGACGATGCGACCGTCCTTGCCTTCCCGTTTGAGGAAGTTGCGTGCCCCGCCGGCGCCGTTGTTGAGCATGTTCTTCAGCGGGCCGGCGTCGATTGTGAACTTGACGAGGTCGAGCTTGGCCGACTTCTTGGAGTTCCACGTGACGGCGGACGCGCCCGAACCCTGCAGCGTGAGGTACTTGAACATGCCTGCGGCGTTGAACTTCGCCTTCGTCGCCCCCGTCCAGTCGATGTTGGCGCGGCCCTTGTACTGCACCTTTCCGGCGAGGTTCGGGGCGGTGACCTTGCCCTCGCAGGCGAGGTACGCCATGGCGCCGATGGGGTCCTTCTTCTCGCCGTACGAGCCGATCTGGACGTCTTCGGCCTTGCTCCGGAAGTACTTGATGTTGCTGAACTTGAACGCGTGGTTCGTGATGTCGAACGTGCTCATGGCGATGCCTTTCGGTGGAGTTGGTGGTTGTGGTGATGGAGTCGGTGTTGCTGTTGGTGTTGAGCGCGACGCTGAGGGCGACGGTTGCCGTGCCGGCGACGACGAGCGTCGGTCCCGTGCCGATCGCGCTGCTCAGCGCCGGTGCCAGCGAGGCGCCGGCGAGCATGGCGGCGACGATCCAGGCGTCGAGCATCCCGATCGCCGCGGCGACGGATCGGCTCGACGAGGTCGTCCCGATCGCCGCGGTTGCGAGCACCTCGGCCCACAAGACGCTGGCCCCGAAGATCGCCACGGCGGGCAAGGCGACGACCAAGCGGCCGGTCGAGGCCAGCGCCGCCAGCGTCACCCCTGCGCATGCCAAGGCGGCGAGCGGCCGATGGCGAAGCTCAATCGCGGCGACCACCGCGATGCACGCCGCGACGGCGCCGGCACCGTTGAACAGCGAGAGCAGCCCATAGGCGCGCGCTCCGTCGATGTCGTGACCGACCTCGACGAGCAACGTGGCCAGCAGGCCCCCGAGCACGTTGACACCGATTGCTGCGACGACTGCTCGACGAGCGGCGGGCGCGAGGAGATGCGCCGCGGCATCGCGCATGCCCGGCGCGGGATCGCCACGGTCGGCGGGCGTGGCACGTTCGGCGACCGGTGACCGTCGGTGAGCGAGGAAGTTCCCCGAGCCCAACACGATCGACCCCAGCGACATCGCCACCGCCACGGCGATCGCTGCTCCCGGGGCAATGAGCAAGAGCCCACCGCCGATCGCCGGACCCGCCCAGAACCCGGCCGACTCGACGCCCGCGGCGACCGCGCTCGTTCGGTTCCATCGGCGTTGAGGCACACATTCGTGGAGCAGCCGCATGAGCGCGGGATACGCGGGCGTGCCGACGGCGACGACCACGAACGTGAGCGCAACGAACACGGCCGGCGTCGCTGCCACGGCGAGCGCCCAACCGAGTGCGGCGATCGCCATCGTCCGCGTCAGGCCGGTGAACAGCCACAACCGGCCGAGATCCACTCGCGCGGCCACGCTGCCGGCGATCGGCGAGCACGCCAGATAGGGGAGCAGCCGGGCCACGGCGACTGCGGCGACCCAACTCGTGCGCCCGTCAGCACCGAGCGCGGCGACGACGACCACGAACGGGATGCCCTGGGCGGCGCTCGCACACGAGAACGCCACCAGCCCGCCGACGACCAGGCGCCGCGTGGTGGTGACCGCCTCGTGGTCTGCGGAACTGAACGACTCGGTCGTCGACGTGATCTCCACGACCGCTGTTGTACGAAGCCGTTGTCGGGAACTTCTCGCGTCGTGGTGCCCGATCAGGAACTAATGTGACACGGCCGGGGGACGGCCCGCTGGGCGGCGGCACCTTTCACGATCATGGCCATCACGGCGTCGCCACCAGCGCACGAGCACGGGGTCGCTCGACAACGTCTGTACCTCTTCGGGCCCGTGCGCGCGTCGAGCCGCACATCCGATCCTGCCTCCCCGGACGCCTCCAACGGTGGAACCGAGCGCGTGATCGCCGGCACCGACGCCCAACGTCTGCTCGTCCACCTCGCGCTCCAGCCGACGGTGCGCCACCGCAGGGAAGCGCTCGCCGACGTGCTGTTCCCCGATGCCGCCTCGCGGCGGCCGCTGACCGATGCGCTCTACCGCATCAGAGCACAGCTCGGTGAGGGATGGGTCGAGGCGGACGCCGACACGATCCGCCTCCACGAGCACGTGTGGGTCGACGTCGCCGAATTCGATCGCCTCGTCGGGTCGGGAATACGCGCCGATCGCGAACGGGCGATCGACCTCTATGGCGACGAGCTTGCCCCCGGGATCTACGACGACTGGATCGATCCCCATCGCGCGGCACGGCGCAGCGACCTGCTCATGGCATTGCGGGAGACGGCCTCCGAACAAGAGGCCGATGGCGACCTGTCCGGAGCGCTCGTCGCCCTTCGCCGCTGCGTGGTGATCGAACCACTCGACGAGGTCAGCCATCAGCGGTACCTGCGCGTGCTCGGGCGGCTCCACCGGTTCGGTGAAGCCGTCACCCACTACGAGAGCCTGCGCAAGTTGCTCGCCGACGAGCTCGGCGTCGAACCGTTGCCGGCGACGACCGAGATCGTCGAGCAGCTGCTCCGGGAACGCGAGATCGAGACGACGGTCGACGTGGAGGCTCCGGTGCGCTTCGTCGGCCGCGGTCGAGAACGCGCCGCTGCGGTCGCCGCCGTCGAGGCGATGATCGCCGGGCGGGGCGGGGTGTGGTGCGTCGAGGGCGTCGCCGGCATCGGCAAGACACGGTTGATCGGCGAGCTGACGAAGAGCGCCCGCTGGCGCGGCGCAACGGTGTTCGCCGGCGACGTGCGGTCGACGCCCGACGCCTCGCCACTCGAACCGCTCGCTCGGGCCCTCGAACCGGCGCTGGGCACGGCGCTGCGGGTGGAGCTCGAGGCCGCGCTCGGGCCGGTGTCGCTGGCCTCGCTCGCCGCGCTGCACCGCGACTGGTCCGGAGGCGGTGCTGCCGCCAGCGCCGCACCGGCCACGGGCAGCCTGACCTACGCCGCCCGCGTGCTCGGCGAGACGCTCGCCCGACTGGGCGACGTCGTCCTCGTCCTCGAGGATTTGCACTGGGCCGAGGCAACCCTGTGGGACGCGCTGTCCGCGCTCGTCGGCGGCCTCGTGGAAGGGGGAGGGCTGTTCGTCGGCTCGTACCGCCGCCCGGAGATCGAGTCCTCACCGGGGTGGACCGTGCTGCAGGCGTGGGACCGCGACGGGATGGCAACGATCACCCAGCTCCCACCGCTGACCCACGACGACATCACCGACCTCATCGGCGACCCGCACGTGTCCGCCAGGGTCCTGGCGGCGACGAGCGGGATCCCGTTCTACGTCGGTCAGTGGCTGCACGCCGCCGACGACTCGCCAGGCGACGAGCTCGATCTGGCCCGGCGCCGCCTGCACGGCCTCGATGCCGCCGACCGCGCGGCGATCGAGGGCGCCGCGGTCCTCGGACAGAACGTCCCGTTCCGCACCTGGGCGAGGTCGAGCACGACCGCCGCGATCGAGCTCGCCGGCGGCGCCGAACGACTCGCCCGAGGCGGCTGGATCACGCCGACCTCCGACGGGTACGAGTTCGCCCACGAGTTGCTGCGCACCACGGTGTACGACGAGATCCCCGCGGCGCGGCGACGCACGCTGCACGGCGCGGTCGCCGACGTGCTCGCCGAACTCGAACCGGACAACCCGCGCACGTTGGCCTACCACCTCGACCGCGCCGGACGCGCCGACGCGGCCGCGGACGCGTACTGGGCGAGTGGCACGGTGCAGCGCTTACACGCCGCGTTCTCCGATGCCGTCGACTCCTGGAACCGGGCGCTCGAACTGATGGACGTCGCCCGCGCGGGCGACCGGCTCACCGTGCGGCTGGCGCTCGCCGAGGTCTACGACATCTTGAGCGAACAGACCCGCGGACGGCAGAACCTCGACGAGGCGATCGCGGCGGCGCGGACGCTCGATGTCGCACCCGAGCTGGCGCGGGCACTCGTCTTGTTCGCCGGTGTCGCCCTCCGATCCGGCGACACGGACGACGCCGAGCAGGCGCTCGACGAAGCCGACACGCTCATCGCCACGTCGGACGCGCCGCTGCTGGCGGCTCAGCTGCACTTTCGGCGCGGAGATCTGCGCTGCCACGGCGGTCGCTGGCGCGACGCCGAGCACCAGTTCGCCGCCGGGCTCGCTGCCGCCGAAGCGGTCGACGACGCGTGGCTCTCGTGCCGGCTGCGCCGCGGGCTGGCGCTGTGCGCCGTCCGCACCGGCCGACCGGACGATGCCGCCGGTCACCTCGAGGACAACCTCGCGCTGCTGCGCGCCGTCGGCGACGAAGCGAACGAGATGGTGACGCTGACCAGCCTGTTCGCCGCCTACTACGACCTCGGGTGGTGGGACCGTCTCGATGCGGCGAGCGAACGCGCCGAGGTCCTCGCCCGCAACCTCGGTGACCCGGTGCACCTCGGTTTGGTGTGCCAGGCCCGCTCGCTCGGCGCGTTGGCCGTCGGCGATCGCGAACGGGCACGCGCGGAGATCGAAGAGGCTCGTCGATGGTGGGAGCGTGCCGAGCGGCCGTGGCTCGTGAGCGGGGCGATCAACAACCTCGGCCTGGTGGCCGACGACGCCGGCGACATCGCCGAGGCGACGGCCTGCTACCTCGGCGCGATCGAGCGCGCCGAAGCGCTCGACGCGGCGACCGAGGCGGCCTATGCCCGCCACGACCTCGGTGCGTTGTTGTGGCGGACCGGCGATCCGCAGGCCGCGATCACCCATCTGGAACAGGCCGCCGAGCACTGGGGAACGACGGGACATCCGCTCCTCCACGCCAAGAGCGCCGCCGCGTTGGCGCTCGCCACGTGGGACGCCGGGCCCGGGACTGGCGGGCAGAAGGGCGCCGACTGCAGCCGGATCGCTGACGAGGGCGTGGCGCTGTTCCGCGAGGGCGTACCGATCGGTGAGCACCCGCAGGGCTGGCTGTGGTTCCTCGCCCAGCTGCTCTTCCGGTTGGGCCGGGTCGACGAGGCCAACGATGTCGTCGTCGCTGCCCACGCCGAGCTCCTCCGGCAGGCCAAGCACATCGCTGACGATGGTCGACGGCGGGCGTTCTTCGACGACGTGCCGCTCAACCGGGCGATCGTGGCCGAGTACCGGGCCATCGACGCCGTCAACGGCTCGACGGATGGTCGGATGGTGGTGTCGCTCGCCCGCACCACGGCACCGCTCGGACGAACGCTGCGGCCCGACGAGCGCGTCGAGGTGCGCTGGACGGTGCGCGCCGCCGACGATGAAGCGATCGACAACGCTGCCGAGCGACGTCACCACCGCTTGCGTCGGCTCCTCCGCGAAGCCGCCGAGCAACAGGCCGCACCGACCGACGACGACCTCGCCGCGGCACTGGGCGTCAGCCGGCGCACGATCCTGCGCGACTTCGACGCCCTCGACGTCACCGCCGGTCCCGCGCCGCGCACCCGCCGCCGCGGCTGACGTCCGCGACCGCCAACGCGTGAACAATCTGCGTGCGCTCGACGCAAACTGTTCACGCGAACGTCCGCGGGCGAGCGGAGCTCAGGCGAGCTCGTAGCGCAATGGGAGGTGCTTGAGACCGCCGACGAAGAGCGTCTGCATCTCCGACGGCTCGCCGGCGAGCTCCAGGCGCTTGAGGCGCGGCACGATCTCGGTGAGCAGCGCCTTGATCTCCATGCGGGCGAGCATCACGCCGAGGCAGTAGTGCACGCCGAAGCCGAAGGCGAGGTGCTTGTTGGGGGAGCGGCCGACGTCGAACGTGAACGGATCGGTGAACACGTCCTCGTCGCGGTTGGCCGACGGGTACGACAAGAGCACGGCGTCGCCCGGCTGGAACGTGTGATCGCGCAGCGTGTACTCGGTCGTGCAGTTGCGCATGAAGTGCTTCACCGGCGTCACCCAGCGGATGACCTCGTCGACCGCCGACGACATCAACGACGGATCGGCCTGCAACCGGGCGAGCTGGTCGGGATGCTCCGCCAACGCCTGAAGTCCGCCGGCCATCGCCGACGCCGTCGTGTCGTGTCCGGCGGTGGCGACGATCACGTAATAGGAGATCTGCTCCATGATCCCGAGTGGCTCGCCGTCGATCGTGCCGTTGGCGATCACCGACGCGAGGTCTTCGGTCGGCTGCCCCTTGCGCGTCTCGGTGAGCTCGGTGAAGTAGACGAAGAAGTCCTGCACGACGGCCATGAGATCTTCCATCGACTGGCCGCGGGACAGCTCGGGATCGCTGGCGCCGAACAGCTCCTGGGTCAGCTTGAGCATCCGCGGGTAGTCGTCTTCGGGCAGACCGAGGATCGCCAGGATCACCTGCAGGGGGAACTGCATGGCGATGTCGCGAGAGAAGTCGCACTCGCCGCCGAGCTCGACCATCCGCTCGGCCGACAGGCGGGCCAGTTCGGCCAGCCGGCCGTCGAGCTTGGCCATGTTCTTCGGGAGGAACCACTCCGCCGTCAGGCCCCGGTAGGCGCGGTGATCGGGGTCGTCCATGTGGATCAGCGTGCGCAGCAGGTCACCTTGGGCCTCACGCTGGCGGTCCGCTTCGAGGTTGGAGATCACCGGCCTCGGCGCGTTCTCCCACTCCGTGTTGTGCAGCTCGATCTCGAGCACGTCGGCGTGCTTGGTGATCGCGTGGAACGGCGCGAAGTCGGGATGCTCGACGAGGTGGATCGGGTCCTCCCGGCGCAACACAGCGCACGCCTCGTGGAACCCCTCCGGATCCGCGTAGGCCGACGGCGTCACGAAGACCTGGCCGGCTTCTTGTGGTGTCATCCCGAGTCCCCCTCGGTCGTTTTCGTGATCTTGTCGCGCAACTATTACGCAACAAGATCACGAAAACGTCACTCGACGGCGACTGGGGGCGTCGACTCGGACAAGCGGGCTGTCACCTGCTCGTCGGGCATCGCCATGATCGCTTCGAGCGCCGCTTTCGGCATGGCCAGCTGTGGCTTCGACCAGTCGATCGGCGGGTTCTGCACCGCGCCACCCGACGATGCGAACCGCCGCGGTGTCTTCAGTCGTTCGAGCAGCTCGTCGTCGATGCCGCACAACCCGACGACTTCGGGATCGATCCACGCCCGCTCGTCGATCGGCTGCTCCGACGTGGCCACCTCCAACGCCAGGTTCTCCGGTCCGGCGAAGTAGATCGAATGGCACATGCCGTGGTCGAGCGGACCGAACACGTTGTAGCCACGGTCGCGGATGCGGTCGCGCATCGCCAGCAGGTCGTCGAGCGTGTCGACGTTGAAGGCCACGTGTTGCATCGTGCCCGGCGCCGATGGTCCCGCTGCGCTGCCGGCGTGGGAGACGCCCATCACCGGCTCGATCCCCGCGGTGTCCGGGCCCTGCACGAACGCGATGTACGAGGCGTCGTTGAGCTTGACGAACCCGTGGAACGTCTTGTCGACGCCGTGCATCCAGTAGAGCGCCTTCAGTTCGCCGCCGAGCACGTCGGTGAAGAACTCGAGCTGGGCGCGCATGTCGCCCGTCGAGATCGCCAGGTGGTGGACCCCGTTCGGTTGCACGGCCGAGCTTGCTCCGCCCCGCGCGGGCTGGGCTGTGATCTGGTCGGTCATCGTCGTCTCCGTCATCAAAGTCTCCGTCACGATCGTCTCCGTCACCGTCGTCTTCGTCACCGTCGTTTGTTCACCAGGTGATCTCGATCTCGAGCTCGTTGCCGTCGTCACCGACTTCGATCTCGATCTCGATGTCGACCTGGTCGGCCACGGCGAGGCGGTGGCGGATGCCGCCGCGGACGAACTCGAGCTCGTTGTGTCGTTCCAGCGAGTCGGCGATCTCGCGCAGCAGCTTGGCCGCGTCCTCCCGCCGGAGGGTCGACTTCTCGGAGACCTCGATCAGCTCGCTCATGAATCCTCCAGTTTCGGGCGGCGTCTCGCGTCGACGATACGAGACCTGTCGGATCCCCGCGAAGTCGGCGTCAACGGTCGGCAGCAATCAGTGGCCGCGGGTGCCAGCTGTCGCGGCACGCTGCGCCACGTAGCTCGCGGGTCCGACACCGACGGCCGTCGTGAAGTCCCGCGTGAAGTGCGCCTGGTCGTACCAGCCGTAGCGGTGGGCGAGGTCGGTGAGCGTGCCGTCGTATCCGGCGTCGATGTCGGAGATCGCGTCGTGCATGCGGTAGCGGGCGAGCACCCACTTCGGCCCAACTCCCACGTATCGGGTGAACAGGCGCTGCAGCGTGCGCACCGACACGCCGTGGCGATCGGCCACCTCGGCGACGCTCACGAGCGAGCGGTCGCCGAGCATGTCCGTCACGATCGTCACGAGCTCGTCGTACCGGTGGTCGGGTGGCGGGGCCAGCTCGGCGAGCTGTTGTTCGGCAAGTGCGCGCCACGCGTCGGGATCCTCGATCAGCTCGCGATCGGCCAGGTCAGCACACATCGACCGCGGCAACACGTCGGTGGCCGCCACGGACCGGTCCGTCCACGCCGCGGCGTTCTGACCGGTCAGCGCGCTCAGTCCGCCGGGTCGGAAGCGCACGCCGCGGACGCGTCCCCAGCCGCGCACGTCGACGTCGAAGCGGCGAGTGACGACGCCGGTCACGACCAGCACCCCGAGCCCGGCCGCCGCCGGACGTGGGTGACTCCCCAACTCGGCGGTCAACGACACCGTCGGATGAGCCACCACCTGGCTCGGGAAGCTCGTGGCCGCAGGAAGGTCCCAGCGCAAGCTCCAGTGGTTCTCCACCCACCGTGCGATTGCCGCGCCGGGCGGCGTGCGCGTCAACTCGACGTGGCGGGCGAACTCGTCGGGACGCAACACTCCGGCGGTCGTCGCCGTCGGCGTGCCGTGCGGCTCGGGCCAGTCGGGCCCCGATCCGGCCGAGGTTGGCGCATTTGTCCAAGCGGCCACCGCGGAATCGTAGGCAGGCTCGATGGGGCGGCACCCGCGCTCCGCGCTCACTGGCACCACCCACGTCCCAAGGAACAGGAGACCCCCGATGACGATCGCCACCTTGAAGATGGTCACCCTCGACAGCAGCGATGTCGGCCGCGACGCCGCATTCTGGTCTGCCGTGCTCGGCTGGCCCGTCGTCCACCAGCAGGACGAGTACGCGATGTTGGTCGGCGAGGGTGGCGTGGCCATCGGTCTCGGCGCCGTCGATGGGCACGAACCACCGGGCTGGCCGAACGAGCGCGGGTCGAAGCAGTTCCACTTCGACCTCGCCGTCGACGACGTCGACGTGGCAGCCGCGGCGTGCGTCGAGCTCGGCGCCACGTTCCCCGACGATCAGCCTGGCGAGACGTGGCGCGTGCTGCTCGACCCGAGCGGTCACCC
>CAZQCP010000071.1:0-14993 GCA_964592115.1 uncultured Ilumatobacteraceae bacterium
GCACGGCGAGCGTCTGGGCCTCGTTCTTGAAGTGCTCGGAGCTGGCGACGAAGTCGGTCTCGCTCGTGATCTTCACGATCGCGGCGACGTTGCCGTCGAGGACCAGGTTCACGATGCCCTGCGTGCTCTCGCGATCGTCACGCTTGGCAGACGCAGCCAAGCCCTTCTCGCGCAGCCACTGCTTGGCGGCCTCCATGTCGCCCGCGTTGGCCTCGAGCGCCTTCTTGGCGTCCATCATCCCGGCGCCGGTGGCCTGGCGCAGCGCCTGGACGTCTTTTGCGGTGAACGACATCGTTCAGCTCTCCACGGTTTCGGTCGGGGTGTCGGGGGTGGTCTCGGCAGCCTCGGCGACCTCGGCGGGCGCCTCGGCGACCTCGGCGGGGGCCTCGGCGACCTCGGCGGGGGCCTCGGCAGCCGGGGCCTCGGCGGTACGGGCGGCGAGGCGAGCCTCGCGCTCGGCCTGGGCGGCGGCGGCCTGGCGGCGGGCGTCGGCCTGCTGCTGGCTGAAGGCGGCCTCTTCGTCGGCGCTGCGGCGCGGCGCGGCCTGCGGGTTGCGCTTGGCGGCGATGTAGCGGCCCTCGCTGACCGCCTCGGCGATCACGCGGGTGAGCAGGTCGTTCGAGCGGATCGCGTCGTCGTTGCCGGGCACCGGGTACTGGATGACGTCGGGGTCGACGTTCGTGTCGACGACGGCGACGACGGGGATCTTGAGCTTGTTCGCCTCGGTGACCGCGATGTGCTCCTTCTTCGTGTCGAGCACGAAGATGGCGTCGGGTGCTTTCTTCATCGAGCGCAGACCACCCAGGTTGCGCTGCAGCTTGGTCAGCTCGCGGTCGAGGAGGAGGGCTTCCTTCTTGATCATCGCGTCGAACTCACCCGAGGCGCGCATGCGCTCGTACTCGAGCATCTTGTTGACGCGCTTGCTGATCGTCTCGAAGTTCGTGAGCATGCCGCCGAGCCAGCGCTCGTTGACGTAGGGCATGCCGCACTTCTCGGCGTAGCTCTTGACCGGATCTTGGGCCTGCTTCTTGGTGCCGACGAACAAGATCGTGCCGCCGTTGGCGACGAGGTCGCGGACGTACCCGTACGCCGTCTCCACCCGACCGAGCGTCTGCTCGAGGTCGATGATGTAGATGCCGTTGCGCTCGCCGAAGATGAAACGCTTCATCTTCGGGTTCCAGCGACGGGTCTGGTGCCCGAAGTGGGCGCCGGCTTCCAGCATTTGCCGCATCGTGATGACGGCCATGGTGTGCTCCTTTGGCGGTTGCGTCCCGTCGGTCGGCGCTCCCCGTTCGAGGGGCGACCGCATGATGACCGGCGGGCGAGGTGAGTGTGTCGCTGCGAGCAGCGGCCGATCCGGACGAATCGGCCCGGTCGATGCTATCGGCCCCGTGGCACTGCAACGACGTGGCGGACCATCGTGCATCCCCGGACATCGATCCATCGCTCGACTTCGACGGCACCGACCGCTCGCACCACTCGTGACGATGCGTGGTTCTCGGCGTCGACGATCAGGTGGGCCCGCGGTGCCGCGGTGTGCTCGCCGACGAACCGGAGGACCAGACGCACAGCCCGGCTGACGTGTCCGCGTTCGCGGTGATCGGGATGCGACGAGTACGAGATGTTCGCCTCACCGGCAGGCACGTGGCCATTGGCGAGATCGCAGTCGACGTACGCGACGTACCGGTGATCGGCGGTGTCCACGGCGAAGCACCACTTCGGTCCCGAACCGAAGTCGTCGTGACGGGCACGCAGCCCGGCGAGCGCGTGCGCACGTCGCTCGCCCGGCGACATCGCCTCCCAGGACTCGCGCTGACCGGGCAACCACAGCCAGCGGATCTGCTCGTCGTCTTTCGCCGCGAGGTCCGCATCGACGTCGTCGGGATCGAGTGGGCGGATCGTGACGGTCCCGTCGGTGTACACCGTCGGTGGCACGGCGAGCTTGAAGTAGGGGATGCCGTCGAGGTCGGGCATCCGTTCGGCGCCGACGCGACGGGCAAGTTGCTGCGAGCGTTCGTTGGCAGGGTCGATCAAGAACGTCGCGCATCGAGATTCGGTGTCGATGGCCAGGTGGTGCATCAGGAGCTTCACCGCCCGTGTCGCCAGGCCACGACCGCGGTGGTCAGCAAACAGGAAGTACCCGACGTTCACCTCGCCCGGGTCGAGCCAGTACCGGTCACGATCGTGGTCGACCCAGCCGGCGACCTGCCCGCCGACGACGATGCAACCGACCGGATCGGGGTCCGGGTCGCCGGGGCCGAGGAAACGATCGAACTCCTCGTCGCGACCCGCGACCAGGAGCGCGGCGTCGCCCGGCTCAGGGGGCCGGATGGTGACGACGCCATCGGTGATCGGCCTGAGTTGCACCACGCGGCGAGTCTCACACGCTGGGGCATCGCAGCACGGGTGGGTTCGGGCGTGGCGGAGAACCGTCGATGGGGACGAGTCGAGGGCGGCCGACGAGCGCGCCGATCCACGGTGCCGGATCGGCGTAGTCGTCGTCGATGCGCAACCCGAAGAAGAACTCTCCCGACGCGGTGCCGACACGCTCCGACGTTCGCACGCGATCACCGACGTCGACCGCCGGGGAGACGAGTCGTCCGTACGTGTGGCGCCAACCGTTGTCGAGCCGAACGACGACGTAGACGACCCCCGCGACCGCCCCCGAGAACGTCACCACGCCGGGCGCGGCTGCGCGCACGTCTGCCCGGGAGCCGACGTCGTACTCGATGCCCCGGTTGCCGGGACACCACCGACAGCTCGGCGGGCGGAACGGATCGGCAACCTGCCCCTCGACGGGAGGTCGCCAACACGTGGCCGCGGCGGCCGTTCCGGACACGAGCGCGACGACGACCACCAAGGTGCAGATCGACGTGAAGATGACGCCCGCCCGAGGCTGGGTGAGGCTGGGGCGAACGTAAGCAGCGGGTGGCGACGACATCGACGACCTCCGTGGGACAACCGCCGCGAGGCGGCGAGATGCTGGGTGGCCACACGCCACCGACGTTGCGGGGTCTACCGACCGTGCGGGCGGGTCTGCCGACCGTGTGGGTGGGTCAGCCGACGCCGGCCGCCGACAAGCGCGAACGCAGATGCAACACCGACTTGGTGTGGATCTGCGAGACGCGGCTCTCGGTCACGCCGAGGACCTGACCGATCTCGGCGAGGGTCAGACCCTCGTCGTAGTAGAGCGACAACACGAGTTTCTCCCGATCGGGGAGCCGGCGGATCTCCGTCCGCATGATCTCGCCGAGCTCGCGAGCTTCCACGGTCGCCGACGGCGAACCCGACGTCGGCGACTCGATCGCCGCCGGCTCGGCCCCTGCCGCGATCGCCCGGTCGAGCGGGCCGACGGTCGTGCTGGCGATCGCCGCCAGCCACCGCGCCAGCTCGTCGGTCGAGATGTGCAGGTGCGCTGCCAACTCCTCGTCCGTCGGCGCCCGGCCGTGCTGGTGCTCGAGCTCGGAGATCGACTTCTCCACGTTGCGGGCACGACTGCGGATCGAACGCGGCACCCAGTCGAGCTTGCGCAGCCCGTCGTAGACCGCTCCGCGGATGCGGGGGACGGCGAACGTCTCGAACTTGACGCCGCGCTCGGGATCGAAGCGTTCGATGGCGTCGATCAGACCGAACACTCCCGAGCTCACCAGGTCGCCCGGGTCGACGCTCGAAGGCAGACCCGCGCCGACACGGCCGGCGACGAACTTGACGAGCGGCGAGTAGTGCACGATCAAGTGATCGCGGGCGGCAGCGTTGCGGCGGTTCAACCACCGGTTCCACTGCATCTGCAGGTCGGCGTCTTCGGGGACGATGCTCATGCTCGTGGGTGGGCCTCGCGGTAGGCAGCCGACAATCGCTCGCGGCTGACGTGGGTGTATCGCTGCGTGGTCGCCACATCGCTGTGGCCGAGAAGATCTTGCACCGCACGCAGGTCGGCGCCGCCGTCGAGCAGATGGGTGGCGAAGCTGTGGCGCAACGCGTGGGGATGGGTAGGTGTCGGTGAGCGGCGGTCGAGGATCCGCCTGACGTCGCGCGGTGTGAGCGGATGGCCACGTTCGTTGCCGAACAACACGTCGCCGGCCTCGGGCGGCAACACGTCGGAGCGCACGTCGAGCCATCGCTGCAACGCCTCGACGGCGGGCGCGCTCAACGGGACGCGCCGCTCCTTGGCGCCCTTGCCCCACACCTCGGCAGCCGCCGCGGACAAGGCGAGCGACGGCACACGCAGACCACACAGCTCGCCGACCCGCAGCCCCGATCCGTAGAGCAGCTCCAACACGGCGTCGTCGCGTCGCCGCCGCCAGTCGGGCTCGTCGGCGCCCGGCGCGTCGAACATCGCTCCCAGTTCGCGTTGATCGAGCACCCGCGGCAGCCTCCCCTGGCCGGCCGGCACGGAGACGCCGTTCGTCGGGTCGACGGTTGCCACTCCACTCGCGATGGCCCAACGGAAGTATCGGCGGATCGCCGCGGTCTTGCGGGCGATCGAGCGGCGGGCGAACTGACGCGTCGTGAGATGGGCGAGGTAGCGGCGCATCGTGGCCCGCGTGACCTCGGCCGGTTCGTGGATCTCGCCACGAGCGCACCAGACCGAGAACGAGCGCAGATCGGACTCGTACGCGGCCACCGTGTTGGCCGACAACGACGTCAGCGCAGCGGCGAAGTCGTCGATGCGCCACGGATCCACAGCGCCGATGGTATTGCCCGGACCGCCTCCAGCGCGTGGATGGGCTGGAGGGACTCATGCCAGGTCATCCCACTCGTCGACCGCCTCGAACCATCCTGCTGTCTCGCGCAGCCATCCGGCGTGCTCCAATCGCGCCGCGCTGATCGCCACATCGGCGAGCGGCGCGCGGCACCCCTCGGCGAGCTGTTCGAGCGTCGACGGCGCACGGCGGCAGTGGTCGAGCAACTCCAGCTCGGCAGTCGTCGGCCGCCGCCGGGCGTCGAAGCGCCGCCGACCAGCGCGGCGACCGTCGAGTCCGAGCGCCACCAGCACGTCGGCGACCTCGGTGAGCGGCGCGGCACCGTCGCGCAGGAGTTGGTTCGTGCCGCGCGCCGCCCGCGCGTCGAGGCCGCCGGGCACGGCGAACACGTCGATGCCGCGCTCGGCGGCCTCGCGGGCGGTGATCAGGCTGCCTCCCGTCTCCCTGCTCTCGACGACGACCAGCACCTCGCTCAGCGCTGCCACGATGCGGTTGCGCAGCGGGAACCGAAACGCGTCGGCCTGAGTACCGGGTGGCCACTCCGAGATCAGCACACCCCGTGAAGCGACCTGGTCCCACAGCGTCTGGTGTCGACGCGGATACACGACGTCGGGTCCACTCCCCACGACCGCAACCGGGCGGGCACCGTCGGCGGCGAGCGCGCCGCGGTGGGCCGCGCCGTCGATGCCGAGCGCCAGCCCGGACACCACCGCGACACCCGCCGCCGACAACTCGAAGCCGAGTTGCGCAGCGAGCTCACGCCCGTGCTGGGTCGCGTTGCGAGTGCCGACCACGCCCGCCCGCCGGCCGTCGAGCACCTCGAGGTCACCGCGCACGAACAGCACCGGTGGACGGCGCGGATCGTCGAGCAAGGCGGGCGGGTATGCGGCGTCGGACGGCGTGACGACGTCGACGCCCACGCGACGGCACCGCTCCCACTGGCCCGCGGGGTCGCGACGGTCGGCCTCGCCTCGCCACGACGCGGCGAGCGACGCATCCCTGGCGAGCAACGTGGCGATCGGTTCGGGCGCGGGCGCCCGACCGGAGGCGATCGCGAACGCCTCGGCAGGGTCGCGATCGGCGAGGAGGGTGGCGAGGCGCGATGCGGTCATGCGACTGAAGCCGGCGAGGGCGGCGAGGAAGCCGCCCGCGGGGACGTCCGGTGGTGCGTTCACGCGACGTTCCTCGTTCGCGCGCCGCCCACCGTTGCTCGGAATCGCAGTGCGAGCGCGACGTCCTCCTCGGTGACCACCGTCGACGATCCGTCACGCAGGTCGGCGATCGTGCGTGCGACCCGGCGCACCCGGTGGTAGCCGCGACCGCTGAGGCGACCCTGTTCCAGCTCGTGTCGCAGCAGCGCGGTCGCGCCGACGTCGAGCGGCGCGTGGTCCCCGAGGGTCCCAGGCGAGAGGCGGCTGTTGAGCACGCCTTGGCGGTCGAGGGCCCTCGCTCGCGCCGCTGCCACCCGCTCAGCGACGATCGCCGACGCCTCCCCCGGCCGGTTGACGATGAGATCGTCGACGGCAGGCCGATGTACCGGCACCCGCAGGTCGAAGCGGTCCAGCAACGGTCCCGACACCCGCCGCGCGTAGCGGTGCAGGACCGCATCGCCACACACGCACTCGCCGGGCGCGCCACCGCCGCACGGGCACGGGTTCATGGCGGCGACGAGCAGGAAGTCAGCCGGCACGACCGCCCGCAGCTCCGCCCGGTCGATGTGCATCACGCCGGTCTCGAGCGGCTGGCGCAGCGCGTCGAGCACCGACGGCGCGAACTCGGCCAGCTCGTCCATGAACAACACGCCGCCGTGGGCGAGACTGACCTCGCCCGGCCGCATCACGCTCGACCCGCCGCCGACGAGCGCGACCTGGCTCATCGTGTGGTGCGGGCTGCGCAACGGCGGGCGAGTGACGAGGCCACCCGACGGGAGGGGCACGCCGGCCGCCGAGTGCACCATCGTGACCTCGATCGCCCGTGCTCGCACGAGGTCGGGGAGCAAGCCGGGCAACCGCGCCGCGAGCATCGTCTTACCGGCACCGGGTGGCCCGACGAACAGCGTGTGATGCCCGCCCGCGGCCGCGACCTCCAACGCGTGACGGGCGATCGGCTGGCCCTGGACGTCGGCGAGATCGGACGTGGTGACGTCGCCGTCGTCGGGCGGTGGCGGCGGTTCGTGGTCCGGCCATGGCAGGAGGCCCTGCAGCACGGCGATGAGCTCCGCGAGGTCGGCGATCAGCCGCACGTTGCCGAGCGCCGCGACGTACGCCTCCCTGGCGCTCGCGATCGGCACGATGACATCGCGCTCGCCGAGGACGCCGACCATCGGTGCCACGCCGGGGATGGCACGCAGGGTCCCGTCGAGACCGAGCTCGCCGAGGAATGCCAGGTTCGTCAGCGATCGGTGGGGGATCACGTCGGCGGCGGCGAGCACGCCGAGCGCGATCGCCAGATCGAGTGACGAACCCGCCTTGCGATCGCTGGTCGGTGCCAGGTTGACCGTGATCTTCTGCTTCGGCCACTCCATCGAACTGTTGAGCACGGCGGCACGGGCGCGGTCGCGCGCTTCACGAATCGATTGATCGGGTCGACCGACGACCTGGAAGCCAGGGATGCCGGCGGTGACCGTGACTTCCACGTGCACCGGGTGGCCCTCGGCGCCGTACAGCGTGGCGGATGGGATCGAGGCGAACATCGCACCTCCTCGGACGGCGCGGGCGAACCGCGGCATTCTGCGAGAAGGGGCGGAACCGACCCCGTGACGGTGACGGCGGCACTCGGTGGGAGGACCGACGTCGGTGCTCACTGTAGCGGGACGGTGTGACAACGTTCCCCGCGCCGTCGTGTCGGACGGACGAGGCGCCGACGCAACGTGCGAACGAGCTGCGACAATGCCCGCTGTGTTGCGTCGGGATCGAGCCGTGGTGCGGATGGGGAGGCGTCCGTTCGTCGCGGTCGCGGTCGCCGTAGGCGCCGCACTCAGCGCGTGCGGCGGTGACGAGGCACCGAGCGCGGAGCGGTTCTGCGGCGAGGTCGCGGCGAACAAGGAGGCGCTGACCAATCCACGACTCGAGTACGCGGAGGACATCGAGCCGGTGCTCGACCTGTACCGGGAGATCGGTCAGCTGGCGCCGCTCGGGATCGACGCCGAGTGGAAGCAGCTCGTCGCGGCCTACGAGTCGGCGAGCACGGTCGTGCCGGGCGACACCGCGTCGGAGCAAGCGGCGCTGGCCGCGATCTACTCCTCGGAGAAGTCAGCGGCGGCGATCGGCACGTGGCTGCGCGCCAACTGCGCTGTCGACATCGGTCCGGTCTTCACGATCGTCCCCCACGAGTAGCGGCTGACGACCGGCGTCGGGCACGGGTCCCGACGTTCACTCGGTGGCGGTCAGACGATCTCGCCGCGACGGAGGATCACCTTGTCGCACAAGCCGTAGTCCTTGGCCCCCTCGGCGGTGAACCAACGGTCACGCTCGGAGTCGGCCTGCACCTGCTCGAGCGACTGGCCCGAGTGGAAGGCGATCAGCTCGGCCATGCGGCGCTTGGTGTAGACGAGCTGCTCGGCCTGGATGGCGATGTCCGCGGCCTGGCCGCGGAGGCCGGCGAGGGGCTGATGCATCATGATCCGGGCGTTGGGCAGCGTGTACCGCTTGCCGGCTGCACCAGCCGTGAGGAGGAACTGGCCCATCGACGCGGCGAGCCCGAGGCACACCGTGGCCACGTCGCAGCTCACGAACTGCATCGTGTCGTAGATCGCCATGCCGGCCGTGACCGACCCGCCGGGGCTGTTGATGTAGAGCCAGATGTCCTGGTTCGAATCCTCGCCCTCCAAGTACAGGAGCTGGGCGCAGATCTGGTTGGCGATCTCGTCGTTGACGTCGGATCCGAGCATCACCACGCGGTTCTTCAAGAGACGGTCGAAGACGGCGGAGCGGGGGTCGAACCCGCCTTCGAGTGCGACGGGAGTCGTGGTGTCCGGCATGGGGGCAGGCTATCGGTGCACTCCGCTCATGATCACGACGACCTGCTCGGTCGGGACGATCGCGTCGATCGACGCCAACAGCCCTGCCAACCCGGCGCTGCCGGTCGGGCTGACGTCGAACCCGGCTGCGGTGGCGAGCTGATGGGCGGCCACGACATCGGCCTCGCACGCCACGACGGGCGTACTCCCCCACGCGGTGAGCGCGTCGAACACGCCGAGCCAGTCGTAGGTCTCGTCGTCGAGGATGCCGTCGGCCAGCGAGTGTGGATCGGGCCACGGCGTCATCAGCTCCGACCAGCGCTGACCGAGATGGGCGGCACCGAGCTCCAGGTCATCGCCGGCGCGCTCCCATGCCCGCGCCAGCGGCGCGCACCCTTCGATCTGGACTGCCCGCAGCGCGCCGCTGCCCATGCCGTCGCGCAGCGCCCGTCCGACGCACGCCGCGAGTGCGCCGCCGCCGACTTGCACGAACACGCGGTCGATGCGGTCGAGCCCGCGGCGATCGTGGGCTTGGGCGGTGAGCTCCCAGCCGAGCGTGCGGCCGCCGTCGAGGCACAGCGAGTTCTCGGGGCCCTGCACGGAGAACGGGATCGCCCCGGCAGCCACCGCATCGCGGAAGCGCAGCATCGCCGGGTCGCCAGGTGGGTCCGCGGCGCGCCGCTCGCAGGGATGGATGCGGGCGCCGAGGCGTTCCATCTCGGCGCCGAACGACGGGTTCATCCAGGTCGGCACGTACACGTCGATCGGCCAGGCGGCCGCGGCAGCGAGCGTGGCAGCAGCCAGCGCGGCGTTGCCGCACGAGGCGATCGCGAGCGGCGGCCGGTCGGTGAGGTGGCCGATGCGCTCGGCCGCCAGCAGGTGCAGCAAGATCGTCGCCAGGTGGCGGGCCTTGTGGCTGCCGGCGACATCGCCGGTCTCGTCCTTGACCCAGACGCCACCGCCGTCGGCGAACCCGAGTGCATCGGACAGCGCAGCCGACCGGGCGAACGGTGTCGCCACGAACCCCACTCCCCCAACCTCACCGAGGGCCGCGTCGAGCCCGCCGACGAGCGCACGACGCGCGGATGCGTCGAATCCATGCGCTTCGGCGTAGGCCGCCCAGGCGAGGTCGGTGTCGTAGACGATGAACGGATTCGTCGCGTGGCCCTCGCCGTCGCCGCCCACGCGCTCCTCCATCACGTACGCCGGGTCGTCGACGATCGCCAGCACGTGGTGACGATCCCACGCCGTCGCGTCCGGGCACCGCCACGGGAACGGCGTGGCGATGTCGCGCGTCGCGCCGCACACCATGCACTCCCAACCAGCGGCGCGCATCACCTGCTCCCCCGCGCCCGGCGCCCGCAGTTCTCGGGCGCCTCAGTCCCGCAAGCCGAAACCCACGGCCCCGAGAACCTGCTCACCGGGCGACCTGGGCGTTGAAGTCGCGGATCATGTCGTCCCACACGTCGACGTAGCGACGGAGCCCGCGCCAGAACGTCTGCTGCCGACGTTGCTCGAACAGATCACACGGCGTGCCTTGCTGCTCGACCCAGGTGTAGTAGCCGAGGTTGAAGATCCGTCGACGGTCGGCGTCGGTGCAGTCGATCGTGTGCTCGACGTCGACCGAGCCGAGGTGTTGGCCGTACACCTCGGCGGCATCGACGTGGGTGAACTCGCCGCCGAAGCGGTTGGCGAGCAGCTTGGCCCGCTCGCTCGGGTACATCGCGCCGCCGTCCGTGGCGACGGTGACGATCGCGTCGTCGGGGCCGAGGTCGAGCAGCTTGGCCGTCTTGATCGCGGCGAGCACGTTGCACGTCGACGAGAACCCGAAGTGGGCGAGCGCCTCGATCGTCGCGCCCTCGACACGCTTGCGCTGGGCGAGGAACTGGCGGCCGGTGTCGGTGTTGAACAGCAGATCGAGCTCGTCGGTGGCCCGATCGGAGATCGCCACCACGACGTCGGTGTTCATCACGTTGTGGATCAGTGGGATGTGCTTGTCGCCGATGCCCTGGATGTTGTGCTCGCCGAAGCCGTTCTCCAGCATCGTCGGGCATTCGAGCGCCTCGACGGCGACGATCCGGCTGCCGTAGTCCTCCTTCAGGCGGTCGCCGGCGGCGATCGTGCCGGCGGAGCCCGTGGCCGACGTGAACGCGGCGAGCCGCAGGTCGCGCCCATCGGTGGCAAACCGGTCGCGCACGGTCTCGAACACGTGGCCGAGGGCGCGCCCCGTGACCCGGTAGTGGCCGAGATGGTTGCCGAACTCGGCGAACTGGTTGAGCACGAAGTTGTCCGGGTCGCGTGTCAGCTCGTTGCAGGCGTCGTAGATCTCCTTGACGTTCGACTCGGTCCCGTGGGTGCGGATGACGTCGTCGGCCGGGTTCTCACACCACGTGTCGAGCCAGTCGAAGCGTTCCTGACTCATGCCCTCCGGCAAGATCGCGACGCCGCGGCTGGCCATGATGCGGCTGATGGCGATGCCGCCACGGGCGTAGTTGCCGGTCGAGGGCCAGATCGCCCGGTGGCGGGTCGGGTCGAACTGCCCCGTGACGATCCGGGGCGCGAGGCACGAGTAGGCGGCGAGCACCTTGTGGGCGGTGATCATCGGGAACCGGTCACCGAACACGACGATGATCGGGCTGTCGACCCCGGTGAGCTCGCGCGGGAGGACGACGTGGTCGGGCACGGTGACGGGTGCGCCGGCGAGGTCGTTGTACCAGTGCACGCGCCAGAGGTTGCGAGCGTCCGGGCCCTGCGGATCGGCGTCGCCGACGAGTGCCCGCTGGTCGAACGACGACGGGTCCTCCAGCTCGGCGAACGTCGGGAGCACGATGCCGCGCTGGCGGAACCGCTCGACGGAGCGGGCGAGTGAGTCGCTGTCGACGATGCGGTCGGCGAGGCCGAACTGGTTCTCGAGCGCGTCGCGGTGCTGATCGTCGGTGGTGCGGGTCGTCACCTTGACATTCTGTCAACCGCCGGGCACCACGCGGCGTGTTCCGGTGCACCCGTCGTCGCGGGACACCCCGCAACCGAGGCGAAGGCTCGCAAGGGGACGGCTCAGAACGGCCGGACGTCGGGTGGCAGGGTGCTCGGGCCGACGTGCCGTTCGAGCCACGCGCAGAGATCGGCCACGCCCGTCCAGCAGTCACGGACCCGTGCCACCGCTTGACTCGTGTGGATCCAGCGGGGTGCGCCCAACTCCTTGCGGACCGACAGGCCCTTCAAGCGCAGCAGCTCGACGCGAGGGTGGTCGCGCCCGTATCCGCGTGGCGCGGTCTTCAGCGAACCGACGGCGGCGACGTGATAGCCGCGCCGCTCTGCGTCGCGTACGAGCTCGACCACCTCGTTGCCCGTCGCCGGCGCATCGACCGAGCGACGGAACCGTGCCAGCTGATCGGTGGCCATCGCGAAGTAGCCGACGTCGGCCATCAGGCCGTCGGCCGCGATCTGCACGTAATACCCCGTGCCGCCCTCCGACTCGCCGTACGCGCCCTGGTGCGTCTTGTACGGCGGCCGATCCTTCACGTATCGCCGGTCGTGGAACGGACGGAACACCCGGAACGGCCCGAACTCGTCGAGCTCGGCGAGGAGGTGCTCCATCGGTGCCCGCACGGACGCCTCCCAACGATCACGGTTGGCGAGCCAGAACGGGCGCGTGTTGTCGTCGTCCAAGTCGTCATAGAAGGCGAGTGCGTCGCGTGGAAATCCACGAAACGCCGGCGGCTGATCCATCGCTCCACCATATGGTCGCGACCGCTGTGCTCTGCTTGCGAACCCTGGTGCGTTGCTACGTTCCTGCGCTATGGCAGACCTGTTCCTCGGCGGCCTCGTCGACTCGGCGACCCACAAGCGCACCACGAACGACGCGACGAGTCACGTCAGCGTTGCCACCGACTCGCTGACCACGCACGGCGTGATCGTCGGCATGACCGGGTCCGGTAAGACCGGGCTCGGCGTCGTCCTCATCGAGGAGGTGCTGCGAGCCGGACTACCCGTGCTCGCCATCGACCCGAAGGGCGACCTGACCAACCTCTGCCTGACGTTTCCCGACCTCGCGCCCAGCGATTTCCGCCCGTGGATCGACGAGGCGCAAGCCACAGCGGCCGGTGAGACCCCGGACCAGTTCGCCGCCAGCCAGGCCGAACTGTGGAAGAACGGGCTCGCCGGGTGGGGGCTCGACGGCGCCTCGATCGGCGAGTTGCGCGGGCGCACCGACTTCACCGTCTACACACCTGGATCGCAAGCGGGCGTGCCGCTCAACATCGTCGGCTCGTTGCAAGTGCCCGACGACATGACCGACACCGAATCGGTCGCCGACGAGATCGAGGGATACGTCACGGGATTGCTCGGCCTCGTCGGCATCGCCGCCGACCCACTCGCCAGCCGCGAGCACATCTTGTTGTCGAACCTCGTCCAGCACGCCTGGTCGCAAGGGCGCCCGCTCGACTTGATGACGCTCGTCGGCATGGTGCCGTCGCCGCCGATCCGCAAGCTCGGCGTGTTCGACATCGACCAGTTCTTCCCCGCCAACGACCGCATGGCGCTGGCGATGAAGCTCAACGGACTGCTCGCCTCCCCCGCGTTCGCGTCGTGGTCGATGGGACCGGCACTCGACATCGGTTCGATGCTCTACGGCGCCGACGGCCGCGGCCGCTGCGCCATCGTGACGACCGCTCACCTGTCCGACGAGGAGCGCCAGTTCGTCACCTCGCTCGTGCTCAGCAAGCTCATCACGTGGATGCGCCACCAGAGTGGCACGACCGACCTACGGGCGCTGCTGTACATGGACGAGGTTGCCGGCTATCTCCCACCGACGGCGGCACCGCCGACCAAGAAGCCGATCATGCTGCTGATGAAACAGGCGCGCGCGTTCGGGGTCGGCGTCGTGTTGTCGACGCAGAACCCGGTCGATGTCGACTACAAGGCGATGTCGAATGCGGGAACGTGGATGATCGGTCGCTTGCAGACCGAGCGCGACAAGGCGCGGTTGCTGGAGGGGATGACGTCGGCGGCCGGCGACGTCGACATCTCGTCGATCGATGCCACCATCTCCGGCCTGGGCAAGCGCGAGTTCGTCTTGCGCCGCGCCGGCAAGAACCAGCCGGAGATCATCACGACCCGCTGGGCGATGTCGTACCTGCGCGGCCCGATGACCCGCGACCAGATCTCCTCGCTCACCGCGACGACGCCACCCGCCGTGCCAGCGCAGCAGGCACTGCCACCGCCCCCGCCACCGTCGTCGGCAGCTGCACCCGCACCGGCACCCGCGCCGCCACCTCGAGCAGCGCCGACTGCGCCGCTGGCAACGGCCGACCCTGGCGGATCCGTCGCTGGCTCGGCCCCCATGGCCCTCGACGACGACACCAGCCCGATCGCACCGCAGGTCGCCGACGGTGTGGCCGTGCGTTTCGTCGATCCCGCGGCGCCGTGGCTCGGCGACGTCGGGGGCGACACCCAAGGTTCCGTCCTCGAAGCAGCGATCATCGCTCGTGTCGCGGTGCGCTACGACGAGGCGAAGGCGGACAACCTCGTGCACGACGAAGAGTTCGAGGCCGTGCTGTTCCCCCTCAGCGAGCCGGTCGAGGTCGCCGCCCTCGTGCGGGTCGACTACGACGATCGCGACCTGCGCTCCGACGCTCCGCTCGGTATCCGATTCCGGATCCCGGCGGCGAAGGTCGGGAGCAAGACGCTGTTCAGTGGCGTCGAGCGCGACCTGCGCGACCATCTCACCCGCAGCTTGTCGATCGAGATCCCGACGAATCCGACGCTCAAGCTGTACGGCCGTCCCGGCGAGTCTGCCGACGAGTTCGCCAGCCGCTGCGCGACGGCCGCCGATGAACGCGCCGACGCCGACATCGCCAAGCTGCGCGGCAAGTACGAGGCGAAGGCGACGAAGCTCCGGGACCAGATCGAAGCCGCCGAGGAGCGGGTGGACGTCGCCAAGGCCGAGGCGTCGGGCAAGCGCAACTCGGAGATCTTCTCGACTGCGGGTTCGCTGCTCGACGGGCTGCTCGGCGGGCGCAAGTCCAAGGGCGGGATGCTCGGCGACATCCTCGGCGACGTCGGCACGGCCAGTCGTCGCCGCGGCTCGACGTCCGCCTCGCAGCGGCGCGTCGATGCCGCGTCGGGCAAGGTGCAACGGCTCGTGGCCCAGTACGAAGAGCTCGAGGCCGAGCTCGAAGACGAGGTGCGCGGGATCGCCACTCGCTGGGACGACGCGGCGGGCACGATCGACACGCTGAAGATCGGTCTGGAGAAGACGGATGTGGTCGTCACGCAGATCTGCCTGGCGTGGATCCCGGTCGGCTGAGCAGGCTGTGGAAAAGAAGCAACGG
>CAZQCP010000072.1:0-11240 GCA_964592115.1 uncultured Ilumatobacteraceae bacterium
CGCCTCGGCGAGCCAGGCGACGTGTGGATGCCCGAGATCGTCGAGCCGATCGCCGCCATCGCCCGCCAGCGGAGCACCGACGTGGATCGGGTGCTCGCCGCGTGTTGTCGGATGGCGTTCGAATCGGGTGATGACCGAGCGGCAGCCGACCTCGGCGCACTCGTCACGCGTCGTCAGCGTGACGGACACGTGGCGGCGCCTTCGGTACCGACACCGCTGGCGGCGATCCGACGCGGGGCCTCAGCTGGCCGCTTTGTCGCCGACGTCGAGCGATGCCTGGTCGACGGCGGCACGCTGCTCCCTGCCGGACTCCCACGCGCCTGGCGGGGAGCCAACTTCGAGGTGCATCACCTCCCCACGGGTCCCCGGTCGAGCGTGTCGTTCGCCGTGCGGTGGCACGGCCCACGGCCGGCGGTGCTGTGGGAACAGCACGGTGAGGCCACGATGCTGCGCGCCGACCGCGTCGATCCCACCTGGTCGAGCGACGCGCCAGCGGGCGAGGCGCTGTGGGCAGCACCGCCCGAACCGACTCGACTCACCCTCGCCGCTGATCTCGGTCGGAATGATGGCGGAATCGGCGAAGATCCCGACCGAGATCGCGCAGAGCGTCGAGATGGTGGCGCGACGTGACGAGCGCCGTCACTCGGTCGGCCCCGCTGAGCGCGCGGCGGGCGCGTCCGACGCAGTCGAAGAAGCGGGCACCGACGCGGGCGATCGAAAAGGAGCTGTGGGAGCGCGGCCACGAGCTCGTCGTCGGCATCGACGAGGTCGGGCGAGGATCGTGGGCCGGCCCGTTGTGCGTCGGCGCCGCCGTGCTGCCACGCGACACGCGAGTGAACGGCGTGCGCGACTCGAAGCTCCTCACCGAGCGCGAGCGCGAGGCGCTGTTCGATCGGCTCGGGGAGTGGTGCGTGAGCTGGGCGGTCGGCTCGGCGAGCCAGGAGGAGTGCGACCGGCTCGGCATGTCGGCGGCGCAGAAGTTGGCCGCCAAACGGGCGATCGACGGCCTCGACGTGGCGCCCGATGTCGCCGTCACCGATGGGCGGTGGGACTTCGTGTCCCCGTGCGTGCCGGCCGTCGAGCTGGCCGTGAAGGCCGACCTGCGCTGCTTGAGCGTGGCGACGGCCAGCATCTTGGCCAAGGTCGTCCGCGACCGCGAGATGCGTCTCCACGCCGACCACTATCCGCACTGGTCCTTCGACACGAACAAGGGCTACCCGTGCCCGGTGCACAAGGCCGCGCTCCAGGCGTACGGCCCATCGGCGATCCACCGCCGTACGTGGGTGTTCATGGACCACTACGTGCCGTGGACGGCGATCCGCCGCACGCCACCCGCCGGCCAGGCCGCCCTCTTCTGACGTTCGTTGCTCAGTCCGGCGCGGCGAGGAGGCGGAGCCAGGCGAGGACGGCGGGTGGGTCGGCAAGACGGAGCGTGGCGATGGTCGGAGCATCGCCGACCTTGATCGTCACGTCGTCGGCACCGAGCGCGGCGAACGCGTCTTCGTCGGTCACGTCGTCGCCGACGAACACGGTCGTCGCCGCGCCGAGCTGCTCGGCGAGCGCGACGATCGCGCTGCCCTTGCTCGCGTCGCGGGCGAACAGCTCGAGCACGCCGCTGCCCGCCTTGACCGAAGCCCCGCGGACGTGTGCGACGCCGGCAGCCAGATCGGACAGGGCGAGTCGGCCACGGTCGGTGTCGGCCAGCCGGACGTGGACGACGACGCTCGCCGGCTTCTGCTCGACCCAGGCGCCGTCGCCGGCGTCGCTGCACGCGATGTCGGCGAGCAGGCGGAGGCGCTCGAGGCGGTGCAGTTCGTCGACGTCGAGTGGGATCATCGACTCGCCCCGCGACTCCATGCCGTGGCTGCCGACCACGGTGATCCCGTGCGGGAAGTCGAAGCGTTCGAGGTCACCGATCGAACGTCCGGACACGACCGCGACGTGGACGTCCGCCAGCCTGGACACAGCGTCGATCGCGTCTTCCACCCCCGCGAGCAGGCGGGCGTCGTCGGCATGGTCGACGATCGGTGCCAGCACCCCGTCGACGTCGAGCCCGACCAAGATCGGCCGTGGGCGGGCACGCACGACGGCGGCCACCGCGGCGGCGGTGTCGAACACGGGTGCGGCGTGCGTGCTCACCGTGCGACGATGCCACCTTGGGCGTCGTCCGCATCGGCGAAGGCGGCGATGAAGCGATCCGCCCAGCCCTGCACGTCGCTCTTGCGGATCTGGTCGCGCAGCCCCGCCATCCGGGCACGCCGCTCGTGGCGGTGCATCTCGGCGGCGGTGACGATCGCTTGCTGCAGGGCATGGTCGTCGTGCGGGTTGACGAGCACGGCGTCAGTGAGCTCGTCGGCGGCACCGGCGAACTCGGACAGCACGAGCACACCGTCGCCGTCGATGTGGGCCGCGGCGTACTCCTTGGCGACGAGGTTCATGCCGTCGCGGAACGGTGTCACGAGCATCACGTCGCCGGCGCGGTAGAGCGCGATCAGCTCGTCGAAGCCGAGCGTCTGGTAGAGGTAGTGCACCACCGGCAGCCCGATCCGGCTGTAGCGGCCGTTGATCTCGCCGACCAGTCGCTCGACCTCGTGGCGCTCGTCTTGGTAGTGCTCGACCGCTTCGCGCGTCGGCGTGGCGACCTGCACCATCACGTGCCGCTCGGCGTCGAGCTCACCCGATTCCAACAGCGCCGCAAACGCCTTCAGCCGCATGCCGATGCCCTTCGTGTAGTCGAGGCGGTCGACGCCGAGGAAGATCACCTCCGGGTCGCCGAGGCGGGCCCGGATGCGGCTCATGCGCTGGCGTGTGGCGCGCCCGGCAGCGACCGCTTCCACCTCGTCCATGTCGATCGAGATCGGGAACGCGCCGACGCGGACCCGGTGGTCGGTCCGTTCGATGATGTCGACGCCGTCGCGGCGTCGCGAGTCGGCGTCGAGCAGGTGCTCGGCGGCGGCGATGAAGTTCGCCGCACCAGTCGGTCGCTGGAAACCGAGCAGGTCGCACCCGAGCAGACCCTCGACGATCTCGGTGCGCCACGGGAGCCGGGCGAACAGCTCGTACGGCGGAAACGGGATGTGGAGGAAGAAGCCGATCGTGACGTCGTTGCGACGCTCGCGCAACATCTGGGGCACGAGCTGCAGCTGATAGTCGTGGATCCACACGATGGCGTTCGGCGGTGCGACGTCAGCCAGCGTGTCGGCGAACCGCTCGTTGACCGCGAGGTAGGCATCCCACTGCTCGCTGGAGTACGTCGACTCGCGCAGCGCGTCGTGGTACAGGGGCCACAGCCCGTCGTTCGAGAACCCTTCGTAGTAGAGCTCGATCTCCTCGGCGGTGATCGGCACGGGATGCAGCTCGACGCCTTCGACGTTGAACGCGTCGGTCCCGGAGCCGGAGTCGCCGGTCCACCCGACCCACGTGCCGCCGGTGTCGCGCAGCATCGGCAAGAGGGCGCGCACGAGTCCGCCGGGGCTCGGCGACCATCCCTCCGGGGTCCGCATCACCGGGAGCCGGTTGGCGGCGACGACGATCGGCCGGCCGTCGATGATGCTGGCGACAGCGGTGGCGGCGCGCTGGTCGGCGGCGTCCGCGGGCTGCGGATCGGGCTGCGGATCGGGCGGCTCGTTGCGGTGGACGGCGTGTTGGTTCATGCGGGGTCCCGACGCGGCGATGCGTTCACTCGAGACGGTCGAGCGCCTGGGCGAGGTCGGCGACGAGGTCGGCGGCGTCTTCGATGCCGACCGACAGTCGGATGAGGTCGTCGGGCACTTCGAGCGGCGAGCCGGCGGCGGAGGCGTGGGTCATCGCTCCTGGATGCTCGATCAGGCTCTCGACTGCTCCCAACGACTCGGCGAGCGTGAAGATCTCCGTGGACGCGGCGACCGCCATCGCTGCGTCGCGACCGGCGGCGAGACGGAACGACACCATGCCCCCGAAGTCGTGCATCTGCTTGGCGGCCGCGGCGTGGCCGGGGTGGTCGGGGAGTTGCGGGTAGAGCACGCGGGACACGGCAGGGTGCCCGACGAGCAGGTCGACGACGGCGCGGGCGTTCTCGCAGTGCCGTTCCATGCGCAGCGCGAGCGTCTTCGCGCCCCGTTGCACGAGGTAGCAGTCGAACGGGGCGGGTACGCCACCGGTCGCGTTCTGCGTGTAGCGAAGGCGCTCGGCGAGCGCGTCGTCGTCGAGCGCGACGAACCCTCCGACCACGTCGCTGTGCCCGCCGAGGTACTTCGTGGCCGAGTGCACGACGATGTCGGCTCCCCACGCGAGCGGGCGCTGGAGGTACGGCGTGGCAAACGTGTTGTCGACCACCACGATGGCGCCGTGGCGATGGGCGATCTCGCTGATCGCTTCGATGTCGAAGCACGTCAGCAGCGGGTTCGTCGGCGTCTCCAGCCACACCATCGTCGTATCGGTCGGCCAGTCGGCATCGAGCGCGTCGAGGTCCGTGAGGTCGACGGCGCCCCAGCGCACGCCGAGCGGCTCCCAGACCTTGGCGATGAGGCGGAACGTGCCGCCGTACGCGTCGTTGCCGAGCAGCACCCGCTGGCCGGGGGACACGAGCCGCAAGATGTTGTCCTCGGCGGCGAGGCCGCTGGCGAAGGCGAGCCCGTGGCGGGCGTCTTCGAGCGAGGCCAGCTGTGCTTCGAGCGACGTGCGTGTTGGGTTGCCCGAACGCGAGTACTCGTAGCCGCGGTGCTCGCCGACGCCGTCTTGGGCGAACGTCGTTGCCAGAGAGATCGGCGTGACGACGGCGCCCGTGACCGGGTCGGCGGGCTGGCCGTCGTGTACCGCCCGCGTGGCGAACGCCGGGCGGCCGGCGGTCTCGCGCTCACCCACGTCGGTCGCCCCCGTTGTCGGCGGCGCTCGCGTCGGCGATGCTCCCACCGCGGGTGGCGGACTCGAGGGTCGCTTCGGCGACAGCCGTGAAGTAGGCGAGCACGTCGGTGCGCGTCAATACGCTGAGCGGTCGACCGCCCGACAGCACGAGCAGCGCCGGCGCGGCGTCGAGCATCTCCACGGCGAGCTCGAGCTTCTGGCCGATGCCGATCGTCGGCAGTGGCGGCCCCATCACCTTTTCGACCGGCGTCGTCATGACGCCAGGGTCGTGGTGGATCGCACCCATCAGTTCCAGCTCGTCGATCGCGCCGCTCACCTCGGCGGCGGCGAATGGCGGCGTGTTCTTGCACACCGGAAGCTGACTGACCCCGTTGGCGCGCATCAGTTCGATCGCTTCCGCGACGGGCTGGCTCGGGTTCACGTACAGCAGGTTCTCGATCGACGCGTTGCGCGTGTCGAGCAGGGCGCCGACGCACTGTTCGCATTCGCGCACGAACCCGAAGTTCGCCATCCACGCGTCGTCGAACACCTTCGACAGGTACCCACGACCGGAGTCCGGGTTGAGAACGACGACAACGGCGTCCGGTCCGGCGGCCTTGGCGACCTTGATCGCCGCGGCGACGGCCATGCCACCCGAGCCGCCGATCAGGATGCCCTCGCGCTCGCTGACGTAGCGCGCCGTGAGGAAGCTCTCCTCGTCGCTGATCGGGATGATGTCGTCGAGCAGATCGGGTTCCCACGCGGCGGGGAAGAAGTCTTCGCCGACGCCTTCCACCAGGTACGGCCGCCCTGATCCGCCGGAGAAGACGGAGCCCTCCGGATCGGCGGCGACGATCTGCACGTCGGGGTTCATCGACTTGAGGTAGCGGGCGACGCCGGTGATCGTGCCGCACGTGCCGGCGCCGGCGACGAAGTGCGTGATCCGGCCTGCCGTCTGGGCCCAGATCTCAGGCCCGGTCGTGAGCACATGTGAGTGCGGGTTCGCCGGGTTCTCGTACTGGTTCGGGCGGAACGCGCCGAGCTCGTCGGTGAGGCGGGCGGCGACGCTGTAGTAGCTCTGCGGGTCGTCGGGTTCGACGGCGACGGGGCACACGACGACCTCGGCGCCGTACGCACGCAGGAGCGACACCTTCTCCGGGGCCACCTTGTCGGTCATCACGAACACGCATCGGTACCCGCGCTGCGCGGCGACGATCGCCAGGCCGACGCCGGTGTTGCCGCTCGTCGGTTCGACGATCGTGCCGCCCGGTTCCAAGAGGCCGTCTCGTTCGGCGGCGAGGATCATCTCCAGCGCCGGTCGATCCTTGGCCGAGCCGCCCGGATTCGTCGCCTCGTGCTTCATCGCGAAGATGCCGTCGATCGCCTCCAGCGCGCTGATCTGCTTGAGGCGGACGAGCGGGGTGTTGCCGATCGTGTCGAGCACCGAGTCGACGATCTCGGTCCCGGCGAGCCGCGGGTCGGGGGCGTCAAGAGTGCCGCGCATGAGGCCGACAGTACCTGCGATCGACACGACTCGAAACGGGCGTCTCGGGGGTGATCGCAGCCTCGTGCTCGGCGAGCGGACATCCGGCGCCAACCTTCAGACGAGTTCTCGGCGCGATGTGCTCGTCGGAGGGAACCACATCGCGCCGGCGGGCGTCCAAGTCGTGAGATCATTGACCGACGCGCACCTGCGGGTGGCGGAGGAGCGGAGGGGACCCATGACCATCACGTTCGACGAACCGACGAGCGAACCCGCGGGAGGCCACCACGAACCACGCCGACGGGCGGTCGGTGCGGTGGCTGCGGTCGCCGTGGTCGCGCTCGCGCTCGGCGCCGGATTCGCGCTGGGCCGTGCGGTTGCCGACGGCGCGTCGTCGGCGGGAGCCCAGGCGACCTTGCCCGACGTGGCTGATCCGGCGGCGGACGGTGACGTTGGCAACACGGACGCCGACGGCCACGCGCCGGTTGCGTCGGCCAGCCCGGTGTCGCCGGTCCCCGACACGACCAGCTCGTACCTCGATCAGGACGCAGGAGCCGAGTACGCATCCGACGCGGCGTTCGATTCCGGGGCCGGGATGTCGGCATCAGGTGGCACCGGATACACGCTCTTCGGCCCGCAGCCGATGGCCCCGCTGATCGAGCGCACCACTCCCGACGGGTACACACTGCGTGTCCAGAAGAGCCCCGAATGGGACCACGGGAGCGATTGGGGCATCGCGGGTTGGGAGCCGGCGCCGTGGTGCTACGAGTCGGCGCAGCTGCGCGTCACGATCAGCGGTCCCGGCATCACCGACGTCGGCGCCGTGTCGTGGTTCCGCGAGCCGTACCAGGGTCGGGCCATCTCGTCGGTGCTGCTCGGCGTCGCCGACGGCAGCCCCCGCTGGGTGGTCGTGGTGCAGGTGCCTGGCGACGCGAGCAACGTGAGCGTGCAGTTCGCGGATGGATCCACCGACACCGCGGTCCCGAGCAACGGCGTCGCCGTGTTGACGGTGCCGGCCGCCGAGGGTCCGATCGAGGTGAACGAAGGAGGGGGCTCGTATTGGCGGGACCCGGAACCGTCGTTCGCGGTCACGATCGATGGCGGCGCGTCCGCTGGCGTTGTCGGTTCTGACGGAACCGGCACCTGGGCCGACAACGACTATCGCGATGCCTGCTCCCCGCCGCCACCCGCGCTCCCCGACGCCGGTGAGCAGCCAGCCGATCCAGGCGCCGCGCGACAGGCGATCGAGGAGGCGATGGACGTGCTCTACGGATCGAGTGACGTCGCCGATCGCGACACCCTGATCGACGATCCGACCGGTGTCGCCGATGCCCGCCAGCAGGTTGCCGAGGGGTCGTACGCCGAGCAGGCCGCGAGCGCGTCCGCCGTGGTCGAGGAGTTGGTGTTCACGGCGCCCGGCGAGGCCTGGTTCCGGTACAGGATCGAGGCTGCGCCGAGCGTGTTCGACAATCGGTACGGGATCGCCCGCGAGGTGAACGGCACGTGGAAGATCACACGCGACACCCTGTGCCAGGACCTCACGCTCGCCGGCGGCGACTGCGGCCCGGGCTGGCAGCCCGTCACGCCACCGAGCATGCGTGAGCAAGCGGTCCAGGTGATCGGCGAGCCCGGAGAGATCTGGTCGTCCGAAGGCGAGTAGCGCGACTCGGCGCTGATCCCGGGTTTGTGTGAGCGAACATCGCGGATCTGCACATGTGTGCTCACACGAATCGGTGGGATCGAGCGGCCCTGCTGCCGGTCGGCGCGCTCGCGGTGCCACAATGTGCGCCGTGACGACAGCAGCCGCCAGCCCGGCCGATGCGGTGTTCCTCGACCGTCTGGCACGGGTGCGGGCGGCGATGGCCGAGCGGAACGTCGACACGGTGCTGGTGTCCGTCGGCCACGACCTGCCGTACCTCACGGGTTACACGGCGATGCCGCTCGAACGGCTGACGATGCTCGTCGTGCCCCGCGACGGCGACGCCACGATGGTCATTCCCGAGCTCGAAGCGCCGCGGGTCGAAGAACGACCCGGCGTGTTCGACCTGTTGCCGTGGAGCGAGACGCAGGACCCCACGGCGATCGTCGCCGAGCTCGCCGGACGAGCGAACCGGGTCGCCGTCGGTGACCAGATGTGGGCGCGGTTCCTCGTCGAGCTGCTGCCGCAACTCCCGGGGACCGAGTTCGTGCGCGCCGTCGACGTCGTCGGGTCGCTGCGGATGTCGAAGGACCAGGCGGAGATCGACGCGCTCGCCGCCGCCTCCGCCGCCGTCGACCGGATCGCCGCCGAGCTACAGGCCGGCGAGATCCCGCTCGTCGGACGTACCGAAGCCCAGGTGTCCGCGCACTTGTCGCGGCGGATCGTCGAGGAGGGCCACGACAAGGTCAACTTCGCGATCGTCGCCGCCGGGGAGAACGCGGCGAGCCCGCACCATCACGCCGGATCGCGTGTCATCCGCGAGGGCGAGATCGTGCTGTGCGACTTCGGCGGCACGATGAACGGCTACTGCTCCGACATCACCCGCTGCGTGTTCACGGGCGAACCTTCCGCCGACATCGCCGAGGCGTACGACGTGTTGCACGCCGCGCAGCGTGCCGGCGTCGAGGCTGGTGTCGTCGGCACGCCGTGCGAGGACGTCGATCGGGCGGCGCGACAGGTCATCGCCGATGCCGGCTTCGGCGAGTACTTCATCCATCGGACCGGTCACGGCATCGGGATGGAAGAGCACGAGGACCCCTACATCGTGGAGGGCAACACATTGCCGCTCGAAGCGGGCCACGCATACAGCATCGAACCAGGCATCTACGTGGCGGGAAAGTGGGGGATGCGACTGGAGGACATCGTCGTCGCGACGTGCGACGGTCCTCGGCCCCTCAACCTCGCCAACCATGAACTCGTCAGCGTCTGATCGCTCGATGACGTCGCGTGCGCGCAGCCGCCGGGTCCGTGCCGTCTGCATGCTGGTCGTCGGACTGGCTGTAGCCGTCGCGGCGACCGTCGCCATCTCGATCGACGTCGTTCCCGGAACCGCGCCGCCGCGCGCTGCCGCCCAGGAAGTGCCCGCGGGCGCGTCCGTGCTCCATCCGGCCGGCCCGTGCCGCTTGTTCGACAGCCGCCACACGCCGGGGCTCGGACGACTCGATGCGCAGACGTGGCGGCTCGCCGTTGCCGGAAAGTGCGGCGTGCCCGCGGGCGCGTCGGCGGTCGCGCTGAGCATCGTCGTGACCGACGCCCAAGCGGGCGGCTACATGACGGCGTGGCCGTCCGACGTCGCTCGTCCCGTGGTGTCCAATCTCAACTACGACGTCGGCAACACGATCGCCAACTCTGCGGTCGTGCGACTCCCGGCGGCCGGCACGGTCGACGTGTTCCTCTACGCGCCGGCGCAGTTCGCCGTCGACGTCACCGGCTACTTCACCGAGACGAACGGCGCGACGGAGGCGGGCCGTTTCGTTCCCGTCGACCCCGTCCGCGTCGTCGACACGCGCCACGGCGAGCGCGGGGCCGGCGACGTCGTGGTGCCGCTGCCCGCCGGCGTTCCCAGCGATGCCCGCGTGCTCGCCGTGACGCTGACGTCGACGCAAGCCGACGGGTACGGGTTCCTCACCGCGTACCCGGCCGGTTCGGCACGGCCGAACGCATCCGTCGTCAACACCGATGCGTTGAACACGACGCGGGCGAACCTCGCCCTGGTGCCGGTGACCGCCGGCGGGTTCGTGGTGTCACGATCGACCGTTGGTCACGTCCTCGTCGACGTGTGGGGTTGGTTCACGGGTCCGTCGGGCGAGACGTCGGGTGATGGCCTGTTCGTGCCCCAGTCGCCCCAGCGAGTGTGGGACTCGCGCCACTCGAACGATCCGATCCACCCTGGCGGCACGGTCGAGAAGCGGTTGGTCCCCGATGGCGCGGCGGCAGTCGTCGCCAACCTGACCGGCATCGACCACACGGGCGGCGGCTACGTGACCGTGCAGGCTGCTGGAACGACGCGGCCGGAGGTCTCGTCGCTCAACTACCGCTGGCGCCAGCCGGTCGCCGCGCTGACGATCACACGCACGTCGGCGCGCGGTGTCGCGTTCTTCTCCTCCGCCGGTGCCCACATGGCCGTCGACGTCGCCGGCTGGTTCACCGGTACACCCGTCGCGGGGAACCAGCCGGTACCGGCCAACCCGTTTCCGCCGGAGAACACCCCGGTCGTCGTGATCTCCGACTCCGCTCACGCCGGCATCCGCTGGAACGGTGCGCTCTCCTCCCTGCAGGGAGCGCAGTTCGACGCTCGCCTCGAATCATGCCGCCGCTTGATCGGCGCATCGTGTCGTGGTCGCGAGGGGTATGCCCCGTTGACCGCCGTGGAGGAGATCCAGCGGCTTCCGGCCAACCAGGCGACGACGTTGATGATGCTCACCGGCTACAACGACTGGTCGGGGACGTTCCCGATGGCCGTCGAAGCGGTGATGACGGCGGCGCGGGCGAAGGGGATCGAGCGCGTCGTGTGGCTGACGTATCGCGAGAACGTCGGATACGTGTCGCCGTTCGGGGCGTCGAACCACGAGTCGTTCGCCAAGCACAATGCCTATCTGCACACCCTGCCGGCGACCGGACGGTACCCCGATCTGGTGCTCGCCGATTGGCACACGTACTCGCTGCACCGATCGGCATGGTTCACCTCCGATGGGGTGCACCTCACAGTCGCCGGTGCGCCGCAAGCGGGGATCTACCTGTCGCGCAAGCTGGCGTTCCTCGAGCGGCGCCCGTGCCCGGCCGGCATCGGCGGGCCGACGGCACCGGGCGGCTGGTGCGCCGACCCCGACGTCACCGGCCCGCCCTGACGCCCGCGATTGCATCCGGGGTCAGACACCACATGCAACGACGCACGAGCGCCAGGCCGGGCAGCATCATGTGTGCTGTTGCATGTGGTGTCTGACCCCGGATGCAATC
>CAZQCP010000072.1:11340-14904 GCA_964592115.1 uncultured Ilumatobacteraceae bacterium
CCCGGATGCAATCGCGGTGGCGGCTCAGCTGGTGGTGAAGGCCGACTCGTCGGGTTGTGGGTCGTACCCGATGAGCTCGATCAGCAGGTCGTTGCCGTCGTAGCGGGCGAGCGCACCGGCCTCGATCGCGCAATACGTCTTCGTGCCCCCTGACACAGGGACGTCGGCACACGTGGCGAGCTGGCCGGCGATGTCCATCTCGTGCGCCCGCGCCTCGCCGATCTTGCGCCCGGCGTCGACACGCAGCCGTTGCGCCGCGCTCGCCGCGTAGAAGTCGCGCGTCAGCTGGAGGTCGCTCACGCGGGCGTCGTTGAGCGTCGCTTCGCACTCGTCGGTGGTGAGGTTGCACGTGGCGACGGTGCCCGTGCCGTCGAGGAACCGGATGTCGTTGATCGTGATCGAACGGCGGCTGTTGTCGGACTGCACCACGCGGGCGGTCGACTCGAGGCCGCCGAGACGGGTGAGGAGCGAGTAGTCGGCGGTGAAGTGTTCGACCGGTGCCCGGTCGAGACGCTGGAGCACGGCGTCGATCGCCGGATCGCCCGTTGCCGCGCGAGCAGGCTGGGAGTCGTCGAAGCTGGGGCGTTCGCCGGTCATGCATCCGGTGACGACGAGTGCCAGCGTGAGGCTGGCGACGGCGCCTCGTGCCGCACGGGCACGGATCGCGTGACGAAGGCGGCGGGGGCTGGCCATGGCGCCGCCAGGCTACGGCGTTACCCTGCGCGAACGTGATCAACCTCGACGCCGCCACGGTGCTCTTGCAGTGGGCGACGGGCGGCATGTTGTTCTGCTGGTTCACCACCCGCCGGCGGATCGCCAGCCTCGGCTACGGCTGGTTGTTGCGTGGCGTCTATGCGTGTTTCGCGGCAGGCTCGTTCGCGGCTGGCGTGGCGTTCGGCGCAGTTCCCGTGCGTGAGGCAGCTTCGATCGGGGTCATCGTGTCGTGCCTGGTCGCGCTTGCCGTATCGGTCAAGCGGCGCGCTGCGGGTGTCAGTGGCGCACGAGCCGAGCACGATCGCCGCTCCGCGCGGGTGGCAGCGATGACCGGCATCGAGCGGACCGGGCTCGCCGAGGATGGCGACGACGGCGAGGGCGCCGCGTCGGCACCCGCTGGACCCGGCGAATCGACGACCGGTGGTTCCGACGTCGGCCCCGAGTTCCCTCCGGCCCTCGACCTGGTGCCGGCGTTCATCGGCGCAGTCGGCCTCGTCGCCGCAGCCCTCGACGCGGGCGGCAACCCCGCCACAGCGCTTGCCCGCACGCTCGTCGGCGCGGCGTTCATCGGGGCGATCTCCGACGCCATGCTGCTCGGCCACTGGTACCTCACCCAGCCTGGCCTGCCGCGCAAGCTGCTCAACGAGATGGTCACGGCGCTGTTGTGGTTGTGGCCGCTCGAGGTGGCCGTCATGCTGATCCCGCCGGGGATGCTCGGTGTGCTCGCCGGCTCGATCGACGACGGCTGGGGCGGCATGCTCGGCTGGATGTGGCTGGCGTGCACGATCACCACGGTCGTGTTGATCCTCGTCACCCGCGCCGCGCTGCGTGAGCGCTACTACTCGGCCGTGATGGCGGCCACCGGCTTCTTGTACCTGGCGATCCTCACCGGCTTCGGCATGGACATCGTCGCCCGCGCCGTCCTCGCTCCGTAAGCAACGGTTGGGGACGGGCCCCAGCCGTTGCTTCTTTTCCACAGGCGCCTGGCCTGTTCTCACGACCAGCGTCGTGCGAGACTCTCCCGATGGCACGTCCCGTGTGGAGCGGCACGATCTCGTTCGGCCTCGTCGCGATCCCCGTCAAGCTGTACAACGCGGTGCGCCGTCAGAGCGTGTCGTTCAATCAGCTCGACGACCGCAACATGTCTCGCATTCGCTACCGCAAGGTGAACGGTGAGACGGGGGAGGAGGTCCCCGACGAGCACATCATCAAGGGATACGAGATCTCCAAGGGCCGGTACGTGGTGGTCGATCCCGACGAGCTCGAGCCGTTCATGCCCGTCGCCAACAAGTCCGTCGACCTCGAGGAGTTCGTCGACCTCGACCAGATCGATCCGCTCTACTTCGACGCCGCGTACCACCTCGCACCGGACGGGCCGAAGAAGCCGTACGTGCTGCTGGCGCGGGCGATGGAGGCGAGCGGTCGGGTGGCGATCGGCCGGTTCGTCATGCGCAACAAGCAGTACACCGCGGCGATCCGCGCCGAGGAGGGCCGACTGATCATGTCGACGCTCGTGTATGCCGACGAGGTGGTGGACGCGGGCGACATCGAAGAGCTCGACGGGCTCGACGACATCGAGGTGAGCCCCAAAGAGGTCAAGATGGCCGAGTCGCTCGTCGCGTCGCTGGCCGGCGACTTCGAGCCGGAGAAGTACCACGACGAGTACCGCGAGGAGGTCATGGCGCTGATCCAGATGAAGGCCGACGGCGAAGAGTTCGAGGTGCCCGAAGCCGCCGCGGAGAAGCCGAAGGTGGTCGACATCATGGCCGCACTCGAAGCGAGCGTGGCCGCCGCCAAGGAGGCCCGCGGCCGGCACCCGGCCAAGAAGGCATCGTCGAAGGCGGCATCCAAGGCGAAGGCGAAGAAGTCGGCCTGACCGGCTGACCGGGATCTGCCGTCATGGCCGACAGCGCCGTCGAGGTCGAGATCGACGACCGCACGGTGCGGCTGACCAACCTCGACAAGGTGCTCTATCCGTCGGGGTTCACCAAGGCGGAGGTCGTCGACTACCACCTGCGGATCGCGCCGACGATCATCCCGCACCTCGCCGGGCGTTGCCTCACGTTCCGTCGCTATCCCGATGGCACCGACGAGGACGGGTTCTTCGAGAAGCGCTGCCCGTCGCATCGACCCGACTGGGTGCCGGTGGCGCTCGGCCCCGGTGACCGGCGCGGCGGGATCGAGTACTGCCGCATCGAGGAGCCCGCGGCGATGGTCTGGGCCGCCAACCTTGCGGCGATCGAGCTGCACGCCCCGATGGCGCTGGCCGCCGACCTCGACACGCCGCGCATCTTGGTGTTCGACTTCGACCCCGGCCCGAAGACGTCGATCGTCGAGTGCTGCCAGGTGGCGCTCGGTGTGCGCGACGTGCTCGCCGCGGTCGACCTCGAGGGATGGTGCAAGACGTCGGGCTCGAAGGGGCTACAGCTCTACGTGCCTCTCAACACCGACGGCGTCACCCACGACGCGACGGCGGACTTCGCCCTCGCCGTTGGGCAGGTGATGGAACGCCAGATGAAGGGCAAGGTCACCACGGTGATGGCCAAGGCCGAGCGGCCGGGAAAGATCTTCGTCGACTGGAGCCAGAACGCCCACCACAAGACGACGATCGCGCCCTACTCACTGCGGGCACGGCACGATCCAACCGTGTCGACACCGGTCTCGTGGGACGAGGTCGAGGCCGGCGCTGCCGGCGACGTCGATCTCCGCTTCGAGGCCGCGGACGTGCTCACTCGCGTCGACGAGCTCGGCGACCTCTTCGCCCCCGTCCTCACCCTCGAGCAATCCCTCCCCACCGCATCCTGACGTTGCGGCCCGATGAGTTTCCTGTGCGACAGGTGCGTCGGAAAC
>CAZQCP010000073.1:0-14577 GCA_964592115.1 uncultured Ilumatobacteraceae bacterium
GTCCCTGGCACACTCGTCGCCGTGAGTTCGGTGAGCCGCTCCGACGTCGCAGCGGCACTCGCGCAGGTCACTGCGGCACTGCCGGTCCACGAGGACCGGCCCGGTCAGGTCCGGATGACCGAGCTCGTGGCGGACGCCATCCAGGCGAAGCGGCACCTGGTCGTGCAGGCCGGTACCGGCACCGGTAAGACGCTCGCCTATCTGGTGCCAGCGATCGAGTCGGGCTCGACGGTCGTCGTTGCGACGGCGACGAAGGCGCTCCAGGACCAGCTGGCGACGAAGGACCTGCCGTTCCTCGCCGAGCACCTCGATGCCGACTTCGACTGGGCGATCCTCAAGGGCCGCAGCAACTACGTGTGTCTCCAGCGGCTGCGTGAGGTCAACGCCGATCAGCAGGGCCAGCTCGAACTGGAGACGCTGGCGGTCCAGACCCGGGCCGAGATCCGCCGCCTGTCGGAGTGGTCGGGGCGCACGGCGACGGGCGATCAGGCTGAGCTCGACTGGACCCCGTCCGACAACGCGTGGCGAGCCGTCAGCGTCGGCAGCGATGAGTGCCCGGGCGCCGACCGCTGCCCACTTGGCGAGCCGTGCTTTGCCGAACAGGCCCGGCGGCGGGCGGCCGCCGCCGATGTCGTCGTCGTCAACACCCATCTGTACGGGCTCGACGTCGCCAGCGGCGGCGCCATCTTGCCGCCGCACGACATCGTGGTGTTCGACGAGGCACACGTCCTCGAAGACATCATGAGCGACACCGTCGGCGCCGAGATCGCACCCGGCCGCTTCACCGCGCTGTCGGGCGTCGTCGGCAGGATCCTCACCGATCCGAAACTGCTCGGCTCGGTCGCCGAGCTGGCCGACGGGTTGCGCGACGCGATCTCCCCCCACGTCGGCGAACGGTTGCCGACCCCACTCCCCGACTCGATCCAGAACGTCCTCACCGATGCCCGCCTCCGGCTCGGCACGATCAGCGAGGCGCTCATCGGGATCGACACGCCCGTCGAGGAGGCCAAGCAGCGAGTGCTCCGAGCGACGAAGCTCACCGGCAGGGCGATCGAGCAGATCGACATCGCCATCGAGGGGCGAGAGGGATACGTGGCGTTCGTGTCCGGCAGCCCTCAGTCACCGCGCCTCGAGATCGCCCCGCTCGACGTCGGCCCAGCGATGCAGGAGGGCGTGTGGCAGCGGCGCACGGCGATCCTCACGAGCGCCACGCTCCCGGCGTCACTCGGGGCACGCGTCGGGCTCCCTGCCGATGAGGTCGACGTGCACGACGTCGGGAGCCCGTTCGACTACGAGACGAACTCGCTCCTGTACTGCGCGCTGCACATGCCGAACCCGAACAGCGCCGGTTTCCGATCGGCCGTGCACGACGAGCTCGCTGCCCTGATCGCCGCCGCCGGCGGCCGCACCCTCGCGTTGTTCACGAGCTGGCGATCGATGGACGAAGCCGCGGCCGTGCTGCGCGAACGGCTCGACGTGCCGATCCTCACCCAGCGCGACCTCCCCAAGCCGGCCCTCGTCAAGGCGTTCGCCGACAGCGAAGAGACGTGCCTGTTCGCCACCGCCGGGCTGTTCCAAGGCGTCGACGTGCCCGGTCGCACGCTGTCGCTCGTGGTGATCGACCGCATCCCGTTCCCGCGCCCCGACGATCCGCTGCTGAGCGCTCGCCGCGAGCAGGTCGGAGCGACAGCGTTCACCGAGATCGACGTGCCACGGGCGGCGACGATGCTGGCCCAAGCGTGCGGCCGGTTGATCCGCACCGCAACCGACCGCGGCGTCGTTGCGGTGATGGACCCTCGCCTCGGCAAGGCGAACTATCGCTGGGACATCGTCCGCGCACTCCCCCCGATGCGCCGCACCCGCGACCGCGCCGACGTCGAGGAGTTCCTGGCGACGATCTCGGGGTGAGGCCTCAGGTCAATGACGCCTGGTAGATACCGTCGATCGCGGCACCGAGGGTGGCATCGAAGTCGTCGTCGCTCTGCTGCGCCGACAGCCCTTCGGTGAGCGCTCGCGAGAAGCTGGCGATCATGCCGTTGTTGCGCGCCAGACGCTCGTTGGCGTCGGCGCGTGTGTACCCGCCCGACAGCGCGACGACGCGGGCGACCCGCGGATGCGCGATCAGGTCGGCGTAGAGGTTGTCGACGGTCGGGATCGACAGCTTCAGCATCACCGTCTGGTCGTCTCCGAGCGCGTCCAGGCCGGAGGCGAGCTGCTCGAGGAGCAACGCTTCGGCATCGGCCTTGTCGGCGATCGTGATGTCCACTTCGGGTTCGAGGATCGGCACGAGCCCCGCGGCGGCGATCTGCGCGCCGACCTCGAACTGCTGGTCGACCGCTGCGGCGATGCCAGCCGGATCGGCGGCGGCGATCACGGACCGCATCTTCGTGCCGAACACGCCGAGGTCACGGGCGCGAGCGAGCAACTCGTCGAGGCCTGGCATCGGCTTCATCAACTGCGCGCCGTGCTCAGCGTCGGCGAGGCCCTTGTCGACCTTCAAGAACGGCACCACGTCCTTCACGCTCCACAGGTAGTCCGCCGCTCCCTTGTCCTCGATCTCGCGATCCATCGTCTGCTCGAAGAGGATCGCTCCGAGCACCTTGTCGCCCGTGAAGCTCGGCGACGTCACGATGCGCGTGCGCATCGCGTGGATCAGGTCGAACATCTCGTCGTCGGTGCTCCACGCGTCGTCGTCGACCCCGTACAGGCGCAGCGCCTTCGGCGTGCTTCCACCACTTTGGTCGAGGGCAGCGATGAAGCCGGAACCGGTACGGACCTTGGCGAGCATCTCGTCGTTCACACCTCCGACCATAGCGGTGCCGACCCGAGTGCTCCGCAGAGCCGTGGCTACGGTCTGGACGATGGATCGAGTCGTCGACGTCGAGCTCCGCGATCGGATCGCCACGATCACGCTCGACTCCCAGCACAACCGGAACGCACTCTCACGGGCGTTGCTCGACGGGTTCCACGAGGCCCTCGATCGCGCCGAGGAGGCAGCGGCGCGGGTGGTGGTGGTGACACATCGCGGACCGGCGTTCTGTGCCGGCGCCGACCTCAAGGAACGATCCGCCGGACCGCCGGACTCGACGCCGTTCGTGCGCGCGCTCGAACGGCTCAGCGATGCCGACGCGATCACGATCGCCGGCGTCGATGGCGCCGTGCGGGCTGGCGGGATCGGGCTGATGGCGGCCTGCGATCTCGTCGTCGTCAACGCCGCCACCACGTTCGCGCTCACCGAGGTCCGCATCGGCGTCGCTCCCGCCATCATCTCCGTGCCGATCCTCGCCCGGGTTCCGCCTGGCCGCATCGCGGCAGCGATGCTCACCGGCGAGCCCTTCGATGCCGGCGAGGCCCGAGCGATGGGACTCGTCACGCACGTCAGCGACCACGTCGCGTCCACCGTCAGCGACCTGTGTGCGGCGGTGCTCCGCGGCGGACCCGCCGCCGTGGTCGCGACCAAGCGGCTGCTGCGCTCGGTGCCCGGACTCGACCGAGACACGGCTTTCGCCCGGATGCGGGCGCTGTCCGACGAGTTGTTCCAGGCTCCGGAAGGAGCCGAAGGAATGCGCGCATTCGCCGAGAAGCGCACGCCCTCGTGGGCGTCGGCCGACGACGAGACCGAGGAGCGATGACCGTCATTGCGTTCCCCGGTCACGCAGGCCGCTCCTGGCCGCTCGCTCGCTGGCGCTCGCTCCCTCACACCTCGGCGGCGGTCGACCGATGAGTGTCACGATCGACACCCCGAGCGGCGTCCGGATCGCCGGCGACCACTGGCCGGGCGACGGCCACCCGGTCATCCTCGCCCACGGCGGCGGGCAGACACGCCACTCGTGGGGCAACACGGCGGTCACGTTGTCCGACCGCGGCTTTCGGGTGCTGTCGATCGATCTGCGCGGGCACGGCGACTCGAGTTGGGCCCCTGACGGCGACTACCGGCTCGACGCGTTCTGTGCAGACGCGCTCGCCGTCATCGAGTGGGTCGGCGAGCCGGTCGCGTGGGTCGGCGCCTCGCTCGGCGGAAGCACCGGGATGCACGCCCTCGCCGCGGACCCGCAGGCGATCGACGCGCTCGTGCTCGTCGACATCACGCCGCGCCCGGCAGCCGCCGGCGTCGAGCGGATCATGGCGTTCATGGGCGCCAACGCGGTCGAAGGATTCGCCTCGCTCGACGAAGCCGCCGACGCGATCGCCGCATACCAACCGCATCGTCCGCGCCCCAAGGACCTGTCTGGGCTGGCGAAGAACCTCCGGCTCGGCGAGGACGGCCGGTGGCGGTGGCATTGGGACCCGGCGTTCATGACGATCCGCGGCACCGAGCACGCCCGCGACCGCGACCCCCGCGACCTGGAGTCGATCGCCGCGAGCCTCCACACGCCGACGCTGCTCGTGCGCGGGCGGCTGTCCGATCTCGTCACCGAGGCGGAGGTCGCCGAGTTCCTCGCGCTCGTGCCTCACGCCGAGTACGTCGACGTCGCGGGTGCCGCACACATGATCGCCGGCGACCGCAACGACGTGTTCTCCGACGCCGTCGTCGGCTTCCTCGACCGGATGCCGTCGTCGCCGTCTGGCAGTTCTTGACGTCGTGTCGTCGGCGCATGGGAGACTGACGCCCATGACCACCGGGCAGGAGATCACCGAACGACTCGCCGGCAAGAACCTGGCGCAACGCTTCCTCGACAACGTCGAGCGCAATCGGGGGGTGACCGTGCTGCGCTGGAAGGACTCGGCGGGCGACTGGCACGGTTGGACGCTGGCCGAGATGGCCGATGCCGTGGCCGCCGTGGCCGGTGGCCTGCGGGCACTCGGTGTCGGCCGAGGCGACACCGTCGTGATGATGCTGCGCAACCGCCCCGAGTTCCACGTCGTCGACGTGGCCGCGCTGTTCCTCGGCGCGACGCCGGTGTCCATCTACAACTCGTCGTCGCCCGAGCAGATCGAATACCTCGCCAACGACTGCTCCGCAAAGGTTGCCGTCGTCGAGGACGCGGGGTTCCTGGAACGGTTCGCGAAGGTGCGCGACAAGATCGGTTCGCTGCAACACGTCGTGGTCCTCGAACCCGCCGAGCACGCGGGCGACAGCGTCGTCGCCTACTCGACGCTGTCCGAGGCAACGCCACTCGACCTCGCCGCCGAAGCACCGACCGCCGACCTCGACGACCTGGCCACGATCATCTACACGTCCGGTACGACCGGTCCGCCGAAGGGGGTCATGCTCAGCCACTCCAACATCGCCTGGACGTTGGAGTCGGTCGGCCAGACGATGCAGGAGCAGACCACGATCGGCGACTTCGCCGGTAAGCGGCACCTCTCGTACCTGCCGATGGCGCACATCTTCGAGCGGCTGATCGGCCACTACTACATGCTCGATCTCGCCACCGAGATCTCGTGTTGTCCCGAGACCGGCCTGCTCAGCGCGTTCCTCGGCGAGGTCAAGCCGCACCTGTTCATCGGCGTGCCGAGGGTGTGGGAGAAGCTGTACGCGGGCGTCAACGCGGCTGTCGGAGCCGATCCGGACAAGGCCCAACCGTTCGCCGAAGCCGTCGCCGCGGCGGCACCGATCGCCGCCAAGCGCGACCGCGGCGAAGCGAGCGACGACGAGCTCGCCACGTGGGACTTCCTCGACCAAGTGGCGTTCTCGACCGTGCGTGGCCTGATCGGTCTCGACGAGGCGTTGATCTGCATCACCGGCGCGGCCCCGCTCCCCGCCGAGATCCTGGCGTGGTTCCGCACGATCGGCGTGCCGCTCACCGAGGGTTACGGCCTGTCCGAGACGACCGCCGTGCTCACGTGGGCCAACATCCCCAAGCCGGGCTGTGTGGGTCGGGCAGCGACCGGTGTCGAGATCCACATCGCCGAGGACGGCGAAGTCCTGTGCCGCGGTGGCAACAACTTCATCGGCTACCTCGGCCAGCCGGAGAAGACGGCCGAGACGCTCGACGACGACGGCTGGGTGCACACCGGAGACATCGGCGTGCTCGACGACGACGGCTACCTGAAGATCGTCGACCGCAAGAAGGAACTGATCATCACGGCCGGCGGCAAGAACGTCAGCCCCGCCAACCTCGAAGCAGCGCTGAAGATGGTCCCGCTGATCGGCCAGGCCTGCGCCGTCGGCGAGCAGCGGCCCTTCGTCGCTGCGCTCGTCGTGCTCGACCCCGACGCGGCCGCGGCGTGGGCACGCGAGCACGGGCTGACCGGCGCCGACGCAACGGTCGAGGCACTCGCTCAGAACGCCGACGTGATCGCCGAGATCGACGCTGGCGTGCGAACGGCGATGGAGGCGTTCAACAACGCCGAGGCGGTGAAGAAGGTGAAGGTGCTCCCCAACGAGTGGCTCCCGGACTCCGACCTGCTCACGCCGACGTCGAAGCTCAAGCGCAGGGGCGTGGCGGCGGCGTTCAGCGCCGAGATCGAAGCGCTGTACGTGCGGGACTGATCGGTCTGCTCACTCAGTCGGTCATCAGTCGGTAGCCGACGCCGCGCGACGTGACGATCAGCTTCGGCTCGTCGGGGTGATCTTCGATCTTCAGCCGCAGACGCCGTACGTGCGCGTCGACGAGGCGCGAGTCGCCGAGGTACTCGTACCCCCAGACGCGTTCGAGCAGTTGGTCGCGCGACAGCACGGCACCGGCGTGATCGGCGAACTCGCACATCAGGCGGAACTCCGTCTTGGTCAAGTTGAGCTCGACCCCCGCCTTGAGCACGATCCCCTGCTCGCGCCGTACCTCGACGTCGCCGAACGTCGAGGCACCAGGCGCGTTCCCCTTCCCGTGGAGGTGCACACGCCGCAGCAGCGCCCGGATGCGCGCCGCCAGCTCCTTGGGCACCACGGGTTTCGTGATGTAGTCGTCGGCCCCCGCCTCCAAGCCCGCCACCATGTCGACCGTGTCGGTCTGGGCCGTGATGATGATGATCGGCACGATGCTCTGGCTGCGGATCGTGCGGCAGACCTCGAAGCCCGACATGTCCGGCAGACGCAAGTCGAGCAGCACGAGATCCGGCGGCGACTGGCCGAACGCCGCAAGGCCCTCCTCGCCGTCGGCCGCTTGGCGCACCGAGTAGCCCTCGTCCTCCAGCGCGAGCGTCAGCGCGAGCCGGATCCCGTCGTCGTCTTCGATGAACAGCAGCGACTCCATGTCAGCGAGTCAGTATCGCGAGTCCCGGGGCGAACCCTCCGGTTTTGTTACGAAAATCGCACAGAGCACGCAAACCCTCGTCACACACAGTGATGACAATGACACCTGTTCACGCTGCCCCGGTGGGGTGCCTTCCTCCCCCTGGCGCCTCACCGGCAGCGCGTGGGCTCCCCGCCCCCAACCTGCAACACTTGCAGCCCGTGGCGTGGCGTCGTTCTTTCCGTCTTCGAACTCGCGTCACCTTGTTCTTCGCGTTCATCGCCTTGTTCGCCGGGATCGTGCTCATCGGCGTGACCTACGGGTTGACGCGCAGCAACCTGATCGACGACGAGGAGACCGCGGCACGACTGCAGGCGTTCGCCAACGCCGAGCTCGTCCGTCAGCAACTGACGCTCGACCCGTCGCCGACGGCGGTCGGTGCGTTCTTCGACGACGAGCTGCGGACGGAGACCGGAGGGTTCGCAGTGCTCAGCACGACCGAGGAGCTCTCGTTGCGGGCGGCGACCGACCAGCGCTACACGCTCAACGATCTGCCCGAGCGACTCGTCGACGCGGTCCGCGGCGGCGCCACCGCCGTGCAGATCGACGCCATCAGCGGCACGGAGTACATGGTCGTCGGTGTCCACATCGCCGAGTACGAGACCTCGTACTTCGAGGCGTTCCCGCTCGACGACACCGAGACGACCCTGACCGCCATCTTGACCGCGCTCGTACTCGGCGTGCTCGGCACCGTCGTGCTCGCCACACTGTTCGGGCTCGCCACGAGCCGCCGCCTGCTCCGGCCGCTCAGCCAGGTCGCCGACGCGGCCGAAGACATCGCGTCGGGTGGCCTGGACACCCGGCTGGCGCCCGAATCCGACCCCGACCTCGACCGGTTGGCCGGATCGTTCAACGAGATGGCCGACGCGGTCCAGACCCGCATCGAGCGCGAGGCCCGCTTCGCCTCCGACGTCAGCCACGAGCTGCGCTCGCCGATCACCGCGCTGGCCGCCGCCATCGAGGTGCTCGACGCCCGGCGCGACGACATCCCGGCTCGCACCCAGCAGGCACTCGATGTCGTCGTCAGTCAGGTGCACCGCTTCGACGCGATGGTCATCGACCTGCTCGAACTGGCGCGCCTCGATGCCGGTGCGACCGACTTGAACATCGACGATGTCGTGCTCGTCGACCTCGTGCGCCGCATCGCCGCCCGGTACGGCGAGCCCGACGTGCCGATCGTGGTCGCCGCGGGCGCGCCCGAGGAGGTCGCGATCGACAAGATCCGGTTCGAACGTATCCTTGCCAACCTGTTGGAGAACGCACGCAATCACGGCGGCGGAGCGATACGGATCGAGCTCGCACCGGCCGGCACGGACCGATTCCGCCTCGCTGTGGAAGATGCCGGACCCGGCGTCGCCCATGGCGAGCGGGAACGCATCTTCGAACGCTTCGCCCGCGGCAGCGCGGCCCGGCACCGTGTCGGTACCGGCCTCGGGCTGGCACTGGTGGCCGAGCACGGTGCGGCGATGTCCGGCGCCGCGTGGGTGCAGGATCGGATCGGCGGTGGCGCCCGCTTCGTCATCGAGTTGCCGGTCAAGGTGCCCAGCCATCACCAGGTCGGCCGATGACCAGACAGCCGACGACGAGACGGGGCGTGCGCACCATGGCGGCCGTCGCGGTGATCGTCGGGGTCGGGGCGGCCACGCTGACGGCGTGCGGTGTGCCCTCCGGCGACTCGACGTTCACCGTCATCCCCCCGGAGGAGATCCCGTTCGGGCTCGACCAGGTGTCCACCACGACGTCGACGACCACCACGACGACGACCACCCTCGTCGATCCCCCGCCGACGAGTTCGACCACGACCCTGCCCACCCGCACCACACCCGTCGAGCTGTACTTCCTCACCCGCGGTCGCCTGCAACCCGAACCCCGCGACCTCCCCGCGGGCACGTCGGCCGATCAGGTCGCCGACATCTTGGAGGAGGGACCGACTCCCGGAGCCGGACTCGAGACCCTCATCGAGGACGGGCTGATCGTCACGACGTCGGAGTTGGGCGGCGTGTTGACCGTCGACCTCGACAGCGCGACGTTCGATCGCGTGCCGTCGACGCAACAGACCGAGGCGATCGCCCAGATCGTGTTGACGATGGTCAGGAGCGTGCTCGGGATCGGCCAGGTCACGTTCACGATCGCCGGCGAGCCGATCCCGGTGAAGATGGGCAACAGCCTGCTGTCCGAGGCTGGACAGCCACTGTCGTTCGACGACTACGCCAACCTGTTGCGCACCACGACCACGACCACCACGACATCGACGACGACCACGACCACCGCGGCGCCGACACCGGCGGCCGTCACGACGGCGGACGACGGAGCGACGCCGACCTCCGCCCCGACCGAGTAACGAACAGGGCAGATCAGTAGCCGAGGCGCTCGACGCGGTCCGGGCGGCGCTGCCAGTCCTTGTCGACCTTCACCCGCAGTTCGAGATAGACGCCTTCGGGGAGCTGTGCCCGCGCCCGCTCCCCCACCCGTTTGAGCACGCTGCCCCCCTTGCCGATGACCATCCCCTTCTGACTGTCGCGCTCGACGACGATGTCGACGCGAATGCGTGGCCACTCCCACTCGGTCACCTGGGTGGCGATCGAGTAGGGCAGCTCGTCGCGGGTCACCGCCAGGAGCTGCTCGCGGACGAGCTCGGCGACCCAGCGCTCCTCGGGCAGGTCCGACACCTCGTCGTCGGGGAAGTACTTCGGCCCCGCGGGCAGCAACGTCGTGAGGTGCCCGACGAGCGGGCCGATGCCGTCGCCGGTGAGCGCCGACACCGGGAAGTACTCCGCGGCGCCGAGCGGCCCCGCGGCCGTGAGCATCTTGGCCACCTGCTGGTGGCTGGCGACGTCGATCTTGTTGACGACGACGATCGAGCGGGCGATGTCGATGCGGTCGGCGACCCAGCGGTCGCCCTTGCCGAACGGCGCCGTCGCGTCGAGGACGAGACACGTGACGTCGACGTCGCTGACGCTGTCGAGCGCGGTGGCGTTCACCCGCTCGCCAAGGGCGGTCACCGGCTTGTGCAATCCGGGCGTATCGACGAACACGATCTGGGAGTCGGGACGGGTGAGCACGCCCATGATCCGGTGGCGGGTGGTCTGGGGCTTGTCGGAGACGATGCTCACCTTGCGCCCGCAAATCGCATTGACGAGCGACGACTTGCCGACGTTGGGTCGCCCGACCAGCGTGACGAACCCCGAGCGGAATGGCGCGCCGGCGCCGTCTGTTTCGTCATGCATCGATCCAGTTTGCCAAGCTCTCGACATGACCCGCACGATCAACGGAATCGCAGAGCTGAAGTCGCTCGTCGGCGAGCACCTCGGGTACTCGCCCTACGTCGAGATCACCCAGGAGCAGGTGAACACGTTCGCCGACGCAACCGGCGACCACCAGTGGATCCACGTCGATCCCGAGCGTGCCAAGGCCGGCCCGTTCGGCGGCCCGATCGCCCACGGCTACCTCACCTTGTCGCTCGGTCCGATGCTGTCCCCGCAGGCATTCGTCGTCACCGGCATCTCGATGGGCGTCAACTACGGCTGCGGCAAGGTTCGCTTCCCGTCGCCCGTTCCGGTCGGCTCGAAGCTGCGCCTCGGCGCCACGTTGAAAGAGGTCGACGACGTCGCCGGAGGCGCGCAGGTGACGATGGAGTTCGTCTTCGAGGTCGAAGGGGCGCCGAAGCCGTCCTGCGTCGCCGAGGTCATCTTCCGGTACTACGAGTGAGCGACCACGAACCCGCGGTGCCGGAGTTCGCACTCGCCGAGGTCCACGAAGCGATCGCTGCGGCGCGGCCCGACGAGGACTGCCTCGTCTTCCGCGATCTCCGCCTGACGTGGGCCGACATCACCGAGCGCACGCGACGCCTCGCCAACCACCTCATCGATCAGGGCCTCGGCGTGTCCGTCGAGCGCGACCAACTCGCCGGGCACGAGAGCGGGCAGGATCACGTGGCGATCTACCTGTACAACGGCAACGAGTACCTCGAAGTGATGCTCGGCGCGCTGAAGGCGCGGGTGGCATCGCTCAACGTCAACTACCGCTACGTCGCCGAGGAGCTCGTGTATCTGCTCCGCGACTCGCGGGCCACGGCCGTGGTGGTGCACTCGACGTTCACGCCGACGCTCGCCGAGGTGCTCCCCGATCTGCCCGACCTGCGTGTGATCCTGCAGGTCGACGATGGCAGCGGTCTCCCGCTGCTTCCGGGCGCCGTGTGGTACGAAGAAGCGCTCGCCGCCGCGTCGCCGGCGCGACCCGACGTGGAGTGGAGCCCCGACGACCTCTACATGCTCTACACCGGCGGCACGACGGGCATGCCCAAAGGCGTGATGTGGCGCAACGGCGACGCGATGGTCGAGTGCTTCGGCGGCTCGACATCCGCGACGTCGATCGACGACTTCGTCGCCGAGGCGAACACCGGCTTGAAGGCGCTGCTGGCACCGCCGTTCATGCACGGTGCTGGTCACTGGATGAGCTTTCGCACGTGGCTCGGTGGTGGCACGGTCGTCGTGCAGTCGGTGCCCGAGCGACTCGATCCCGTCGACATCTGGTCGCTGATCGAGCGCGAGGCGATCAACTTCTTGCTGATCGTCGGCGATGCGTTCGCCCGTCCGCTGCTCGACGAGCTCGAGCGCCCGTCGCGCGGCGAGCCCTACGACCTGTCGTCGCTGACGGTGATCCTCTCCGGCGGCGCACCGCTGTCGGCCAACCTCAAAGATGAGTTCCTCAGCCATCTGCCGACGGTGATGATCGTCGACGGGCTCGGCTCGTCGGAGGCGGGCGGGCAGGTGTCGCAGGTGTCGGTCGGTGGCGGTGCCACGACCGGGCGCTTCGAGGCCACACCCGGCAACGTCGTGCTCTCTGCCGATCTCGACCGCGTCCTCGCACCGGGAGACGAGGAGATCGGTTGGCTCGCCAAGCGCGGGCGGCTGGCGCTCGGTTACCTCGGCGACGAGGCGAAGACCGCCCGCACGTACCCGGTCGTCGACGGCATCCGCTACGCGATCCCCGGCGACCGCGCTCGCGTCTTGGAGGGAAACATCGTCGAGCTCCACGGACGCGACTCGGTCACGATCAACTCGGGCGGCGAGAAGATCTTCGCCGAGGAGGTCGAAGCCGCGCTCAAGGCCCACCCCGGCGTCTACGACTGCGTCGTCGCCGGTCGACCCAGCCAGCGTTGGGGGAACGAGGTCGTGGCGATCGTGCGCGTGCGCGAGGGCCACGACGTCGATGACGAAGCGTTGCTCACGGTCGCGGCCGAGCACATCGCCCGTTACAAGCTGCCCAAGGCGATCCAGTACGTCGATGAGATCGTGCGCTCGCCGAGCGGCAAGGCCGACTACCGGTGGGCGCGCGAGGTCGCCGCGGCAACCGTCGAGTCGGCGTCGTAACCTCATCTGCGTGACATCGCAAGCGACCGTCGACCGGGCGGCGTGGGATACCGACGAGCTGCCCGAGGGCGACGAGAAGGTCGCCGCCGTGCAGGGGATGTTCGATGCGATCGCCCCCCGCTACGACCGGCTCAACCGGATCATCTCGTTGCGCCTCGACGTCGGCTGGCGACGACGGGCGGTCCGTGAGCTCGCGCTGGCTCCCGGCGCGCTCGTGCTCGATCTCGCGAGTGGCACCGGCGACTTGTGCATCGATCTGACGGCGGCCGGCCTGCGTCCGATCTCGATGGATCTCAGCTTCGGGATGCTGCTCGCCGATCGATCCGGCGTCGCCCGCGTGCAGTCCGACATCCTCCGTCTCCCCGTTCCCGACGCGTCCGTCGACGGTGTCACGTGCGGGTTCGCGCTGCGCAATCTCGTCGATCTCACCGAGTTCTTCGGGGAGCTGGGCAGGGTCGTACGACCCGGCGGCCGCATCGCACTGCTCGATGTCGGCATCCCCCACAACCCGGTGATCCGCTGGGGCAACGACATCTACTTCGGCAAGATCGTGCCGCGCATCGGAGCGCTGCTGTCCGATGGCGCGGCGTACCGCTACCTCCCCAAGAGCGTCGCCTACCTGCCACCGCCTGCTGCGATGGTCGACGGCCTGCGCGCCGCCGGATTCGCCGACGCGAGCCACACGCACCTCTCCGGCGGACTCACCCAGCTGCTCGTCGGCACGCGGGGGTGAGCACGCCGATGCGTGCTGTCACCCGACCGCTCCGCGCGTACACGAGCCAGCCCGTCGACCTCAACGACGTCGCCGGAGGCGACGGCGTGCTGTTCGTCCGCAACGCCGTCGGACTCGCCGGGCAAGGTCGAGCGGCCATGGTGCCCGTCGACGAGGCGACCGCCTGGCTTGCCGCGCTCGACCACCACGACGAGTCGGGCATCGCCGCCGCCGGACCGATCGCGATCGGCACGCTGCCGTTCCGACCCGGGGCCGACGCCGATCTCATCGTGCCGTGGGTGGCCGTCCGTAAGCACCCGACGGGCGAAGCGACGGTCACCGTCGTCGGCGACCGAGCGGACTGCTTCGACGACGACGCGGTGCGGGCGGTGCTCGTCGGCGCGCAGCCTGCAGCAGCGAGTGCGACCAGTTACCGCCTCGAACCCGCAGTCGCCACCGAGCACTACCTCGCCGCGGTGACCGCAGCTCGCGACGCGGTCCGGCGCGGTGAACTGACCAAGGCCGTGATCGCCCGCCCGATCGTCGTGTCCGCCGACGACCCGATCGACGTGCATGCCGTGTTACTCCGATTGCGCGCCAGCTTCGGGTCGAGCTACCGGTACTCGATCGACGGGTTCATCGGCGCGTCTCCCGAGCTGCTCGTCGAGGTCGACGGGCCGGTCGTGCGCTCGCATCCACTGGCCGGGACCGCGCCGCGCACGGGCGATGTCGACAACGACGCCCGCATCGCCGCCGACCTGATCGCCAGCACGAAGAACCAGGTCGAGCACCGGGTCGTCATCGACGTCGTCCACGACACGTTGCTGCCATGGGCCAGCTACCTCGACTGGGAGCCCGAGCCATCGATCGTGACCGTCGCCAACGTGCAACACCTCGGCACGCGCATGGAGGGAATACTGTCCCAGCCCGGCCCCAGCGTCGTCGAGCTGGCACGGGCGCTCTCTCCCACCCCCGCGCTCGGCGGTCACCCTCGCGACGCTGCGCTCGAATTGATCGAGTCGGTCGAGGGGTTCGCTCGGGGACGGTACGGCGGCGCCGTCGGCTGGGTCGACGGTGCCGGCAACGGCACGTGGGCGGTGGCCATCCGCTGCGCCGAGCTGTCGGAGGACCGCCGCTCGGCACGCTTGGTCGCCGGCGGTGGGATCGTCGCCGACAGCGATCCCCACGCCGAGCTCGCCGAGACCCAAGCCAAGTTCCAAGCGATGCTCAGCGCCCTGATCCGCCCCTGAGCCCGAGCGACGCCTATTCCGTCTGCCGATGTTCGGTGAGTTGGTGGAGGCGTTGTCGGGCGTGGTGG